>NZ_JBSFEV010000004.1:0-388643 GCF_053594615.1 Streptomyces sp. NPDC001858
TGCCCCAGCTCTTCGAGTCGGGCGTAAATGCCGCCGGGACCGGGGTTGGGTTCGGCGATCTGCGTACCGCGGGCGATGTCGAGCGGCAGGTAGGACGTGGCGAACTCGACCGGACGCCCGTCGAGGAGATAGCGGCGCCGACGTGCCAGGACCCGCCGCACGGACCCGAGGCGGGTGGAGATGTCCTGACTGGCTTTCTCCTCCTTGACCTCGAGGCTGTCGACCTTGGGGTGGCTGCCGACGGCATCGGCTTCGACGATGAACGCGGACTTCCCCTGCTCTCGGTGCCGCCGGGCGAACCGGTCCGACGCGAGCCGTCGCACGGGCGGGCGCGGTCGGACGAAGACGCCCTTGCCGTGCTCGGCGTGCACCAGGCCCTCGCCCTGGAGGATGGAGAAGGAGTTCCTGACCGTCATGCGGGAGACCCCGTAGTGGTCGACGAGCTCGGCCTCAGAGGGGAGCTTCTCCCCCTCCCGGAATCGCCCACGGTCGATGGCCTCACGCAGCTGGTCGGCGATCTGGCGAAAGACCGCACGATCGCTCGTGGGGTCGAGATCACCGAGCAGGCCCGAAGACAGAGGGCTCACGTGTACTCCTTTAGGTATCTAGACGAGTGGGCGAGTGTTGTTGCTACGGTGGAGAGCCTAGCCATCCGAGAGGGCCGAGGAACGTGAGCACAGAACGCCCGCACTCCGTGAGCGTGGCCGGGGTCGTCGTCGACGACCAGGGCCGGGCCCTCCTGATCCAGCGCCGCGACAACGGTCACTGGGAACCGCCGGGCGGAATCCTCGAACGTGAGGAGTCCATCCCCGAAGCCCTTCAGCGCGAGGTCCTCGAAGAGACCGGCGTCAAGATCACACTTCCCGCGACCCTCACGGGCGTCTACAAGAACATGACGGGCCTGATCGTCTCGCTGGTCTTCCGGTGCGAAGCGGCCGACGGCACGCCGACGACCGGCGACGAGACCCGCGCCCTGCGGTGGGTCACCCGTGAAGAAGTCTCCGAACTCGCCGACGAGGCGTACGCGATCCGCGTCATCGACGCATTGGACGCGGCATCCCCGCCGGCCATTCGCGCCCACGACGGCGTGAAACTCGTCTAGTCCGAACCCGCTGCACATGGCGGCCTACCAGCATGAAGGAACTTGTATGCACGAGTATACGAGTACTGCCCGGGTCTGGGGACTGTCTTGCCCAGGTTTCCCGGAAGAGGTCAGCCGGGCCCGGCGCTGGACGCGCGACATCCTGCGCGGCTCCCCTTTTGCCGAAGACGCCGAACTGATCGTGAGCGAGCTGAGCGCGAACGCGATCCTCCATACGGCCAGCGGCCTGGAGTCCGGAAGCTTCCACCTGGCCGTAGCCGTCTCGGCGCAGGTGGTCGCGGTCTCGGTGACGGACGACGGAGGCACCGGCACGGCACCCAAGGCCGAGCACCAGGACCAGGACGCCGAACACGGCCGGGGCCTCGGCATGGTCAGCGCGATCGCCCATCGGGTCGTGATCCACGACAGCGACGGCGGTCACACGGTCACCGCGGAGCTCTTCACGGACGTACGCCGAGGAGGCCACCCATGCTGAGGACGACGACCAGGAACGGGTTCTGGTGCGAGTGCTGGACGGAGAAGCTCGGCGGGCAGCATCCGCCGGCACTCTTCGGATCCTTCGACGCCTACTCGGCGGTCGAGGCGAACAACTGGGTGGCGACGATCCTGCGCACCATCTCACCGGCCCTCGACACGGCAGCCTCCCAAGAAGCGTGGACGCGGCTCCACGACGACCGCATCGACACGAGACGAGCCCTCTTGCGCCGGGAGCCCTGGACGGTATCCATCACCCACGTCAGCACCCGCATCACATGGACGGTCCGACCAGCGCTCTTCCTGCCGATGGCACACCGTCAGGGCAGGCAACTTCCGCCGTGCGCTCACGACTTCAAGCCTCACAGGCCCCGCGCGACCGTGTCTAGTCCCAGGTGATGGCTGACGTTTTGGTCCCAGGTGATGCTTGACGGTGGGCCTAGACAACATCGGAAACCTTGTAGGGCTTGTTCGCCTTCACGTGGCGGACGGGGATGTCGGTGGTGCGCCGGATAACCCGGACCTGGCCGTCCAGCTCGACGGTGATGGTCGTCTCAGACACGTGCACGGTCACCGTCTGGCCTGCATAGGGGCGGCCAAGGGAGACGCTCTGGCGGCAGACCATGATCGTGCCCACAGCGCTGACCCGCCGCTGCACCCGCACCGGCTCCACGCTCGGCCTGGGCGGCGGGCCTGCGGGCCGCAGACCGCGCAGACGCTGGATCGCGTCGGAGCTGAGCGGGTTGGGCCGCACCCGCAGCAGCTCCCGCGAGGACAGGTCGAAAAACGACAGCGTCTCACCCTCGATCCGGACGCCCACCTGGCGGCCGCCGAGAATCTCCGCCGCCAGCACCTGGTGCCCGCCCAGGCCCACCAGCCCGCTGTTGTTCACCACCCGGTCCACCTCGAACGCCGCCCCGTCACCGACAGGCAGCGGGGCCGGCCCCGCCGCACGTCCTCCCCGGGCCGCCAGCACCGCCAGATCAGAGACGGACAGGTGCGAGCGCACGGTCTTGATCCGCGTCCCCGCGACCAGCACATGGATCACCGCGGTGTCGGCCCAGAACGTAACCGTCAGCCCCGAGCGGGCCGGCCCGAGCCAGAACTGCTTGCCCGCAACCTGCAGATTCCCACTCGCCGGCACCACCCGCTCGAACTCCACCGACCCGCCCTCCTCCACCTGCGCCACCTCGGGCAGAGGGGCAGGCGCCGCATCGGCCGGATCCGGCACCGCGGCAGGAGCCGCCCGCTGCTGCGGCACCAGCGCAAGCACCCCAGGCACTCGCAGCCCCAGCACATCCCGCTCCGACTCAGGAACCGGGGCGAACCGGTCCGCGGGGGACTGCATGTCCAGCGCCTGATGCGGACGCACGGAGTTGTATTCCTGAACCCACGCGTCCAGCGCCGTCCGAGCCGCCTGGATGCTCTCGAACGCGCCGCAGTCGTCGAGGAGTTCACGCCGCAGCGTCTGATGGAACCGCTCCACCTTGCCCGTCGTGGTCGGCGACGCCGGCTGCGTCAGCCGGTGCGCGATCCCGTTCTCCCGGCAGATCCGGTCGAACAACACCTCACCACCGTGCCCGAACCGGTCGGTGAACTGCTTGCCGTTGTCGGTCAGCACCTCCTCCGGCACCCCGAACGCCTGCAAAGCCCCAGCGAACGCCGCACACACCGCCCGCCCGGTCGCCCGCTCGACCACCGACGCGATCACGCAGTACCGGGAATGATCATCCACACCCGTCACGACCTTGACCTCGGACAACTCACCCGTCACCGGGTCGACAAGCATCACCCCACCGACGATGTCCATCTGCCACAGCTGCATCGGCCTGTCCCGCTGCCAGCGCTTGTAATCCGACCGCTTCCGGCGCCGAACCCCCGACTCCACCAGCCCGTGACGGACCAAGATCCGATACACCGTCATCCGAGACGGCACCGGCGCCACCGCCCCGGAACGCTCCAGCACATGAGCGATCCGCCGCGGGCCCCACCGTGGATGCTCACGCCGCAGCTCACACACCGCCGCCTCCACCTCGGCAGAAGCCTGATGCGGACACGAAACCGGCCTGCGCGACCGGTCAGCCAGGCCGGCCAGACCCGAGACGGCATACCGCGACTTCCACCCACTGACCGTCTGCCGCGACACACCGAGCCGGGCGGCGACCTCCGTCACCGTCGCCCCCGCCAGGACCGCAAGCACAGCCCGGTATCTCTGCTCGACAACCGACAACTCCACCAGAGCCAATCCCGGCCTCCTGCCACACGCCGCAACGACGTGCACAGCAAAGCCGATCACGGCCACCGTCAACCATCAGCTGGGATCGAAGTGTCAAGCATCTCCCGGGACCGGACAGGCCCCGCGCGACCGACTGAGTTACAACTTTCTCTACTGGTTCAAGGCGGCTCGCTCCGCTCCCCGCGCGCGGCCCGACCCCCGGCCGGGCCTGCGCTCCTGTCTGCGCCCCGCTCCAGCCCTGCCGGCGCCCGTGCCGCGCACACAGCAAACAGCCAGCCTGACGTCAGAGAAACGGTATGTCACAACTGGGGCGGTCTCGTATGCTAGCGGTGCCATTGAGAGGCAAACTGGAGGGGCGCGAGTGAAAAGCGAAATCCGCAACAGTGACATTATGGCACTCTTCTCGCGAGTAAACAAGCGAGCATACGACAAATACCTCCGGCGTGTTCGCCTCGTGAAGCTCCGCGGATTCGAAAATCGCGAAATTAATTTCGACTTTCCGGTAACAGCTCTTGTGGGGCCAAATGGCTCCGGAAAGACCACAATTCTGGGGGCGGCAGCCTTGATTCATCAAGGCGTAGTCCCACGACGTTTCTTTGCCAAGAGTGGTAAGTACGACGAGAGCATGAAGAACTGGAAGGTTGAATACGAAATCCTTGACAAGCGCGAAATGAGCAGCACCACCATCAGTCGGACTGCAAGCTACCTCAAGGCGAAATGGAATCGCGATGCAGTCGATCGTGATGTTTTGATTTTCGGCGTAAGCAGGACCCTACCGGCTAGCGAACGAAAGGAACTTTCCCGATTCATCGGATCTGGCTTCCAGGGATTCTCCGAAGACCAACTGACAGCCCCGGTGATTCAGGCGGTGGAAGCAATCCTCGGCAAGGACGCCGCCGCGTATCTCCGCGTAAATTCAGGCGAAGGGGGTCTCTCCATCTTCGCCTCCCAGGCCACTGACGAAACCGCCGGATACTCCGAATTCCACTTCGGCGCGGGCGAGGCCAGCGTAATTCGAATCGTGTCCCAGATCGAAGCGGCACAGAATCACGCATTGATCCTCGTGGAAGAGATTGAAAACGGACTCCACCCTGTCGCGACGCGTCGACTTGTCGAATACTTTATTGGGGTCGCCAAGCGGAAGTCTATCCAGGTAATTTTTACTACCCATTCCAACGATGCTCTTATGCCTCTTCCAAACGAGGCCGTATGGGTCGCGTACAAAGGGGAAGTGAAGCAGGGAAAGCTGGACATTGCCTCGTTGCGGGCATTGACGGGGCAAATCAACGCCCGAGTTGCAGTATTCACCGAAGATCGATTCGACGAAATTGTCGCCGACATTACCTTGCGCGCTTACTGCCAGAAGCATGGCCTTGATCGCTCTGGGATTGAGATCCACAAGCTCGGTGGCGCTGCGCCTGCGAGAGATCACACCCGATTCCATAACGCTAGCCCGGCACGCAGGTTCTTTGCAGTTGCCCTACTGGACGGAGACAAGAGGAAAGAGGACGGATTCGCGCCGAAGCGAGTAACAATCTCTGCGCCAGAAAATGAACCCCAATTTTTTTCGGACTTGTCTTTCATTCCTGGGGAAAGTGACCCAGAAGAGCTGATTATCGATCGCATCTTGACGGGCCTAAAGGAGATTCCAACCCTTTTGGGCAAACTGACGATCTCATTGCATTTGGATAGCTTCATGCAAGAACAAGTGCGACAGTCGGTAGTGCAGAGGTCATACACTAACGGCGACCGTCACAATATTTTTCGCCAAATCGGAGAAGATTTGGACTTTCTAAGTGAAGAGCTGGTCCAGCGAGCATTCATCACAACGTGGGCCTATGCGTATGCCGACGATGTCAATGAAATGTGGGATCCGATCCGCCCGCTCCTGGCAAAACGGATTTAACCTGTCTCACTGATCGCAGCATTCTGCGGACCCTCCATCGTCGTCACGGGCCAGCCGCCACTACTTCCTCTGGTCGACGGCACAAGCCGGTAGCGTGGCCGAGGCCAGTGGGGGTGCAGCGAGGCATACGCGTGCGTGATTGGTCGACGCACCCGCCGTCGTAGCTGACTGTCGTCGGCCGAGGTTCGGCCACCGCCATGCCAGATGGGGGGCAGCCATGGTTAACGGGGTGTCGCGCGGTCGAGTTCTCGGCAGTCTGACCAGGTATCGAAGCTTCAGGTCAACGCCCGCACTCTCCAACCTCTCTCCTTAACGGGTGTGCAGTAACCCAGCCGTAAGTACATCTCGGTACACCCAGAAAGCTTTGCCCTCGGCGAGGGAGGCCCGCATTTCATTCCGGTTCCAACCAGGACTCACGGAGCTGTACCGCGGGTAGCCAGCCCGTCTTCATCCGTCTTCATGGCTTAGGTGAATCAGTCATTATTTGTGTCGGAGTCGCGGTTTCGCTAACGGAAGGTTCTGGCTGAGGCTGCCGAACCAAAGGACGGTTCGCTATGTAAAGCAATAGCACTGTCCCCCACAGCACAGCCAAGAGCACCGCAATCCAACAGCGCAACCGTCTCATGAGGGTAGCGCCTAGCTGTGACGACTCCTTAACCAGCAACAGGGACCCGGCAAATGTGGTTGGAAGCAACAAGAGCGAAAGATTGCCGGCCGTAAGCCAGTGGATCCAGTTAAATCCATATGCGACCACAGTCATCCAGGTGGCAAGGATGGAACCTAGAACTATCCGCTGAAGCAGGCGCACCAGATGAGTAGGGCGGAGCTTGACGCGGACCCGGATTCGCCTATCCCTCTTCGGATCAGCAGAGGCAAGTACCAACAATTCCTCACTCTTGAACAACTCTTCTGGGTAAGAGCTCAGCCTGCGGGAACCGTCTTCGCTCAAGAGGGCGAAGGACCGTTTATTAAATTCCACATTTTCGGTGGTGATTCGGCAGCTGATTTGGTTGACCTGCGCATCCTTGTACACAACCGGCTCATTAAGTATATTCCTCTTGCCGGATTCCACTTCTCGCTTTTCTTGCACCCTGATAGTGAATGGTTCCCCCAAGGGCACCCGGCAGTCACTCATGACAACCCAAAAATCACCATACTGAGCGTAGCGAAGCAGTATCTTGTAAGCCAATATTGATGTCTCCGGAGGCGCATGGACCGCCAGCCTTGAAACCTCTCCCAGGTAGTTTTTAAGTTTTCTCAAGTAGCCGAGAGCGATATCATTGAATTCTGTTACTTCATCGAGGTCGAAGTCGTGAATTTCCTTAAGGAGCGGTAGAGCGATCAATGGATTCTGGGACGGGTTATGCTTGTTGAAAGTGATGCCGACTAGTTGATTGAGCAGGCCCCTGATTGGCGAGTCCCGTCGCTCCCAGATCTCAGCCGTCGCAGGGATCCAACCGCCAACAATTCCAGCGGCCCGGAAGTAGTTCTTCAATACATCATGTTTGAAGAAGGAGTTGGCTTGGTACCACTGCTCGCGATCGACGGCAAATATGGCCATGAAGAATCGAACTAGCCTCCTGTCGACCAATAGGGCCGAGGCATTCATCGGGACTTTCTGAGCTAGGCCTTGCTGCAGTAGAAGTACCGTTAGGTGCGCCAAGTAGCGGGCTTGCAAATCAGAGCTCTTGTGTCGATGCACGCGATATGCGGGCTTATCCGCTATGGATAGTTCAAATCCGAGCGGCGGCCTGCGGGGCACGCTCCCGACTGGGAGTCGCAGCCACGCTTCAGCTTTGTGGTCGGCCCAGTGCACATTAAGTGCTGGATCGAAACGTAGGGCATTGCCTAGCGAGCTTACATGGATTGTTCGTGTCCGCTCAGAAAATAGGGTGCTCGGAAAGTCGATTTCCTCGACAGCTCGCAAGCGCCAGCGCGTCGGCTCATCCATCAAGCGGAACGTTATCTGCGTCGAAGTTCCAGACTCGAGTATTTCGTCCAGTTCGGGCATAATTCCTATTGATGGGCTCCGGACGCACTATCGCAAACGGTGGAAGCTGTTGGAGTGACAGCGGCCAACAGATGACAATCCAAGCCCGCTACGGTATAATGCTTGACTTTGCTCAGGCTGGGGCGTATCCTCCGGTTGCATGGTGAGGGATTACAGGCCAAAATGGCTGAGATGGGAAGGTCTCTTCAGCACCCGCCATCGGCTTTTCCACAGACTTGAACCGGCGGCGACCATGGCTACGACACACGCAAGTTCCCCTGAGGAAGTCTCCAAAATCCTCGAGGCAAACGAAAAATTGGCCGGCCTTCCGAGCGGCTACGCTCAGAGCGATTCAGCCCCCATTCCAGTTTTTTCTGAGTTCACAGAGAAAAAAGCTTGGGAGATCGCCACGCACAGCTACAAGGACAAGTTTTAATCACTTTGCACCATCTTGTCCTCCCGCCAGAAGACCACGGCCATGGCGGCGGATCTCGTCCCATTCAGGCCCGTCCTGACAGAGGTCACGAGGCTTCCTCACCGCCACCGCCGAGTCGATGCTCAGCATGGGCAGGATCTTGGAATACCGCCCCTCGCCGTCGCCCTTGACGGCACGCAATTAGACACTCACCGCTGGTCCCTGACATCCGGGGACCCGCAGGGCCGACAACCCCTTCGCCGTGAACGTCCCTTGGCGGAGCTGGGCCCGGGAGCGTCTGAGCCTCAACCGACGACAGTCAGCCACGATGGCGGATCAGCCGACCGTGCAGGCGCGCGTGTGCCTCGCTGTACCCCCGCCAGCCCGAGCCACGCTGTCCGGCCGTCGACCAGAGCAAGTCCCGCCGGAGGAAGCGCATGCGTGGCACCTTGCGCGATGGCCTCTTCGTCCCGTAGGAACTTGGGCGGAGACTCGCCCGCCGCTGTTCGTCGGCGTTGTGCCGTGCCATTCGCGTGCCACATCCTGCGGGGAACCACGGGGAACAGCGGGACCTTGCCCCGAATGCGACCAAGACTCCCACATCGCTCCGCCGCAGGTCACCGCTGCAACCGCGGCCAAGAGACCCGAGCTTCCCAAGCTGAGGGCTCATGCATCGTCGTCACGGATCGGTCGACGCGGCTTGCGCTGGTCGACGCATGGCAGCGTGGCTGAGGCCGGTGGGGGTGCATCGAGGCATACGCGTGCGTGGTCGGTCGGCGCACCCGCCGTCGTGGCTGACTGTCGTCGGCTGAGGTTCAGACGGGGTGTATCGGGGGTGCCGGCCGTCAGTCGAGTGGGGCGAAGCTGGGCCGTCCCTGGGCCGTCCGAGGTTGCTCGACAGCGCCCAAGGATAACCAATGACGACCACCAGGCGCGCGAGTCCACCGCCCCTGACCAGCAAAAACCCAGCTCACCAAGATCTCCGGCAAGACCCAGGGCAAGAAGAAGTAACGCGACGCTGATAAGCCCCCGACCTGCGGTTTCTTGGCAGGTCGGGGGCTTTTTGGTGGGGCTGGGTCGTCAGGTGTTGTTGGTTCGGCGCCACTCGTAGGCGCCGGGTGACGTTTCCACGACTTCGCGGGGGTAGACCTCCAACACCCGCGTGAGCAGGTCGCGCTGCTTGCCGACCCAGTCCGTCGGAAGTGCGAACAGCGGGACGGTGACAGTGACTCCTGAGGCGGGTCCGTCGTGGGCCGACACCGACATCCGGTCGTGGCCGTCGGGCTTGAACTTCAACGACGGTGTCCGCCCCGAATCGAGCCATATGGCGGATCGCCGGGTCTCCAGGGTCGCCAAGACCTCCGCCCAGTCCTCCAGATCTTCCGGGAGGAGGGTCACTGAGAACATGGCGTTGAGGGACTCCGCCGCGATGACGATCTCGCATTCGAGGAAGTCGTGGGCGAACAGGTTGCCGGGCTGGGAGCGTCCCAGAACGCGCACGGAGACGCTGTGCCCGCTGGTGCCCGGCCGGTCGGCCAGGTGGATCAAGTCGATGGCGTCGCCCGTCGAGTCCATGGGTTCCCTCCCCGATGACAAGTCCGTCCAGCACTGTGACGTGGAGGGACTCCCCAGTAGTTTCCGGAGGAAAGGTAGCTTGCCCACGTGCCGGAAGCCGTTGATCCTAGGAGGCCCACCCGTGGCGCAGAGCTTTGCAGGTCCGCCGGTCGATCTGGACGACCTGATACCCGAGCTTGCGGCTCTGGGACGACGGACGACGCTGCTGTTGCCGAAGAGCGGCTCTCCCGGTGTCCGGGAGAGTTCCCTGGGCGGCCCCATGCTCTGGCCCGCCGGCGAGCCCTGGCCCTACTGCGGGCAACCAGGGCACTGGGCCTGGCCCAACGAGAAGCGTCCGGCCGGGACGGCCCCGATGGTGCCGGTCGTCCAGCTGTTCGCGCGCGATGTGCCCCAGCTGCAGTTCCCACCGGGCACGGACGTGCTCCAGCTGGTGTGGTGTGCGTTGATCCACCCCCAGGACCCGGCGTGCGCCGCGTTGCCGCGGCTCTACTGGCGCAGCGAGGAGGTGGTTCTCGCCGGCGGAGTGCTGCGGGACATCCCCGCTCCGCGGCAGGGCGAGTACGACGAGGACTTCCTGCCCCACCCGTGCACCGTGTCCCCGACTCAGGTGGTGGAGTACCCGAACTGGGACTTCCCGGAGGAACTCCGGCAGGCATCGCGGCCTCGCATCGAGGAACTCGAAGAGCGCTTCGGGCTGGAGTACACACAGTGGGCATGCGCGCTGCAGAACAAGGTCGGTGGATACCCGGCCTGGAACCAGCCGCCCGACTGGCCGGTCTGCGGGCGCGGTCACCGCATGGAACACCTCCTCAGCATCACCGGAGAAGCAGACCTGGACATGGCCATGGGCGACCTGGGCGGCATCTACCTCTTCCTCTGCCGCCGGTGCCCCGAACTGCCCTACGCGCACCGCTATGACTGCTAGGTCACGGCCGAAGCGCAGTCTTCGGCGGGGACCACGTGGTCATGTAGTCGGAGACGGCACTCGTTGTGGCGGTGAGGGGGAAGCGGGACGCCAGGTGGCCGTCTGGGCGGAGGATGTAGCCGGTGGGGCCCTCGGGGCGGTAGAGGCGGGCGAATTCGGCTGCGGTGTCTCGGTAGGCGGGGACCGGCAGGGTGTCCGGGGCGGCGAGTGTCGGGGTGGATTCCCGGGCCAGGATGACGATCGTCTGCATACCGGGTGCCTGTGCCTGTGCCTGTGTTGCGGCCTTCGCCGCCTCCGTGGGGTCGGTCGCGTAGAGGAGGAGTACGTGGTCCGGGCGGTTGCGCAGGATGTCCAGCAGGCGCCAGGGGTACGCGGCCGCGGGGGTGGTCAGACCGGGGCAGTCGGGGGCGCGGTCGCCGGGTTGGGGGGCGTCGGGCGGGCCGTGCGGGGCGGTGGCCAGGGGGCCGTTCCGGTAGTCGATGAGGAGTTGGGCCTCGCGGAGCAGCAGGGTGCGCGGGTTGTCGGGGTCGGCTTCGATGCCCTGGGTGGCGTGCCGGACGGTACGGCCGACGACCTCCTCGCCGACCGGACGGCGCTCCGCGTCGTAGGTGGCGAGGAGAGCGGGCCCGGCCTCCCCCTTGACGACCAGCGCGAGCTTCCAGGCCAGGTTGCACGCGTCCTGGATCCCGGTGTTCATGCCCTGGGCGCCGGTGGGCGGATGGATGTGGGCGGCGTCGCCCGCGACGAAGACCCGTCCGTCGGAGTAGCGGTCCACGATGCGGTGGCTGATGCGGAAGACGGAGGACCAGCGGAGACGGGAGAGCAGCGCGGGCTTGGGGGCCAGGCGGTCCACGACCGTCTGGAGATGGTGGAGTTCCGGGGCGCGGTCGCCCTCCAGGCCGTGGGCCACGCCGTCGCCGTCACCGTCACCGTTGCCATCCCCCGCCCCCGCCCTCGCCCCCCTCGCCCTCGCTGTCGAGAGTTCCGGCGGGACCAGCATCGACATGCGGTAGCGGCCCGCGCCGGGCAGGGGGATGCAGACCAGGATGTCGTCGGTGGCGCCGTCGGCCGTGCGGTGCAGGGAGCGCAGGCCGTAGCCGTGGGGCAGGTCCCAGTCCGCCTCGACGTCGCCCAGCATGTACTCCTCGGCGAAGGCCGCCCCCTCGTAACTGAGGCCCAGCCCCTTGCGCACGGTGCTGTGCGCTCCGTCGCAGCCGATCAGATAGCCGGTCCGGAACTCCTCCTCCGCGCCGGAGGAGGTGCGCAGGCGCGCGGTGACGCCGTCGTCGTCCTGGGTGAACCCCAGGAGCTCGGTGCCGCGTTCGATGAAGGTGCCGAAGCCGGCGACGTACTCCTCCAGCAGGCGCTCGGTCTCGTACTGCGGCAGCGCGGCGAACTCGTAGGGCACCTCGGGCGGCAAGGTGAGATCGATGCGCGCCTGCTCCCGGCCGTTGACGTAGATCAGCTGGCCGCGCAGGACCGAGGCCGCCTCCAGGACCGACCGGGCCAGACCCATCCGGTCCCAGATCTCCAGCGTGCGCGGCTGGATGCCGACCGCCTTCGCGTACGGAAGCCGGGCCGGCAGGCGGTCGACGAGCCGGCAGCGCACCCCGTGCCGACGCAGCTCCGCTGCCGCACTCAGTCCGACCGGACCGGCCCCCACGATCAGTACGTCGGTCGCGCCTGTCACGTCGGTGCTCCGGTGTGCGCCACGGATGCCTCCCGATGCCGATGCCGGTGCTGATGGTGTGCCGATGGTGGTGCCGGTGCGCGTAGCCCGACGTCCATGGTCACCCTGCCCGGCACCTGCTGCGACCGGGGCGGCGGCGCCGCACGACGAAGGCCCCGGCGCCGTGACCGGCACCGGGGCCCTTCAGCCTCGTACGTTCGCTTCGCGCGGCCTCAGCCGCACTGGCAGGGACCGCCCGACTGACATCCGCAGCCGCACCCGGATCCGCAGCCGCACGCGGCGATCAGGGTCAGGCTCCTGATCTCGGCGGGCTGCTCGGTCGGGCGTTCCTGCGTGGGGTCGGGGGTGGGAGCGATGGGGGACTCGGCCATGGGTTCCTCCCGGAGGCGTAGGGCCTGTGCCCATTCCATGCCCGTTCCGCTGGGCGCATCAACGGCGCACAGTGGCTCGCGCACGCCCCCGGGAGACGGTTCGAGCCCTTTTCAGGCCCCCTCGGCCGCCGTCCCCGTCCCCGCCGACGTCTGGATGTCCGGCTGGATGTCGGGCTGGAGCTCGTCCGCGTGCTCGCCCGTGACCAGGAAGACCACGCGCTTGGCGACGGCCACCGCGTGGTCGGCGAACCGCTCGTAGTAGCGGCCCAGCAGGGTGACGTCGACGGCCGTCTCGATGCCGTGCTTCCAGCGGTCGTCGATCAGGTGCTGGAAGAGCGTGCGGTGCAGCAGGTCCATGGCGTCGTCGTCGGACTCCAGCTGGAGCGCCAGGTCGACGTCCTTGGTGATGATGCACTCCGCGGACTTCGCCATCAGGCGCTGCGCGAGCTGGCCCATCTCCAGGACCGTGGCGTGCAGGTCGTGCGGGACCGCGCGGTTCGGGAAGCGCAGCCGCGCCAGCTTCGCCACGTGCTGGGCGAGGTCGCCCGAGCGCTCCAGGTCGGCCGACATTCGCAGCGATGTGACGACTATCCGCAGGTCGGTCGCGACCGGCTGCTGCCGCGCGAGCAGCGCTATCGCCCGCGCCTCCAGGTCGTGCTGCAGCTCGTCGACCTTCTTGTCGGCCTCGATGACGCTCTCGGCCAGCTTCAGGTCGGCGTCGAGAATGGCCGTCGTGGCGCGTCCGATGGCCGACCCGACCAACCGGGCCATCTCCACCAGGCTGTCGCCGATCGAGTCCAGTTCCTCGTGGTACGCGTCCCGCATCAGGGTTCCCTCTCGTACGTCGTTCTTGGGGTCCGGCTATCGGCTTCGGGTTCGGCTTCTGGTTCGGGTTCGGGTTCGCTTCCGATGGCCGGAAACCGGCCATCGGAACCAGTCGGAACCAGGTCGGAACCAGGTCGAAAACAGGTCGGAACCGGCCGCCGGACCGGTGCTGACCGGCCTTGTCACCGGTGCTGCGAACCCCACAGTCCCACGCTCCGCCCCGTACGCGTCGATTTCCGTCACCTCAAATGAACCACCACTGGCTCCAAGGTGAACTCTGGGCGACGAGTGTTCGAGCTCGCACCTCGATGGCTGTGGCCAAGACGGATGCCATGCCTAACCTGGGTGCATGGACGTGAACGCGGCGGTCGCCGCAGCGGCAGCGATCGCCGGGGTGCTCACCGGCGTCATCGCCATGCTGGCGTTCCGCTGGAGCGAGCGGGAGCAGAAGCGCCCCACGCGCACCTCCCTGCACACGGACCCGGTGCTTCCGCCGGGTGTGGACACCGTCCTGTCCGTGCTTCGCTCCTCCGCCGTCGTGCTCGACGAGGTGGACGCCGTCGTCAAGGCAAGCTCCGCCGCGTACGCCCTCGGGCTGGTGCGCGGCGGCCGGCTCAGCGTCGAGCCCATGCTGAAGATGGCCCGGGACACCAGGCGCGACGGCGAGATACGCCAGGTCGAGCTGGATCTGCCCCGGCGCGGAACCGGGCGCGGCGAGGCCCTCGCCGTGTCCGCCAGAGTGGCCCCGCTGGGCTCCCGGCTCGTGCTGCTGCTCGTCGAGGACCTCACCGAGGCCCGACGGATCGAGGCGGTCCGGCGGGACTTCGTGGCGAACGTCAGCCATGAGCTGAAGACGCCGGTCGGCGCGCTCTCCCTCCTCTCCGAGGCCGTCATGGACGCCTCGGACGATCCGGAGGCGGTGGAGCGGTTCGCCGGCCGTATGCAGATCGAGGCCACCCGGCTGACCAGCCTGGTCCAGGAGCTCATCGACCTGTCGAGGGTCCAGAACGACGATCCCCTCGAGGACGCCGAACCGGTCGGCATCGACGAACTCGTCGCCGAGGCCGTCGACCGCTGCCGGCACCAGGCGGGGGCCAAGCAGATCACCATGGCCGCCGCCGGCACCGCCGACCTGCGGGTCTTCGGCAACCGGGGCCAGCTGGCCGCGGCCCTCGGCAACCTGGTCGAGAACGCCGTCAACTACTCGCCCGCCCGCACCCGCGTCGGGATAGCCGCCCGCCGGGTCACCGCGCCGGGCGGGGACCTGATCGAGATCGCCGTGACCGACCAGGGCATCGGCATCTCCGACAAGGACAAGGAGCGCATCTTCGAGCGCTTCTACCGCGTCGACCCGGCCCGCTCCCGGGCCACCGGAGGCACCGGCCTCGGGCTGGCGATCGTCAAGCACGTGGCCGCCTCGCACGGCGGGGAGGTCACGGTGTGGAGCGCCGAGAACCAGGGCTCCACGTTCACCCTGCGGCTGCCGGAGGCGGCCCCGGCCCGCGACCGCGCGCAGCAGCATCCGGACCCGGACGAGGTCGACGTCGAGGACGCCGACGACATCGACGAGGTCACCCACTCCTCTCCTCATCCCTCACCCCAGGCACCACCCCGCGCCTCTTCCCCCGATCCGACCGCGTACCAGACGCTTTCCGCCCCGGAGGTCCATCCGTGACCCGAGTGCTCGTCGTCGAGGACGAGGAGTCCTTCTCCGACGCCCTGTCCTACATGCTCCGCAAGGAGGGCTTCGAGGTCGCCGTCGCGACCACAGGGCCCGACGGACTGGACGAGTTCGAGCGCAACGGCGCCGATCTCGTCCTCCTCGACCTGATGCTGCCGGGTCTGCCCGGCACGGAGGTGTGCCGCCAGCTGCGCGGCCGCTCCAACGTTCCCGTGATCATGGTGACCGCCAAGGACAGCGAGATCGACAAGGTCGTCGGGCTGGAGATAGGAGCCGACGACTACGTCACCAAGCCCTTCTCCTCCCGCGAGCTGGTCGCCCGCATCCGGGCCGTCCTGCGCCGCCGCGGCGAGCCGGAGGAGGTGACTCCGGCCGCCCTGGAGGCGGGCCCGGTCCGCATGGACGTCGACCGGCACGTCGTCACCGTCTCCGGCTCCAAGGTCGACCTCCCCCTCAAGGAGTTCGACCTCCTGGAGATGCTGCTGCGCAACGCGGGCCGCGTGCTGACCCGGATGCAGCTCATCGACCGGGTCTGGGGCGCCGACTACGTGGGCGACACCAAGACCCTGGACGTCCACGTGAAGCGCCTCCGCGCCAAGATCGAGCCCGACCCGGGAGCCCCCCGCTACCTGGTCACGGTCCGCGGCTTGGGTTACAAGTTCGAGCCGTAGAAGTGGGGCGTGCTCGGGTCGGCGGACGGGGTCCGGCGCAGCACCCTGCGGCCCGCGTAGCGGTGCGAGGGGTGCGTCGGGGATGGGGCTCGAGCCCGACCCGGGAGCCCCGCGCTACCTGGTCACGGTCCGCGGCCTGGGCTACAAGTTCGAGCCGTAAGCCGTAAGCCGTAAGCCGTAAGCCGCAAAGCGTGGCTGTAGGCCGTAGCCGGAGCGGTTGGAGATGTGTGTGAGGGGCGGCACCCTGTGCAGGGTGCCGCCCCTCACACATACGGTCCTGCGGGCCTACGGCTCAGTGGCCGGCCGCCGCTGTGTCCGAGGAGGTCGGCGAGGCCGTGTCGGAGGGGGCGCCGCCCTCGGCGGCAGCGGTGTCGGAGGGCGAGGCCTCCCCGGACGGCGACTCCGAGGAGCCCGCGGCGCTCTCCGGCGCGCTCGGGCCCCACGACGAGAAGTAGCTCTCGGCGGGGACGACGAAGGCGCGCAGGTCGACCTCGCCGGTCTCGCTGAAGGTGAAGGTGACCTTCTGCGCGTCGCCGTTCTGAACGGCCTCGCTGCTGCTCTCCAGGACCGCGGACGCGTTGTTCGCGCCGCCGATGACGACCGAGCCGCCGGCCGGCACGGTCAGCTTGCCGCTGCCCGAGGCGGGCTTGAGCTCGGCGGGCTGGTCGATGCCGTCGACGGTGATGGAGTCCAGCGTCTGGGCGTGGTCGCCGCTGTTGAAGACGGTCGCCGAGATGACGGCGGGCCCGGTCGACTCCATGTCCGGCTGGGTGATGACGAGGACGTTCTGCAGCTTGATGTCGCCGACGCTGGTGGCGGCGTTGTCCGGCTTGATCTCCAGGGTCTGGGAGTCGTTGCCGGCCCCGCAGGCGGCGAGCGAGGCGATCGAGAACGCGATGGCGGAAGCGGCGAGGGCGCCGCGTCGAAGGCTGCTGCTCACGGCGGCGGCAACTCCTTGAACGCACGGGGCGGCTTTTCTCTGGATAAAGCCGCTCTAAGGGTCTGTCAGCGGCCTTAGGTTACCGAGCCGTTCCCGCGCCGCCGCACCCGACCCGCCTCTAGAGGGAACCGGGGCCCCGACGGACGCGTCGGCCGCTCTTCCGCGGCACCCGCCCCGACCACCGCAACCGACCCACGAGTCACTTTCGCTTCACCTGTCGTCTTCCCGCCGGTACGCCATTCACATAAGCGCGCTCGACGTCCGCTCAGGGTCAGCTCAGGGATTTTCGTGAAGGAATAAGAGATCGCCCGCGGAATTGATCACGGGCCTGGTCGAACAGTCGATGATCAATTCCGGAAACGACTCGTATCCGGCCACGCGCACCGAACGGAGTAGCGGAAGTCGCACGCGTGGAAGCGGACATATGTGGACGTTCGGCCGATCGGGCGGGGCTCCGGATGTGTGTAACGTACGCGTTTCACCCCCCTCGAAGAGCCGCTCCGACCTGCGAATACCTGCTTCCGCGGCCCCTGCGCAGCACGTTCCTGTTAGAGTTGTCAAGCCCCGAGATATGCCCTGACCTGCGAAAACGCCATTCAGAACCCGCAGTTTCCGTGTTACCCTGGATAGCCACGGAAGGGGTACCTGTCACATGACGTTCAAGGTTGGCGACACCGTGGTCTATCCCCATCACGGGGCCGCGCTGATCGAGGCCATCGAAACTCGCCAGATCAAAGGCGTGGACAAGACCTACTTGGTGCTGAAGGTCGCCCAGGGCGACCTGACGGTACGTGTGCCAGCGGACAATGCGGAGTTCGTCGGCGTGCGTGATGTGGTCGGTCAGGACGGGCTGGACCGGGTCTTCGAGGTGCTGCGCGCGCCGTACGCCGAGGAGCCCACGAACTGGTCGCGTCGTTACAAGGCAAATCTGGAGAAGCTCGCCTCCGGCGATGTCATCAAGGTCGCGGAAGTCGTGCGTGACCTGTGGCGTCGTGAGCGCGAGCGCGGACTCTCCGCCGGTGAGAAGCGCATGCTCGCCAAGGCCCGCCAGATCCTGGTGAGCGAGCTCGCTCTCGCGGAGAACACCAACGAGGACAAGGCAGAAGCCCTGCTCGACGAGGTTCTCGCGTCCTGAAGTCGGCCCTCTGCCCGAGACCGGCCTCAGCACACTGAGGAACGAAGAACACTGAAATGCCGCGGTGCCCGATGACGTATTTCCCGTCGCCGGGCGCTGCGGCATATTCATGCTCGCTGACCGCCGTGCGCCCTGCTGCGGCGAAGGGCGAAGGTGGCTCCCCCGATCGATACCGGTGATCCCGATACTGGCGATACTGGTCCCCGTACTGCTGTGCCGGGCCCGGCTGCTGCCTCGACCGGTGCGTCACGGAAGGGTCCGGTCAAGGCGTCGCGCCCGGCACTTCCCAGGCCATACCCACGTAGGCCGAGCACACAAACCTGACAGGAACCGATGTCTGACGATTCACGTCCTTCCCCGGCGTCCGCCCGCACGGCCGCGGTGATTCCGGCCGCCGGCCGGGGTGTCCGCCTCGGTCCGGGCGCCCCCAAAGCGCTCCGCGCGCTGAGCGGAACGCCCATGCTGATCCACGCGGTGCGCGCCCTCGCCGCCTCCCGCGCCGTATCCCTGGTGGTCGTCGTGGCCCCGCCGGACGGCACGGCCGAGGTGAAGTCGCTGCTGGACGCGCACGCGCTGCCCGACCGCACCGACTTCCTGGTCGTCCCCGGCGGCGACACCCGCCAGGAGTCCGTGAAGCTGGGCCTGGACGCGCTGCCGTCCGGCCACGACATCGTGCTGGTGCACGACGCCGCCCGGCCGCTCGTCCCGGTGGACACGGTGGACGCCGTCATCGAGGCCGTCCGCGACGGCGCCCCGGCCGTCGTCCCGGCGCTGCCGCTCGCGGACACCGTCAAGGAGGTCGAACCGGCCGCGACCGCCGGCGACCCCGAGCCGGTCGTGGCCACTCCCGAGCGGGCCCGGCTGCGGGCCGTGCAGACCCCGCAGGGCTTCGACCGGGCCACGCTGATCCGCGCCCACGAGACGGTCACGGACAACGTCACCGACGACGCCAGCATGGTGGAGCAGCTCGGTCTGACGGTCGTCGTCGTCCCCGGTCACGAGGAGGCCTTCAAGGTCACCCGCCCGCTGGACCTGGTCCTTGCGGAGGCGGTCCTGGCCCGCAGGAGGCTCAACGATGGCTTCTGAGCCGTACCCGCTGCCCCAGGTCGGCATCGGCACCGACATCCACGCCTTCGAGGAGGGCCGCGAGCTGTGGTGCGCGGGCCTGAAGTGGGAAGGGCAGGGCCCCGGCCTGGCCGGGCACTCCGACGCGGACGTCGTCGCGCACGCCGCCTGCAACGCGCTGTTCTCCGCCGCCGGACTCGGTGACCTGGGGCAGCACTTCGGCACCGGGCGCCCCGAGTGGTCCGGCGCGTCGGGCGTCACGCTGCTCACGGAGGCGGCCCGGATCGTGCGCGCGGCCGGCTTCGTCATCGGCAACATCGCCGTGCAGGTCGTCGGCCCCCGCCCCAAGATCGGCAAGCGCCGCGACGAGGCGCAGCAGATCCTGTCGGCGGCGGCGGGCGCCCCGGTGTCGGTCTCGGGCGCGACCACGGACGGGCTCGGCTTCCCGGGCCGGGACGAGGGACTGATGGCGATCGCCACGGCGTTGGTGGCCCGCACCGGCTGAGCACCCCTGTCCGGCGCGTCCGGCGCGTCCGGCGGCGCGTCCGTCCGGTCCGCGCGGGGGGCATGTCACGAATGTGTGGCCGTGGGGGGAAGGGGCTCGGGGCACTGTCCGACGCCCACTACCCTGGAGTGGTGACTATTCGCCTGTACGACACCAGTGCCCGGCAGATCCGTGACTTCGCCCCGCTTCTGCCGGGTTGTGTCTCGATCTACCTCTGTGGCGCCACCGTGCAGGCGGCCCCGCACATCGGGCACATCCGGTCGGGCCTGAACTTCGACATCATGCGCCGCTGGTTCGCCTACCGCGGCTACGACGTCACGTTCATCCGCAACGTCACCGACATCGACGACAAGATCATCACCAAGTCGCACGACCAGGGCCGCCCCTGGTGGTCCATCGGCTACGACAACGAGCGCGCGTTCAACGACGGCTACCAGGCCCTCGGTTGCCTCCCGCCGACCTACGAGCCGCGCGCCACCGGGCACGTCCCCGAGATGATCGAGATGATGCGCGGCCTGATCGAGCGCGGACACGCCTACGAGGCCGACGGCAGCGTCTACTTCGACGTGCGCTCCTTCCCGGGCTATCTCGAACTGTCCAACCAGGACCTGGACGACCTGCGCCAGCCGCCCGAGGAGGGCATCACCGGCAAGCGCGACCCGCGTGACTTCGCGATGTGGAAGGCGACCAAGCCGGGCGAGCCCGACTGGGAGACGCCGTGGGGCCGGGGGCGTCCGGGCTGGCACCTGGAGTGCTCGGCGATGGCGCACAAGTACCTGGGCTCCGTCTTCGACATCCACGGCGGCGGCCTCGACCTGATCTTCCCGCACCACGAGAACGAGATCGCCCAGGCCAAGGCCTACGGCGACGAGTTCGCGCGGTACTGGGTGCACAACGCCTGGGTCACCATGAGCGGCGAGAAGATGTCGAAGTCCCTCGGGAACTCGGTGCTGGTCTCCGAGATGGTCAAGCAGTGGCGCCCGATCGTGCTCCGCTACTACCTGGGCACCCCGCACTACCGCTCGATGATCGAGTACAGCGAGGAGTCGCTGCGCGAGGCCGAGTCGGCGTTCGCGCGGATCGAGGGCTTCGTGCAGCGCGTCGTCGAGAAGGCCGGGGGAGTCGTGGAGCCGGCCGCCGAGGTGCCGCCGGCCTTCGCCGAGGCGATGGACGACGACCTGGGCGTCCCGCAGGCCCTGGCCATCGTGCACACCACGGTCCGGCAGGGGAACTCGGCCCTCGCCGCCGACGACAAGGAAGCCGCCGTGGCCCGGCTCGCCGAGGTCCGCGCGATGCTCGGCGTCCTCGGTCTGGACCCGCTCGACGCGCACTGGGCCGGCGAGGAGAGCCGGGGCGAGGACCTGCACGGCGTGGTCGACAGCCTCGTCCGGCTCGTGCTCGACCAGCGCGAGTCGGCCCGCGGGCGCAAGGACTGGGCGACCGCGGACGCCATCCGCGACCAGCTCACCCAGTCCGGCCTGACCATCGAGGACGGCCCGCAGGGCCCGCGCTGGACGCTGGGTCCGCGGTAGTCCCGTCCTTGATCGACTGTGCCGCCCGGCCGTCCGGGCGGCACACTGCATAAGACGACAGCAGACGACAGCAGACGTCCGCACCACACACGTACGTACGCAGCTCACGGAGACGAGTCACTCATGGCAGCCAACAACCGCCGCATGTCCGGCAAGAAGGGCGCGCAGGTCGGCAGTGGCGGCCAGCGGCGCCGAGGCCTGGAGGGCAAGGGCCCGACCCCGCCCGCCGAGATGCGCAAGGGGCACAAGAAGAACCGCATCGCCGGCGCCAAGGCGAAGCAGGCCGTGCGCCGGCCCGTGCAGCGCGGGCGGGGCGGCAAGGGCACGTCCGAGATGGTCGTCGGCCGCAACCCGGTCGTCGAGGCGCTGCGCGGCGGCGTCCCCGCGACGATGCTCTACGTCCAGCAGTTCATCGACAACGACGAGCGGGTGCGCGAGGCGCTCCAGCTCGCCGGCGAGCGCGGCGGCATCCACCTCATGGAGGCCCCGCGTCCCGAGCTGGACCGGATGACCAACGGCCTCAACCACCAGGGCCTGGTCCTCCAGGTCCCGCCGTACGAGTACGCGCACCCCGAGGACCTGGCGGCGGCGGCCTACGACAACGGCGAGGACCCGCTGATCGTGGCCCTCGACGGGGTGACCGACCCGCGCAACCTGGGCGCCGTCGTCCGCTCCGTCTCCGCGTTCGGCGGCCACGGCGTCGTCGTCCCCGAGCGTCGTGCGGCCGGTATGACGGCCGGCGCGTGGAAGACGTCCGCCGGTACGGCCGCCCGTACCCCGGTCGCCCGCGCGACCAACCTGACCCGCGCCCTGGAGGCCTACAAGAAGGCCGGCATCGTGGTCGTCGGCCTGGCCGCCGACGGCGAGTCCGAGGTCGGCGAACTCGCGGCGCTGGACGGCCCGGTGGTCATCGTCGTGGGCAGCGAGGGCAAGGGCCTGTCCCGGCTGGTCGGCGAGACCTGCGACCACCGGGTGCGGATCCCGATGCCGGGTGGCGCGGAATCGCTCAACGCCGGTGTGGCGGCGGGGATCGTGCTCTACGAGGCGGCTCGACGGCGGGTCTGAGGGGCGGGGCGGGGCGGGGCGGCCACGGCGGGGGCGGGTGCTGCCGGCGGCTCCGCTCACGGTCTGAACGGGCATGCGGAAGTTAACCCGAATGGGTTAATCCGGGCGGGTAGTGCAACCTTGACGGAGTCCGGACAGATCTGGCGGGTCAAAGCAGTGTCCTAAACACACGTCACTCGGTTAGATGAGTGTGGACACCAGAACACCCCGCACACCCACGGGGGGCCGCTCGTCGGGATTCGATGCCGGATCCGGATTCGATGACGCTCCCGCGCTGAGCATGGTGAAGGTGCCGAGCGATCCGGCGCAGATCATCGTCAGTCACGCGAGCTTCCGCGTGCAGTTGAACGCGTCGGCGCGGCGTAACCAATCCCCGCGGATCGCCCGGCACGTGAGCGCCATCGAGGACACCGCGCGCATCCCCGTCGTCGGGGCGGCGGGCAGAGCGGGCGCGGCGGGCGCCGCATCGGGGGGCCGTCGGCGGGCCGTCGTCTGGAGCGGCAAGTCCGCCCCGGACGACACCGGCGCCCACCGGCTGCTCCAGGCCGTGCGGGCAGGCAGCGTCGGCCACGGCGAACCGCCCGCGGCCGACGCCGGAGCCACCCAGGTCATCCCCCGCGTCGGCGTCGGCGACCGGGGCTACGACGGCGACCTCGCCGCGCAGACCCTCGAAACCCCCATCGTCGGCGCACAGCGCGCCCCCGCCGCCGGCGAGAACCGCCTGCTGCCGCACATGCGCACCGTCGGCAGCGCCTACGACGAACCCGCCTACGACGACGCCCGGTTCGAGGACTTCGACGAGGCGGACGGCGGTGCGCACGACGGGGCGCACGACGGGGCGGACGGCACCCGGCGCAGCCGCCGGGCCGAGGACCCCGCCCGGCACGCCTACTATCCGGGCCGCCGGATGAACCTCGGCGTGGTCCTGCTCCCGCTGCGCATCTTCCTCGGCTTCATCTCCATCTACGCCGGCATGGGCAAGCTGTGCGACCCCGTCTACTTCGACGGCGGCAAGCGCGGCTCCATGGTGAAGTGGCTGAACACCCTGCACCCGTGGGAAGTCGCCGAGCCGCTGCGCCAGTTCGCGCTGCACCACCCGGTCGGCTCCGGCCTCGTCATCGCCTTCCTCCAGGTCGTCGTCGGCGTGCTCACGGTCCTGGGCTGCTGGCAGCGGGTCGCCGCGGTGGTCGGCGCCGGGCTCTCGGCCGCGCTCATCGTCACCGTCAGCTGGAAGACCGTCCCGGTCTACGACACCCCCGACATCATCTACCTCGCCGCCTGGTCGCCGCTGATCATCGCCGGCGCCCCCGTCTACTCGGTCGACGGCCGGCTCGCCGCCGGCGCCTGGCGCCGCCTCGGACCGCGCTCCGACCTGTGGGAGCTGCGCCGTTACGTGCTGCGCCGCGGCGCGCTCGTCACCGCGATCGTCGTCGGTCTGACGCTGCTGGTCGGCTCGCTGCTCGGCGGCGCCGTGCGCGACGCGGACCGGGTGGTCGTGCCCGGCCCGGGCGAGCCCCCGCGCAACGAACTGCCCGGCTCGCCGCTCCCGGAGAAGTCCGGCACGCACACGGCGTCCCGCAAGCCCGACGCCGTCACCTCGCCGACCCAGGGCGCCACCTCGGCGGCCCCGACGGCCGGCACGGACAGCGAGCCCGCCGAGGAGCGGGACTCCTCCGAGGACGCGGAGGGCGCCGGCGCGCCCAGCCAGACCCAGGGCACCGCGGGCGAGGCCCCGCCCGAGCAGTCCGCTCCGGTGGAGGAGGCCCCGGCGACCAGCTCCGGCCCCGCGTCGGGCGGTTCGTCGAGCAGCTCCGGTGGGGGCGGCTCGACCAGCGGTTCGGACGGCGGCGGATCGTCGTCGTCGTCGGGCCAGCCGGGACTGGTGGGCGGGTTGCTCGGGTAGGGCGTTCGGTCACCGACCCCGAGCACACGTCTCATGGGGGGCGCCGCGCGGATCAGCGCGCGGCGCCCCCATGTCGTGCCCCCTGGTCGTGCCCCATGGTCGTGTCGGTCAGCGGCCGAGGGCCGCCAGCTCCTTCGCGGCCTCGGTGAGGTCCTTCGCGGTGTCGATGGCGCGCCAGTACGCCCCCTGCGGGAGCGGATAGCCGGCCAGCCGCAGCTCACGGGCCAGCTGCGGGAACGTCGTCCGCTCGTGGTCGCCGCGGGCGGGCAGCAGCCCGGCGAACTGCGGCGAGAAGACGTACACGCCCGCGTTGATCTCGTAGGTGGTGGGCGGGGCCTCGATGAAGTCCGTGATGTGACCGAACCCGTCGGTCTGCACGGCCCCCCACGGGATGCGCGGACGCGCCAGCGCGAGCGTCGCTATGGCGTCGCGCTCGGTGTGGAAGTCGGCCATCTCGCGCAGCGAGAAGCGGGTCCAGATGTCGCCGTTGGTGGCGTACCAGGGCCGGTCGGGGTGGGGCAGATGGGCGGCCGCGTACTTCAGGCCGCCGCCGCGGCCCAGGGGCTCGCTCTCCACGACGGTGGTGACCTTGACCGGCAGCTCGGCCGACTTCAGCCAGTCCTGCAGCACCTCGGCGAGATGACCGCAGGAGACGACGACGTCGGTGACGCCCTCCTCGGCGAGCCAGCCGAGCTGATGGCCGATGATCGGCGTCCCCGTGCCGGGGATCTCGACCATCGGCTTGGGCCGGTCGTCGGTGTACGGACGCAGCCGTGATCCCTGGCCACCGGCCAGGATGACGGCTTGAGTGGGGCGGGACGCGGCGCGCGGATCGGTCATGCCCGCACTGTACGTGGCACGGGTTCCGAGCCGCGCGGGTCCCCCGACGCGGGGATCCCGGACGGGCCGACCGCCCGACGGCCGGCCCGTCCCGACGGTCGGCTGCCCTGGCGGTCGGCCCGTCCCGCTGCGCGGTGGCCCCGATGGGAGCTTCCGATGAGCGGCCCCCGGGGAAGGGGCCGCTCAGGGCAGTGTGGGCCTTTCAGGCCCGTTCTCGGGCTTGTGGGTCGTGGGGGACCGGGGTGGGTCAGCCCTGGGCGGCCAGGACGCCGGAGGCGAAGGCCGTGTCGCAGACCGGGCGGGAGTAGGACTGCGCGCGAGTGGGGCCGTACGCGCGGACCGCCGCGCGGCCGAGGGCGCGGGCGATGGAGGAACAGTGCCTGGCCAGCGACGGCTTGCCGTTGACCGCGGCCTGGAGGTGGGTCAGGGCGACGCCCGGGTCCTTCTCCTGGAGCTCGGTCAGCAGCTGGTCGCGCAGGACGTCCTGCGGGGCCTTGGCGGCGTTGTGCGAGGACTGGTGCGCGGCGGAGACGTCGGAGGCGGTGAGCACCGAATCCGAGGGGTCCCCCGACCAGTTGACCCGGGTGACCGCGAGGGTCCCGGAGAGCACCATGACGACGGGCAGGACGAGGGCGAGCGAGCGGCCGATCCGGCGGGCTGGGCCGCCCTGGCCGCGGCGCGTGCGCTGGGTGGTGGAGTGGTTCGCGGAGTGCTTCACGCGTGAGAGGGTAGCGCGCAGTAATGATTTGGCGACATTTAGTCACCCGGACGGGGGATGAAGGCGTGCTCCTTTTTGGGTAAGGGGTTGACGAGCGCCTGGCGAAATGTCCGCTGTGCGGGGATTCTGTGGGCATGGAAAAGGGCCTCGCATCAGGCTGCGGGGCCCTTTTCGTCAACCTGGGTGAATTACCCGGGTTTAATCCTTCGCTGCTGACCTCGTGGCTGACGTCGTCAGTCGGAGAGGCGCTCGCCCGTCGACGTCGAGAACACGTGGGTCTCGCCCGCGCGCGGGACGACGTGCAGCGTGCTGCCCTTCTCCGGGACGTCACGGCCGCCGACGCGGACCACGAGGTCCTTCGTCTCGCTGCCGACCTGGGCGGTGCCGTAGACGAAGGCGTCGGAGCCGAGCTCCTCGACGACGTTCACGACGACCGCGAGGCCCTTCTCCTCCTCGGTGGCCACGTCGAAGTGCTCGGGGCGGACGCCGACGGTGACCGTCTTGTCGCTGGCGGCGGAGAGCGCGTCACGCTGCACCGGCACCACCGCGTTGCCGAACTTCACGCCGCCGTCGGCGATCGGGACCTCGACGAGGTTCATCGCCGGGGAGCCGATGAAGCCGGCCACGAAGAGGTTGGCGGGCCGGTCGTACATGTTGCGCGGGGTGTCGACCTGCTGGAGCAGACCGTCCTTGAGGACCGCCACCCGGTCGCCCATGGTCAGGGCCTCGACCTGGTCGTGGGTCACGTACACGGTGGTGATGCCGAGACGGCGCTGCAGCGAGGCGATCTGCGTACGGGTCGACACACGGAGCTTGGCGTCCAGGTTGGACAGCGGCTCGTCCATGAGGAAGACCTGCGGCTCACGCACGATGGCGCGGCCCATCGCGACACGCTGGCGCTGACCGCCGGAGAGGGCCTTCGGCTTGCGGTCGAGGTACTCGGTGAGGTCGAGGATCTTCGCGGCCTCTTCGACCTTCTGCCGGATCTCCGCCTTGTTGACGCCGGCGATCTTGAGCGCGAAGCCCATGTTGTCGGCGACCGTCATGTGCGGGTAGAGCGCGTAGTTCTGGAACACCATGGCGATGTCCCGGTCCTTGGGCGGCAGGTGCGTGACGTCGCGGTCGCCGATGCGGATCGCACCGCCGTTGACGTCCTCGAGCCCCGCGAGCATCCGGAGCGAGGTGGACTTGCCGCAGCCGGACGGACCGACCAGGACGAGGAACTCGCCGTCCGCGATCTCGATGTCGAGTGCGTCGACGGCGGGCTTGGTGGAGCCCGGGTAGACCCGGGTCGCCTTGTCGAAAGTGACAGTGGCCATGGCTCGAAGGCCCCCTTCTACCGGCAGGAACGTGCCGGACGATCCGTTGTAGGAAGGTGGTGGTGTAGTCCACACGAGTGAACTGGCTCAGGACGCTACCTCGCGTTGGCCGGATCTGTCAGTACCTGGAGGCATGTGAACTTCGCGGAAATTTTCGCCGGGCCGTCCCGGTGACCTGGGTACACTGCACGGGCACGCACATGAAACACGCGCGCGCATGCCTCCTTAGCTCAGCTGGTAGAGCACCGCTCTTGTAAAGCGAAGGTCGTCGGTTCGAATCCGACAGGGGGCCCTGTGATCCACCAGCGTCAGCGCCCCCACGGTCTTGGACCGTGGGGGCGCTGACGGTAGTTCTGGACGGCAGTCCCGCTCGCCGGCCCCTCGCGGTCGTGTGCCCCACCCCGTTCGCTCGTCTGTGCGATGGGTGGGGCTGGGGCCGGGCAGGTGTTCGTCGGGGGTCGCCCGGAAGGTGGGTTTGTCGGGTGTGTCCCTGCTCTGGCGGGGTGAATGCCTTTGGCATACGTAAATCTCTCGTGCGCCATCCTCCCCTTTTGACCTGGAGCACCCGTATGTCCGACGGCATCTCCACCCGTTCCACCCGTTCCACCCGTTCCGCCCCGAAACAGATTTTCACCGACCTGTCCGCCGTCCTCACCGGCTTCGACCGGGTCGAGCTGGCCGGCACCGGCATGATCGACACGTACTACGACACGCTGCTGGGGATCATCGGCGAGCGCGAGGCGGGGCAGCTGTTCCGGTACGCGGCCGAGGCCCTCGCGGAGGACGAGAAGCACGGCGACCACGCCGCCGTCGAGGCGAAGGTGATCGAGAACAAGCGCTTCGCGCCGGTCGTCGTCAGTCTGATCAAGCTCTGGTACCTGGGCAGTTGGTACCCGCTCTCCGGCAGCTACCGGGACGAGAACGGCTCGACCGCGGACGACGTCGAGCACGTCGTCTCCGCCCAGGGCTACCGCGAGGGACTGGTCTGGGCCGCCGCCGGGACCCATCCGATGGGCGCCAAGGCGCCGGGCTTCGGCTCCTGGGCCGAGCCCCCGACCCTGATTTCCTGAGCCGAGGAAGACGTCATGACCGACGCAGACACCGACGCAGACACCGACACCACCGCAGCAGCCGGGAAGCCCGACTACGACCTCGTGCTCGTCGGCGGCGGCATCTCCGCGGCGACCGTCGCCAAGACGGTCATCGAACAGGCCGCGGCCCAGCAGCCGCCCAGGCATCCCCGCATCCTCATCCTGGAGGCCGGCCGGGCCACGGCGATGAGCGCCGACAAGTACGACACCTATGTGGAGGCGTTCCACGAGGCGCTGATCAAGGTCCCCAACGCCCCCTATCCCGCGAGCGGTTCGGCTCCGCAGCCGGACGTGCTGGACATCGCCCGCACGCCCGGCGACAAGGGGTGGTTCGTCCAGCAGGGCCCGCTGCCCTTCGGCAGCGACTACGCCCGCTCGCTCGGCGGCACCACCCTGCACTGGCTCGGCACCTGCCTGCGGATGCTCCCCAACGACTTCAGGCTGCGCTCGAAGTACGGCCGCGCGGTCGACTGGCCGATGTCGTACGAGGAACTGAAGCCGTACTACGAGCGGGCCGAGTGGAACATCATCGGCGTCTCGGCGAACGTCAAGGACCAGCACTACCCCGGGATCGGCGGCAAGCCCGAGGAGTACTTCAAGAGCAAGAACACCGCGAAGTTCCCGGGCGGCGCCTACCACTTCCCGATGGAGCGGATCCCGTCCAGCTATCTCGACGACTACCTGGCCAAGATGTGCGCCGGGCTGACGGTCGAGCTGAGCGACGACAGCGGCACGCTCCACCCCTTCCCGGTCAGGATCAGCAACACCCCCGCGGGCCGCAACTCCACCCCCGCGAAGCCGAAGGCCGGCACGGCGTACCAGGTCGTCGGCGCCGTCGGGAACGTCGACCGGGGCACCCGGTGCGAGGGCAACTCCAGCTGCATCCCGATCTGCCCGGCCCAGGCCAAGTACAACGCGCTCAAGACCCTGTACGACCTCATCGTCAACTACCCCGACCGGCCCGCGGAGAGCGGGAAGCCGGCCAGGGCGCGGGTCGCCGTGCGCAGCCAGTCCGTCGTCGTGCGCGTCGAGCACGACCAGGCGAAGGGCGGACGGGGGACGGTCACCGGCCTCACCTACAAGACGTACTTCGAGGACGGCAGCCCGCCGGTCGAGAAGACCGTGACCGCCGACTTCTACGTCCTGGCCGCCAACGCCATCGAGAACGCCACCCTGCTGCTCGGCTCCCAGGCCGCCAACAACAGCGGCCAGGGCGGCCGGAACCTGATGGACCATCCGCTGCTGCTCACCTGGGGCCTGCTCAAGGACGACGTCGGCGCCTACCGCGGCCCCGGCTCCACCTCCGGCATCCCCGCCTTCCGGGACGGAGACTTCCGCAAGGAGCGCAGCGCCTTCGTGGTCGAGATCGGCAACTGGGGCTGGAACTTCCCGGAGAACGCCCCGTACGACACCGTCCACGACCTGGTCGGCGGCGGCAAGGACGGCAAGGTGCTGCTCTACGGGAGCAGACTGCGCGAGCGGCTCGGCGAGATCCTGCCCCGCCAGTTCCGGATCGCCTGGGAGCTGGAGCAGGACCCCGAGGCGACCAACCGCGTCACCGTGGACGAGCGCTACAAGGGCCCGCTCGGCCAGTACCGTCCGGTCATCCACTACGACCTCTCCGAGTATGTGCGGGCCGCGCTGCCCTGGGCGGCGGAGGCGAGCAGGCAGCTGTTCGCGCACCTGGACATCGCCAACCCGGTCAGCCGTCCCGACTACGAGCCCGGCGACTACACCCACTACGACCCGAACGACGCCATGGCGGTCGAGTACGCCGGCGAAACCTACTGGGTGCGCGGCGCCGGGCATGTCGTGGGCACCCACCGGATGGGCCTCGACCCGGCGAAGTCCGTCGTCGACCCCGACCAGCGCAGCCACGACCTGTCGAACCTCTACATCGTCGGCTGCGGCAGCATGCCGACGCTCGGCACGTCCAACCCGACGCTCACCATGACCGCGCTGGCCATCCGCACGGGCGACCGGATCGCCGAGGAGCTGAAGAAGGTGAAGCACAAGTGAGCGAACCGAATGCGATCCAACCGAAAGCGATCGACAATCTTGACGACCTGAAGGCCGCCCTGCAGTTGGCCATCGGCGTGGAGCTCAGCACCATCCCCGTCTATCTCACCGCGCTCTACTCCATCAAGGAGGGCGCCAACGCCGACGCGGCGCAGACGATCCGCAGCGTGGTCATGGAGGAGATGCTCCACATGACCCTCGCGGCCAACGTCCTCAACGCCATCGGGGAGAAGCCGAGCGCCGAGCCCGTCACCTTCCAGCAGCGCGGGAACCTCGGTCCGATCCCGAGTTACCCGTTCCTGAGTCCGCTGATCTCCGGGATCGGGACGCTGAACCTGCTCCCGCTCACCCCGGAGGCCGTCGCGAGCTTCGTCAGGATCGAGCATCCGCTGCACGGCGCGGCCGGCCTGCGGACGATCGACGTCGGCGCGTGCAGCTACCGGACCATCGGCGAATTCTACGAAGCGATCGAGAATGCGCTCGAAGACCCGAGGATCTGCAAGGACGACAAGGCCTTCCGGCACGGCGGCCAGGTGCCGGGCGACCAGTACTACGGGGGCGCCGGCTCGGTCGTCGAGGTGACGGACCGGGCGTCCGCGCTGGCGGCGATCCGGAAGATCGTCGACGAGGGCGAGGGGCTGCCCGAGAAGCGGCTGGGGGAGAAGGCCAAGACGGTCACCGACAAGGACAAGCTCATCAACGGCTGGGAGATGTACTCCCACTACGCCCGCTTCCGTGAGCTCCAGACCGGGCGCCGCTTCCGCAGCACCCAGAAGGCCGCCGCCGAGCCCGAGGGCGCGTTGCTGCTCGTCGACTACGACTCCGTCCACCCGGCGCTGCACGTGCCGCGCAACGGCGACAGCGCGGGCGACGCCGAGGACATGGCGCTGATCGAGTTCGACCTGGCGTACTCGGCGCTGGTCGACGATCTCTACCTCGCGTTCTCGGGCGAGCCGAAGCAGGTCCGTGGCGGGCTCGGCGACGGCGTCGAGTCGTCCAGGCCCGCGCTGCCGCTGGCCGTGCACACCATGTTCGAGCTGAAGCGGAGCGCCGTCGCCCTGATGCGGACCCCGAACCCGGCCAAGCGGGGGTACACGCTGTGCCCCCGCTTCTCCTATGTGCCGGTCGACGAACGGCAGAAGCTGAGCGAGCACGCCCGGGAACTGAAGGAGCGCAGCCGGTGATCTCCCTCGCCTCGATCGACTCGAACGACTCGAACGACTCGATCGACCGGTCGGCGGAGCATCTCGACGCCCCGGACGATACTGGGCTGCGTGAAACGGCTCAGGGGTGTTTCCGGGGTCCGGCAGGTCCGGCGGGCGGTTTGGGCGTACGTCCGCAGCGCGCCCGGCACCTATGTGTGGCTGACGATCCTGTTCTTCACCACGGTCGCCCTGCACCACATGTCACCGGAGTTCGAACAGGAGTTCCTGCGGCAGCGGTCCACCAACATCCATGAGCTGTCCCGGCATCCGGTGCGGGTGCTGGTCGCGAGCGCGATGTGGATCGACGGCGGTCACTGGCTGCCGTACGTGGCGCTGTACTCCGTCTTCCACGCCCAGGTCGAGCGCTGGCTGGGGACCGCGCGCTGGCTGGCCGTGTGCGCCGCCGCGCATGTGCTGGCGACGCTGATCAGCGAGGGCGCGCTGGCGCGGGCGATCCACGAGGGACTCGCGCCGAAGTCCTCGGTCAACACCCTGGACGTGGGCGTGAGTTACGCGCTGGCCGGGGCGGTCGCGGTGCTCGTCCACCGCATCCGGCCGCCCTGGCGGTACGCGTATCTCGGGGTCGTCCTCGCCGTCTACACCGTCCCGCTGGCCATCGGGCCGACCCTCGCCGACTTCGGCCACTTCGTCGCCGTCCTCGTCGGGCTGGGCTGCTATCCCCTGGTCAGGGAGCGGGCTACCGTCCGTCCATGAACGGTTTCGTGAACGGCGGGGTCTCCTTCTGGTACGCCGACGACGGGCTGCCCGCGGTGCGGGAGCCGCTCGGCGGCGACGCCTCCGCCGACGTGGTGATCGTCGGCGGCGGGTACACGGGGCTGTGGACGGCGTACTACCTGAGGCGGGCGGATCCCGCGCTGCGGATCGTCGTCCTGGAGCAGCGGTTCTGCGGCTACGGCGCCTCCGGGCGCAACGGGGGCTGGCTCTACAACGGCATCGCGGGCCGCGACCGGTACGCGAGGCTGCACGGGCGGGAGGCCGCCGTACGGCTGCAGAAGGCCATGAACGAGACGGTGGACGAGGTCGTCCGGGCGGTGGCGGCGGAGGGCGTCGACGCGGACGTCCACCGGGGCGGGGTGCTGGAGGTCGCCCGGACGCCCGCGCAGCTGGCCCGGCTGAAGGACTTCCACGCGCACGAGCTGTCGTACGGGGAGGACGACCGCGAGCTGTACGGCGCCCGGGAGACCGCCGAGCGGGTGCGGATCGCGGGGGCCGTCGGGTCGAGCTGGACCCCGCACGGCGCGCGGGTGCATCCGGGGAAGCTGGTGAAGGGGCTGGCGGCGGCGGTCGAGGCGCTGGGGGTCGAGGTGTACGAGTCGACGCCGGTGACCGAGCTCCTCCCGGGGCGCGCCGTGACGCCGTACGGGACCGTGCGGGCGCGCTACCTGCTGCGCTGCACGGAGGGGTTCACGGCCGCACTGAAGGGCGAGAAGCGGACCTGGCTGCCCATGAACTCCTCGATGATCGCCACCGAGCCGCTGACCGAGGAGCAGTGGGCGGCCGTGGGGTGGACGGGGCGCGAGGCGCTCGGCGACATGGCGCACGCCTATATGTACGCGCAGCGCACGGCCGACGGCCGGATCGCGCTCGGCGGCCGCGGGGTGCCGTACCGCTTCGGCTCGCGCACCGACAACGACGGGCGGACGCAGCCGGCGACCGTGCGCGCGCTGCGCGAGATCCTGGTCGGCTTCTTCCCGGCGCTGGCCGGCGTGCGGATCGAACACGCCTGGTCGGGTGTGCTGGGCGTGCCCCGCGACTGGTGCGCGACCGTCACGCTGGACCGGGCCACCGGACTCGGCTGGGCGGGCGGTTACGTCGGCTCGGGGGTGGCCACGGCGAACCTCGCGGCGCGGACCCTGCGGGACCTGGTCCGGCAGGACGCCGGTGAGGGCGGGCGGACCGAACTGACCGAACTGCCGTGGGTCGGGCACCAGGTGCGGCGCTGGGAACCGGAGCCGTTCCGCTGGCTCGGCGTGCAGGGCATGTACGCGACCTACCGCGCGGCGGACCGACGCGAGACGGAACGGCATGCGACGGGCTCGTCGCGACTGGCGCGGATCGCGGACCGGGTGGCGGGACGGCACTGAGACGCCCGCTGAGGTACAGAGTCCCTGAGACGCTGGCGGTCCTCTGAGCGGCCCTGTTTCGCTGCTCGGCGCCCGGCCCGTGCCCGGCCCGTGCCCGGCCCGTGCCGGCCCGTGCCCGGCCCTGGAAACCCGTGGGTCCTGTGTCGTACCTGTGTGCGACCATCGGCTCGACGAGCGTTGACCCAGGGGGGATTCACATGACCGACGCGGACTCCTGTCCGCCTGCGAGACGGCGGCTGCGGGCAGCGGCGCTGCTCGCCGCCGTGCCGCTGCTCGCCTCGCTGCTGAGCCTCACGGCGGCGGGCACGGCGCAGGCCGACGACCCGGCGGACCCGGCGTGCGCGCCGCTCGCGACCGCTCCCTTCGGCGACCCGGGGGACGCCGTGGGGAAGGCGACCGTCGCGGGTTACGCGAACACCTGCTACACCGTCACGGCCGACGCGCCGGGCCTCTACCAGCTGTCGCTGAACAAGAGCAGCTACCTGGGCTACACGGAGCTCCACGCCGCCGACGGCACCCCGGTGGACTGCGACGGCGACCTCTGGACCACGTACGACATGTGCTCGGTCCCCGCGGCGGGCACCTACACGCTGCGCGTCCACAACGACGACTGGCAGCCCCGCGACACCGCCGTCACCTTCGTGTCGCTCGCCTCCGCCGAGGGCTGCGCGGACCCGGTGGGCACCCGCTGGGACCTGCCCGACCTCGCCCGTACGACGGTCAGCCCCGTGGAGGTCGACTGCCAGCCCTTCGAGGCGCGGCCCGGCGAGCGGATCAGGCTCACCGACGGTTCCAAGGTGTCCGGCGTGTCCATCGCGTGGATCACCGACGAGTCCGGCGCCCGGATCTGCCCGCACTTCCCGGAGAACGACGAGAACAGCTGCGCGCTGCCCGGCGACGGCCCCTACCGGGTCGTCTCGCGCGTCTCCTACACGGAGAACGGCTTCCCCGCCGAGTACGGCGTGAAGGTCCGTCGGCTCGACGACCCGCAGGGCTGCACCCCCGCGCCGGTCCGCCCCTTCGGGCCGCTCGCCGCCCAGGAGGGCACCGCCAACCCCTGCTTCGTCTTCACCGCCGAGCGGGCGGGCCCGCACTCCGTCGACTACCTGGACGAGTACCAGTACACCGGCCCGGTCCGCGTGTACGACTCCGCCGGGCTGACGGTGTGCCGGGCCAGCATCGAGACCTGTGTCCTCCCCGCCCCGGGCGCCTACGCGGCCGTGCTCGACGGCGAGTACCCCTTCCGTGACTTCCGGAGCGGCCTCGTCGTCCTCGACCACGGCTCGGACGCCGGTTGCGTGGCCCCGTCGACGGGCGTGTACCGGGGCGAGCTCACCACGGCGGGGCAGTACGACTGTCTGACGCTGCCGTATCCGCAGGGCGCGCGGATCGCCGCCCTCACCGCGCTCTCCGCGCCCGGCGTGGATGCCGAGCTGGAGGTCGTCGACCGCGACGGCGACTGGCAGTGCGGCTCGGACCGGCTCGCCGGCGGCGACTGCGCGCTCACCGGCACCGCCCCCTTCCGGGTGCTGGCGCACACCGAGGACGGCCTGGACGAGGCGACGGGCCGGTACGCCGTGGCCTTCCACCGCACCGACCTCCCCGACGACTGCCCCGTGCTGCCCGCCGGCAGCTTCGCCGCCGACGGCGCGAAGGCCACGTTCGGCACCGGCGCCGGCGTCTTCTCGCAGTGCCTGGTCATCCCGGCGGACGCCCACTCGGCCGCCGAGGCCGTCCAGCTGGTCGCCGCCTCCGGGACCGCGAGCGCCACGCTCTCGGTGCTGGACGCCACCGGCAAGAAGGTCTGCCGCATCGCCGCCACCACCAACGGCTGGGCGGTCTGCCCGCTGACCCCGGGCCAGGCCCACACCGTGCTGGTGACCGGCCGCGACCAGCCGGGCACGTACACCCTCGCCCGGCGCGACGTCACCGCCACCGCCTCCTCGGCGGGCTGCGCGAGGACTGCGGCGACCGAGGTCGGCGGCGCGTCCGTCAAGGGCGTCGCGGGCGTTCCGGGCACCCTGACCTGCCATCAGGTCACGACCGCCGCGGCCACCGACGTCCTGCACGTCAACGTGCGCGACGCGCTGGGCACCGCCAACTCCGCCGTCGTCGACGCCGACGGAGCCGCGGAGTGCGCCTGGCGCAACGTCTCCTGCGCGGTCACCGGCTCCACCAGCCACCAGGTGATCGTGCAGACCCCGGTCACGCTGAAGGCCGCGCCCGAGTACCGGCTGGACGCGCTGCGGGTGGCGACCGCGGACGGTCCGTCGCCCGAGTGCACCCGGGTCCCGTCGGTCTCCTACGGCTACGGCCCGATCACCGGCGCCCTCGACGAGACGCACAGCGCGGTGTGCGCGGTGCTGCCCACGGCCGGGTACGACCGCTTCGACGTGGCGGTCACGGACACCACCGGCGCGACGACCACGGCGGTGCCCGCGCTCTACAACGCCAAGTGGAGCAACGGCTGTCAGCTGTCCGCCTCCGGCGCCCAGTGCGCGGCGGGCGGCGCCACCAGCGGCTCCGCGCCCTCGCTGTTCCTGCTCGGCCTGCCCGAGAAGGCGTCCGGCACCTCCTACAGCGCCAAGCTGAGCTGTTCCTCGGCCCTCTGCGGCCCGGACAAGGTGACCGTCGCCTCGGTGAGCCCCCGGACCGGGGTCGGCGGCGGCAAGGTCACGCTCACGGTGACCGGCACCGCGCTGCCCGCGAACGCGACGGTACGGCTGAGCCAGGCCGGCCGGACCCTCACCGCCCCGGCGGACTCGGTCTCGGCCGACCACCGGACCCTCACCGCGACCCTGGATCTCACGGGCGAGCCGGCCGGCGTCTGGAACGTCAGCGTCGTCACGAAGTGCTGCGAGTACCTGCGCGGCACCTTCACCGTCACCCAGCCGGAACTGCGGAACACGGTCGTCCCCAAGGTGACCGGCGCCGCCAAGGTGGCCGCCAAGGTCACCGTCGCCCCGGGCAGTTGGTCGGCGGCCCCCACTTCCTACACGTACCAGTGGAACGCCGACGGCAAGGCGATCGCCGGGGCGACCGGCTCCTCGTACACGTTGCCCGCCGCGCTGCTCGGCAAGAAGCTCACCGTGACCGTCACCGCGAGCAAGAGCGGCTGGACGGGGGCGGTCGCGACCTCGGCCGCCGTGACCGTGGCCAAGGGGGACGCCCCCCGGGCGACCAAGGCGCCGGTGATCAGCGGCACCGCGAAGGTCGGGCGGACGCTGAAGACGACCAGCGGGACCTGGACTCCGGCGGCGACCTCGTACGCGTATCAGTGGTACGCGAACGGCAGGGCGATCAGCGGGGCGACGAAGTCGTCGCTCGTGCTGAAGGCCGCGCAGAAGGGCAAGAAGATCACCGTGAAGGTGACCGCCCGCCGTACCGGTCACCTCGACGGATCGGCGGTGAGCAAGGCGACGAAGGCGGTCGCCCGCTGACCTGAGGCGGAGGGGGAGGGGGCGGCCGCGCGGTCGTCCCCTCCGTGCTGTTCAGACCGGCCGCAGAGCCGTCGTCAGCACCACCTTGCCGGTCGTTGCGCGCGTCTCCAGCGCCCGGTGCGCGGCGGCGGCCTCGGCGAGCGGGAAGGTCTGCACGGCCGGGGTCAGCCGGCCCGCGGCGGCCTCGGCGAGGGCGCGCAGTTCGAGGGCGCGCAGGCCGCCCGCCCTCTCGGTCATCACCGGCCCGAGCACGGACTTCGACACGCCCTCGACGAAGTGGCCCCGTCCGTCGCGGATGCCTTCGGCGGACCAGCCGAAGACGAGATGACTCCCACCCGGGCCGAGGAGACCGACGGCCTCGCGGGCGACCTCCCCGCCCACCCCGTCGAAGACGACCGTTGCGGCCCGGCCGTCCAGGTGGGCGCGGAGCTTCGCGGGCCAGCCGGTGTCCGTGTAGTCGACGGCGAGATCGGCGCCGTTCGCCCGGACCCGCGCCGTCTTGGCAGGCCCCCCGGCCAGCCCGACGACCGTCGCGCCCGCGTTCCTGGCGTACTGCACGAGCAGCGTGCCGATACCGCCGGCGGCCGCGGGCACCACGGCGACGGAGTCGGGCCCGAGCTCGGCGAACTGCAGGATCCCCAGCGCCGTACGGCCGGTGCCGATCATCGCGACGGCCTGGGCGTCGTCCAGGTTCGCCGGGATCTCGTGCACGCGTTCGAGGTCGGTGACGGCGAGTTCGGCGTAGCCGCCCGGCACGAAACCGAGGTGGGCGACGACGCGCCTGCCGAGCCAGGCGGACGGGACGCCCTCGCCGAGCGCCTCGACGACCCCGGCGACCTCGCGGCCGGGGATCGTGGGCAGGGGCGTCGGGGTGGGGGCGGGCCCCTGGAAGCCCTCGCGCAGGGCGGCGTCCATGAGGTGGACGCCGGCGGCCCGGACGGCGACACGGACCTGGCCGGGGGCGGGGAGCGGGTCCTCGACCTCCTCGTAGCTGAGGTTCTCGGCGGGTCCGAAGGTGTGGAGGCGGATGGCGTACATGTGCACCAGCCTTCAACCTCAAGCTCGCTTGAGGTCAAGGTCGGGGTCAGGGTCGGGGTCAGGGGTCATGGTCGGCGGCATTGTCAGTGGTGGGGTGCAGGATGGGGGGCATGGCGAGGCGAGCGGGTGCGCGGGCGGGCGGACGGGGCAGTGGCAGCGGCGGCGGCGGAGGAGGGACGGGCGTGAAGGCGGCCCGGCGGCCGGAGATACGGCTTCCGGAGCCGGTGCCCTTCGAGGGAGGGGAGCTGGAGCCGGACGGGGACTACGACGGCCTGGAGTTCCGCGAACTGAACCTCACCGGGCAGGACGGCGTGGGAGCCCGCTTCATGGACTGCGCGCTGACGGACTGCGCGCTGGACGGCACGGGCCTCAAGAGCGCCCGCGTCCTCGACTCGGTGCTCACCGGCGTCCGGGGCGTCGGCACGGACCTGGCGGACGCGAGCCTGCGGGACGTCGAGATCGTCGACGCCCGTCTGGGCGGCACCCAGCTGCACGGGGCCGTGCTGGAGCGGGTGCTGATCCGTGGCGGCAAGATCGACTTCCTGAACCTGCGGCAGGCGCGGCTGCGGGACGTCGTGTTCCAGGGGTGCGTGCTCGTCGAGCCGGACTTCGGCGCGGCGCGGCTGGAGCGGGTCGAGTTCGTCGACTGCGCGGTCAAGGCGGCGGACTTCACCGCGGCGACCCTGATCGACGTCGACCTGCGCGGAGCCGTGGAACTCGGCATCGCGGCGGGCGTCGACCGGCTGGCGGGCGCGGTGATCAGCACGGCTCAACTGCTGGATCTGGCACCGGTGCTGGCGGCGCAGCTGGGGATCAGGGTGGAGGGGGGAGGTGACGGGGCGAGCGCTGAGGTGACAGGGCCAGGGGTTACGTGACGGTGGGGCTGAGCGGGTCGGGCGAAGTCGGCTGCGGTTCGGCAGCGCCCTGAAGGGGCGCGGGGAACTGCGCGACCAGCCACGATGGCGCCGCAGTGGAATGACGGCACATCGCGGCACGTCCAGCGGAGCGCCTAGCCGATCCTGGGGAAGCGGGCCTGGAGGGTCCAGATCGCCGGGTTCTCGGCCAGGTCTTCGTGGAGGTCGGTCAGGTCGGCCAGGAGGTCGTGGAGGAAGTCGCGGGCCTCGCGGCGGAGTTCGGCGTGGGAGAAGGTGAGCGCGGGCTCCTCCGGCGGCATCCAGTCGGCCTCGATGTCCACCCAGCCGAAGCGGCGCTCGAAGAGCATGCGGTCGGTGGACTCTGTGAAGTCCAGTTCCGCGTGCTGGGGGCGGGAGGCGCGGGAGCCCGCGGGATCCTGGTCGACCTGCTCCACGATGTCGCACAGCGCCCACGCGAAGTCCAGCACCGGCACCCATCCCCAGGCTGTGGACACCTCGCGGTCCGCCTTGGTGTCGGCGAGATAGACGTCGCCGCAGAACAGGTCGTGGCGCAGGGTGTGGACGTCCGCGCGCCGGTAGTCCATCTGCGGCGGGTCCGGGAAGCGGTTGGAGAGGGCGTAGCCGATGTCGAGCACGAGGTGATGGTGTCATGCCCTCGTAGGATCGCTGATGTGTCCCGATCCATGCGTTCCGTCCCGGCCGCTGTTGTCTGTGTGGCCCTTCTTTTCACGGCCTGCTCGGGTGGCGGCGATCATGCGGCCCCAGGGGCGTCGGGCGTCGGTGATCCGTACTTTCCCAAGGCGGGCAATGGTGGCTATGACGTCTCCCACTATGGCCTCACGCTTGCGTACGTCCCGGGCAGTGACTCGCCGGTGCTTACGGCCACGGCGGCGATCACCGCTCGCGCCGAGCAGGAGCTCTCCTCCTTTCAGCTCGACCTCGCCGGCCTGGACGTCACGGACGTCACCGTCGACGGCGACCGGGCCCGCTGGAGCCGCAGCGGTCAGGAGTTGGTCGTCCGCCCGGCCGACACGCTGCCCGAGGGCGAGACCTTCGAGGTGCGGGTCCGCTACTCCGGCAGCCCGGAGACGATCACCGACCCGGACGGCTCGAAGGAGGGCTGGCTGCGGACCGCGGACGGGGCGCTGGCGCTGGGCGAGCCGACCGGGTCCATGGCCTGGTTCCCCGGCAACCACCACCCCTCCGACAAGGCGTCGTACGACATCGCCGTCACCGTTCCGGAGGGTCTGACCGCCGTCTCCAACGGCGAGTTGAGGAGCGAGAAGGCCACGGACGACGGCCGCACGACCTTCACCTGGCACACCGCCGAGCCGATGGCGAGCTACGCGGCGACGGTCGCGATCGGTCGGTACACCGTCACCCGGTCCGTCATCGAGGAGGGCGGGCTGCCGGTGTACGTGGCGGTCGACCCGTCGCAGACGGCCGCGAGCCGGGCGGTGCTGGCTCGGCTGCCCGAGGCCATGGAGTGGGCGGTGTACAACTTCGGGCCGTACCCGTTCTCCTCCACCGGCGCGATCGTCGACCGGCCCGAGGACTTCGGCTATGCCCTGGAGACCCAGAGCCGCCCGGTCTACCCCGGCGCGCCCGACACGCTCACCCTCGTCCATGAAGTGGCCCACCAGTGGTTCGGGGATTCCGTCACGCCGAAGACCTGGCGGGACATGTGGCTCAATGAGGGCTTCGCGACCTACGCCGAGTGGTTGTGGACGGAGGACGAGGGCGGCGCCACTGCCGAGCAGACGTTCACCGGCCTTTACGAAGAGGGGGAGGAGACGTACGAGGATCTGTGGGAGTTTCCGCCGGGGCGGCCGACCACCGCCGCGCAGATCTCCGCCGCTCCCGTCTACCAGCGCGGCGCGATGGTGATCCACCGGATCCGGCAGACGGTCGGCGACGACGCCTTCTACGACCTCGTGCAGGGCTGGGCCGCCGCCCATCGCCATGGCAACGCGAGCACGGACGACTTCACGGCGTATGTGGAACGGGCGGTGCCGGAGCACGACTTCACGTCGATCTGGTCCGACTGGCTGTACGGGGCCGGGAAGCCGGACCTCAGTCGGCTTGAGCGGTGAAGTCGTCGAGCAGTTGCGCCAGTTCGGGGGGCCACACCGGTTCGGCGGGGCTGCGCAGCTCTTCGCGGCTCCACCAGCGCCAGTCGAGGATGCCGTCCGAGGTGTGGGAGGCGGCGAGATGCGGGCCGGTGGGCTCCCGGCGCGGACCGTGGGCGAGGTAGATGCGGTCGATCTGGTGGACGAGGATCCTGACGCGGGTGAAGTCGTGCTCCCACACGTGCAGCAGCGGGCCGAGCGTCAGATCCGTCCACCCTGTTTCCTCGCGCAGTTCGCGCAGGGCTCCCTCGGCCGGGGTCTCGCCCTCGTCCAGGCCGCCGCCGGGCAGCGCCCAGTGCACACCGGAGTCCTCGCTGTCGTAGCGGAAGAGGAAGACCGCGCCGTCGGGGTCCAGGACGACGACGCGTGCGGCGTGCCGGATCCTGCGGATCGGCTTGCGCAACACGGCGCAGGGGCGGCCGAGTTGAAGGTCGGCTCGGCGGTCGACGATCTCGTAGCCGAGGGCGGTCCAGAAGGCGAGCCCCTTGGGGTTGGCGTCCAGGACGGCGAGCCGTACGCCCATCCGGCCGTCGTCCCGGAACCGGTCCTCGATCTGTTCGACGATCCGGCGACCGTAGCCCTGGCCCTGGACACCCGCGTCGACCATCAGCAGGCCGATCCATGGATCGGGATCGGCGGGGTCGGGGTGCCGGGCGAGGAGGATCACCACTCCGACGAGCCGCCCCTGGCTGCGGGCCAGTAGCACCTCGATGTCCGGATTCGCCAACTCCTCGGCCAGCGCTGCCGCCACCTGCTCGGGGCGGATGTCGTCCGGATCGGGAAAGTCCCCGCTGAGCGCCTGGAAGTCACGGTCGGAGGCGTAGAGGGCGGTGAGCTCGGTGAGGAGCGGGCCGGGGATGTCGCGGTCGGGGGTGAGGGGGAGCGGCTCCAGAAGCATGGGCGCAGGTTGACATGCTCCTCACCCTGAAGGGTGAGGATTCGGCCTTCTCGACTGGTTGCTGTGCAGCTACGCGGCACGGGGTTCGGTCGGGAATCCATGGCTTCCTGTTTCTTCGCGCTGTGCCAGAACAGGTTCTGGTCTTACCGGCGCTCCGCAGGCCGATACCGCCAGTCCGGCGGCCGTCTTCACGTTGATCGCGGCGTTGGTGTCCCGGTCGTGTTTGATGCCGCAGGCGCTACAGGTCCATTCCCGCACATTTAGGGGTTTGGGTCCGTCCACGGCACCACAGGTGGAGCAGGTCTGGGAGGTCGGCGTGAACCGGCCGATCGTGACCAGGGTGCGGCCGTAACGTTCGGCCTTGTATTCCAGCATGCGGATGAACGACGCCCAGCCCGCGTCGTGCACGGACTTGGCCAGCCTCGTGCGGGCCAGTCCCGCCACCGACAGGTCCTCCACGGCAATCCCTTGGTTCTCGGAGATCAGCTTCGTGGAGAGCCTGTGGTGGAACTCGCGGCGGGCGTCGGCGACTTTGGCGTGGGCGCGGGCGAACTTCAGGCGGGCCTTGGCCCGGTTCTTCGATCCCTTCTGCTTGCGGGACACCTCCCGCTGGGCCTTCTTCAGTTTCTTCTCCGCGCGCCGCAGGAAGCGCGGGGAGTCGATCTTCGTGCCGTCGGACAGGACGGCGAAGTGGTTCAGGCCGAGGTCGATGCCGATGGTGCCGTCGGTCCGAGGCATGCGGGCCTGGTCGGCAGCAGGGTCGGTGTCGATGACGAAGGACGCGAAATACCTGCCGGCGGCGTCCTTGATGACGGTGACGGAGGTAGGGGTGGAAGGCAGGGTGCGGGACCACTTCACCTTCACCGCGCCGATCTTCGGCAGGCTCAGACGGTTGCCGCCGGTGATGTTCCAGCGGGCGTTGGCGGTGAACCGGACCGATTGCCGGGCGTCCTTGCGGGACTTGAAGCGGGGCGGGCCGAGCCTACGGCCCTTACGGGTGCCCTTGAGAGAGGCGAAGAAGTTGCGGTACGCGGTCTCGGCGTCCCGCAGGGACTGCTGGAGCACCACCGCGGAGACCTCGCCCAGCCAGGACCGCCCGGCTGTCCGTTTCGCCTCGGTGATCAGGCGCGTGGACAGTTCCCCGGCCGTCGGAAACGACTGTCCGGCCTTCCGGGCGTCTTCACGGGCGCGGACCGCGTCGTTGAACACGACACGGGCGCACCCGAACGCCCTGGCCAGCGCGGTCCGCTGGGGGGCATCGGGGTACAACCTGAAGGCGTACCGGAGCTGCATGACGATCACACTAGGCAAGTCGAACCCACGTCGTCACCGGGAACATGTGAGCGATCTGTCACCGTCGGGAGCAGGGTCCGGCTCCGCCGGAACGCCACCGCGACACTCCGCGTCGCGACCACAGGATTCGCTTCACCCCCGGCCTGAAGGCCGGAGCACTGCGAATGAATCCCGGTAGCGGGATACAGGGTGGCGGGGCGGGGGAGTCGGGCGACCCGGGCATTTAATCTGTTTGAAGTCTCCAGCAGTGTTCGGGATTCTGGGGTCTCCCCATGTCCGCCGAAGAGTGGGAGAGCCCAGCCCTGGCGTACAACCGAGACACCTTGCCGTTCCCGGAGAACCGCGTGTCGCGCGTCTTCGCGCGGTGGCTGACCTGGGATGAACTCGATCCGGCCCGTCACCCCTTTGCGTGGGACGAGGACGAGGAGGCCACGCTCAGCGCTCTGATCCGGGAGTGGGTTCCGCCCGTGCTCTCCGGGATGGCGGGCTGGTGGGAGGGCGAGCGCTGGTGTGAGTACCAGGTGGAAGCGATCATCCAGGAGCGCTACGGGAACTGGGCCACCGGTTGGAACTGGTGCTACCGGTACGGCGGGGTCATCGGCAGTTGGGTGACCGGGGAGACCTCGGTGACCACCCCTGACGCGACGGCGACCCGCGCCGTCGCCGCCCTGCTGGAATGGCGGGAGTGGCTGGAACGACTGGCCGAGATCTTCGAGGAGTTGGCCCCGTCCCCCGAGGCTTCCCCCGAGGAGCGCAGCTGGCATCTGGAACGGGCCTCGGTCCGGCTCGTGACACGCGTCCTGGACTCCGGCGCGGAGGGCGGCTGGCACGGGATGGCCGCGCTGACGATGACCTGGTTCCTCGTCAGCACCGGCATGGACCCTGGCGAGGCCGAGCGGGCGGTGCGGACCGCGATCGACGGCCGCTTCGAGAGCTGGACGTACCCCGGAAACACGCTGATCGATTCGGTGGGCGAGGATCTGGCGGTCGCCCTGACCGGCCGACTCCCGTATCAGGACCACCGCGAGCGGGCGGCACTCGAGGAGTTCCACGACCGGGCGTTCCCTGGCCGTGGGCTCTCCGGCCGGGGGTCCCATGACCGCCGCCGCTGACAGCCTGGCCGTCTGGCGACGGGTGCGCCGGGAAGTCGACTGGCGGCGCGCACCGACACTGGGCCGAGGGCTCCCCGGCCGCGACGGCTTCCGCGCCTGGTGCACGGGACCGGTCCGCCGACGGGACCCCGTCCGCGCCGAACGCCTCCTCCGCGCCCACGTCCTGGCCCTCGCCGACGCCGCAAGCCGCACCCCGCTCGACTTCGCGCTGCTGGCCGGCTGGCAGGGCGAGGTGCTGGGCGAGGCACCGGGAGCGGCGAGGCCCGGTTTCCGCACGGGCGACGCCTACGCCAAGGCCGGCCGTGAGCGCTACGCCCTGATCCCGCACACCCGGGCCGACTTCGCCGCCTGTCTGCGCGAGGCGATCGACCCGGGCCTCCCGCTTGCGGCACGCGCGGCCCGTGCATACCTTGACGTGGCCTTCTTCCACCCCTTCGAGGACGGCAACGCCCGAGCGGCCCTGCTCACCCTGGTTCACGTCCTGGCCCGCGAGGACGTCGTCCTCCCTGAGGTCGGCCCCCTCTGCATCACCCGCTACGCGGACGACCCGGCGGGCGCGGCGGACCTCGCCACCCTGATCGACGTGCTCAACCGCCGCCGCGGCAACTCCTCAGAGCTCGAACCAGACGTGTTTGCCGCCCCGGCCGGATGAATCCGAGGGGTGCGACGACCCGACGCCCCAGTCGTGCGCCATCGCCTCGACGAGGAGTAAGCCGCGTCCGTGCTCTCGTCCCGGATCGGCCGCGGGCTGCCGGGGAGACGCCGGTTCGTCGTCGTACACGCGGACGTGGACGCGGTTGTGGCGTACGACGGCTTCGAGACGGACGGCGAGGGACGTGGTGTGCAGGTTCACGTTGGTCACCAGCTCGGAGACCAATAGGCGTGCGGTATCGCTGAGTTCGGGGTGACCTGTGGCTTGGAGGAGAAGAGCGACGGTATCCCGGCAGATCTTGGGACTGGAGGGGGAGTTGGGGGCACGGAGGCGGTAGATCTGCGGAGGTGTGAACGGGGCGTTCATGTCTTCAACTCCATGACCTCGTTGGAATGTTGTACGGCGACGCCACCGTGGCCTGGTCGCCTCTCGGGCGGCTGCTCTGCGGGTTTACTGGCGTTTGGTATGCGATGAGAAGGACGGTACGGCACAGATATGTGACGTCGCATACCTGCGACGGATAATCCACTCGTGTGGGTGGACCGCCGACCAGAAAGGGAACGGATGCCTCCCAGGAGCAGTCCGACGGCTCGACAGGCGCGGTTGGGAGCAGAGCTGCGCAAGTTGCGTGAGGTGGCGGGGTTGTCCACGACGGAGGCGGGCGCGCTGCTCGGTGGCAACCAGGCGCAGATCAGCCATATTGAGGCGGGCCGCTGGGGTGTCAGTGCGGCGCGCGTACGGCAGTTGGCCGTGCACTACGGCGCGGCGAACCTTGAGCTGGTGGATGCGCTCTGCTCGATGGCCGAGGAGCGGGGCAGGGGGTGGTGGGACGAGTACCGGGAAGCTCTCGCTTCGGGATTTCTCGACGTCGCCGAGCTTGAGCATCGAGCCATGTTCCTGCGTTCGCTTCAGACGGTGACGCTGCCGGGACTTTTGCAGACCGCGGACTACGTACGGGCGATTCACGGCACCCGAATTCCCGCGCTCTCTGCTGAAGCCGTGGACCTGCGGGTCGAGTTCCGGGTGCGGCGAAGCCAGGTACTCGAACGTGACGATCCGCCTCCGTTCGAGGCGTTCGTTCACGAGGCCGCGCTGCGGATGCGGTACGGAGGCCGCGAGGTCACGCAGGCGCAACTCGGACACTTGCGCGCGGTCTCGGAGCGGTCCACCGTGACCGTGCGAGTAATCCCCTTCGCCTACGAGGGGTTCATCGAGGCGACTCAGCCGGTGCTGTACGTGGGTGGAGTGCTGAAGGAGTTGGACACGGTCCGCCTCGACAGTGCCCTGGGCGGCCGTATCGTGCACGCCGAAGCGGGACTCGACAAATACCGGGCACAGTTCGAACTGGCTGACCGTGCCGCGCTCGACGTCGAGGAGTCCCTTCGGCTGATCCGCGACATCGAGAGAGAGCTATGAGCGCTGCACCCATACCGATACGTCGGACTGCTCACTGGCAGAAGTCGTCCTTCTCCGGAGTCGACGGCGAAGACTGCGTCGAACTCGCCCACGCCGGCTCCCGTCTCCTTCTTCGGGAGAGTGACGCTCCCGGCATCGTGCTCGCGGTGTCTCCGATGAGCCTGCTGGCTCTGATACGGCAGGTCGGAACCGTTGGTTCCGATTCGAACGGTTCACGAGCCTCCGTATCCGAGGACCGGCTGGTGGACGTCCCGGCCTGTTAGAATGATGGTCATCACACAAGCCTTCTCGGTGCGGATTCAGATCCGCCGGGGAGGCTTTCGTCATGTCTGGGGCCCGGCTGTCGAGCGACCTGAACGCGCCGCGCCCATCGGTTCTTTGTTCCTTACCGCGAGAGGAGATTCATGTGATGAGTCCAGGGGCGGACACCGTGCCTGCCACGGGTGCTTGGCGACTTGGGGACCGGATCGTCAACCGCGTCGGGTTCGGCGCGATGCGTTTGACGGGTACCGCGCCCTTCGGCGGTGGCGTACTGCGTGATCGCGATCGGTCGATCCGCGTGCTCCGGCGGGCGATCGAGCTCGGTGTGAACCACATCGATACCGCCGCGTACTACTTCTCGGCGACGCGCTCCGCCAACGAGCTGATCAACCGGGCGCTGGGGCCGTACCCGGAGGACCTGGTCATTGCCACGAAGGTCTGGCCGGGACGTGATCCCTCGGGCGCCTGGTGGTGGGCCGCGCCGGCGCAGTTGCGCGGCCAGGTCGAGGAGAACCTGCGTCAACTCGGTCGCGATCACCTGGACGTGGTGAACCTGCGGGTGCCTCCGAGCCTGCGGAGCGGATCGATCGGCGAGCACTTCGGCGCCTTGGCCGAACTGCGCGATGCCGGGCTCGTCCGCCACCTCGGCGTCTCCAACGTCACGTCCGCGCAACTGGCCGAGGCCCGGGCCATCGCCCCGGTCGTCTGCGTGCAGAACCCCTACGGGATCGGGGCGTCGAGCGAGGACCGGGCGCTGCTGCGGCTCTGCGGTGAGCTCGGACTCGCCTTCGTCCCGTTCTTCGCCATCGCCGGAGCCGGGCGCGAGGCGGGTCCGGCTGCCGATGACCACGAGGCGGTGGGCGCCGTCGCCCGCGCGCACGGCGTGTCCGTCGCGCAGGTCCGGCTGGCCTGGACCTTGCAGCAGGGGCCGCACGTGCTGGCGATCCCGGGGACCGGCGATCCGGACCACCTCGCGCAGAACGTGGCGGCCGGCGCGCTGCGGCTCTCGGAGGATGAGATGGCACGCCTTGACTCGCTGCGGCCGGCCGGAGCCGCTTCGGCGAGTGTGCCGCCGAAGGCATGAGACGCGCCGAGGCCCGGCCGGGTGGGCCGGCCGGGCCTCGTTGCCTGTGGCGCGTGCGCCGGGGCGGGTCGGTCAGACGTTGACGCCGAAGTCCGTGGCGATGCCGACGAGGCCGGACGCGTAGCCCTGGCCGACCGCGCGGAACTTCCACTCCGCGCCGTTGCGGTACAGCTCGCCGAAGACCATCGCCGTCTCGGTCGCCGCGTCCTCCGAGAGGTCGTAGCGGGCGATCTCCGCGCCGCCGGCCTGGTTGACGATGCGGATGTAGGCGTTGCGGACCTGGCCGAAGTTCTGCGAGCGGTTCTCCGCGTCGTAGATCGAGACCGGGAAGACGATCTTCTCGATGTCGGCCGGGAGGCCGGCCAGGTTGACGTTGATCGCCTCGTCGTCGCCCGCGCCCTCGCCCGTGCGGTTGTCGCCGGTGTGGACGATGGTCTGGTCCGGCGTCTGCTTGTTGTTGAAGAAGATGAAGTGGGCGTCCGAGTACACCTTGCCCTCGGGGTTGACCGCGATCGCCGAGGCGTCGAGGTCGAAGTCCGTGCCGGTGGTGGTGCGAACGTCCCAGCCGAGGCCCACGGTGACGGCGGTCAGGCCCGGAGCCTCCTTGGTGAGCGAGACGTTGCCACCCTTGGACAGGCTTACAGCCATGGTTGGGAGTCCTTCCCTCGTTGTGTACGGCTTCGCGCGGGTACGAAGCTACAGCTATCCCTATGAACGCAGCGAAGGGTGCCCAAGGTTCCCCGCGACTCCCCGTTTCTTTACTTTCTTTACCAAGAGATATTCGCGTGACGCGGGGCCGGGCGGGCGGGAACATGGTGGACATGTCTGGTCCCTATGTCGTCCGCGGCTCCGTCTCCCTCCCCGAGGCCGAGCTCATGTGGCGTTTCTCGCGGTCTTCGGGGCCGGGCGGGCAGCACGTCAACACCAGCGACTCGCAGGTGGAGCTCCGTTTCGACCTCGCCCGCACCGAGGCGCTGCCCGAGGTGTGGAAGGCACGTGCGCTCCAGCGGCTGGCCGGGCGGCTCGTCGACGGCGTCGTCACCGTCCGCGCCTCCGAGCACCGGTCCCAGTGGCGCAACCGCGAGACCGCCGCCGTGCGCCTCGCCGCCCTCCTCGCCGAGGCCACCGCCCCGCCGCCCAAGCCGCGCCGGCCGACCCGGATCCCGCGCGGGATCAACGAGCGCCGGCTGCGGGAGAAGAAGCAGCGGTCGGAGACCAAGCGGGGGCGGGGGAGGAGCGGCGGCGGAGGCGGTGGCGGTGGTGGCGGCGACTGGGGGTGACCCCCCGTCGACCAGTCGGTCAGGGTGAGCCCCCCTCGGCCAGCCGGTCAGGAGGGGGTCAGGGTGAGGACTCCTACCGTTTCGCCCTCGCTCTTCTCGTCCGTCTTCCGGAACCCCAGCCCCAGGTAGAAGTCCGCCGGACCGTTCTCGCCCTCGTGCCAGGTCACGTACATCTCCCTGGTTCCCCGGCGGCGCAGTTCCGCCGCGACCGACTCCACGGCGAAGCGGCCGTACCCGCGGCCCTGTTCGTCCGCGGCGATGTTCAGCCGCCACAGTCCCGAGCGGATCAGGCGGTCCTCCCCGGCTCCGTTCCCGGATCCGTCCTCGTTCCCGTCGCCGGTCCAGTCGATGTCCAGGAACGCCATCAGGAAGCCCACGGGGCGGTCGCCGTCCATGATCAGGCGGGGCCAGGCGACGCCGGCCGGGTGGACGTATGCCTCGGCGAGGGACTGCATGACCGGTGAGACCGCGAACTCCTGGTCGGGGCGGACGCGAATGCCGGTCGCGGCCTCGAAATTCCGGGGGGTTATTTCCTCCAGGCGGAGCGTTGAACGCGTCATGCGGGCACCCTAGGCGCGCTGTCGGACGGGCGGCCACGGAATTTCCGGCGCCCCCTGGCTGTGCGCCCCCGATCGCGCGTCAGCCCAACTGCCGGTAACGGCCCCGGAAATAGACGAGCGGGCCGCCCTCCGCGCTCGGTACCGACGCGGTCAGCACGCGGCCGATGACGAGGGTGTGGTCGCCCGCCGGAACGGTCTGTTCCGTGCGGCACTCCAGGGTCGCCAGGGCCCCGCCGAGCAGGGGCGCGCCGGAGGCCTCGCCGCGGACGTACGGGAGGTCCTCGAAGAGGAGGCGGTCGCTGATGCGGCCCTTCATGGCGAAGCGGCCGGCGATGTGCCGCTGGCTCTCGGAGAGCACCGACACCGCCCATCGGGGCTGCTCGTCGAGCAGGTCGTCCATGCGGGAGCCCACCCGCAGGCTGACCAGGACCAGCGGCGGGTCCAGGGAGACCGACAGAAAGGCCGTCGCCGTCATGCCGACGTCCTCGCCGACGGGCGCGCGGGGGTCGTCCGGGTCCAGCGAGGGTTCCCGGGCGGTCACCAGGACCACGCCGTCGGCGAGCCGGGACATGGCGGCGCGGAACTCGTCGTTGCTCACTCCCTCAGCATGACTGGGGGGAGACTTCGGCACGGTCCCGGATACGGTCTTGAGGGCGTCTGAGGGCACGTCGGGAACGCTAGTGTCCGTCCGGGGCCGGCCGCATCGGACCGCAGCCCGACCTCCGGCCGAGATAAGGTCTTAGGACCGCGGACCGACCTTTCCCCGTGTGTCTTCCCGTTTTTCTGGGGCCCCACCAGAGCCCCCGCAAGAGCCCTGTTTTCATCTGTGACTTGAGTCACAAGGGGCACTAATTGTTGACCCTGTGTACCGAGTGGGCAGCGCGCTGTGATTCAGTTGCGGAGGCGTCACAAGGAGACACACACCGACAACAGAGCACCAGAAAAGACGTTACGCCGAAGACAACCCTTGATTCGCTGCGAAGTCTCGGGGGGAGGGCGAAACATATGGAGACCGAGTCGGAGCCGTACGTCCGTCTTGCGTCCCTGCGACAGCTGCACCAGACCATGGCCGACATGAACACGGCCCGCAGTCTGGCGGACACCTTGCAGACGGTCGCCGACGGCGTGGTCACGGCACTCGGGTTCGAACTGGCGTGCGTCAATCTCGTACGCCCCGACGGCGATCTCGTCGTCGCCGCCTTCGCCGGCAATCCGGCCGCCGAGGCGCTCATCACCGGCCGGGTGGGCTCGCGCGAGTCCTGGGACCGACGCCTGGGCATGGGCGAGACCTGGGGTGATCTGATCTTCATACCCCACAGCGAGGGCTGGATCCTCGACGACGACGACGTCCCGCAGTGGTACACCGACGGGCCCGCGCCGCGCTTCGAGGACGAGTGGCACCCCTCGGACCGGCTCTTCGCGCCCATGTACACGCCCGCGCCCCCCGGCAGCAGCGGCCCGTGCGGAGAGCTGATCGGCGTGCTGTCCGTGGACCGGCCGCGCAACGGCCGACGGCCCGGCGCGTGGGGCCGCGAGGCGCTGCAGATGTACACGTTCCAGGCCGCCATCGCCATCAGCAACGCACGTCTACGCGCGAATATGCAGCGGGCACTGGTCAGACTCGAACGCGAGCAGCAGGCCCTGCGCGCCAGTGAGGAAAGCTTCCGGCAGGCCTTCGAGTACGCCCCCTCCGGCATGGCGATAGCCGAGATGGGCGGTGACCAGCACGGACGGATACTCCGGACCAACGACGCCCTGTGCCGGCTGCTGGGCCGCCCCGCCTCCGCGATGCGCCGCTACGCGTTCTCCGACCTCGTCCACCCCGAGGACATAGGCACCCTGCTCCGCACCTCCGCGGAGGGCGGCCGCGCCGAACTGCGACTGGGCCGCCGGGACGGCACCTATGTCTGGGTCAGCCTGCGCAACTCCGTCGTCGCCGACGCGGCCGACGGGCCCCGCTTCCTCCTCACCCACGTCGAGGACATAGAGGACCGCAAGCGCCGCGAGCTCCAGCTCGCCCACCGCGCCTCGCACGACTCCCTCACCGGCCTGCCGAACTCCGCCGAACTGCGCTCGCGCCTGGCCGCCCGGCTCTGTCAGCGCCCGCAGTCCACCCACCCCGCGGCCGTCGACGCCATGGACACGGCCTACGGCCACGCCGCCTTCGACGCAGGCGGCCACGGCTTCGACTACCGCCCCGGCGGCCCCGAGTCCTTCGAGGGCTACGACCACCATGTGCACACCGCCGCCCCGGAAGACGGCGTCGACGACGGCGCGAAGGGGCTCGCGGTCCTCTTCTGCGACCTCGACGGCTTCAAGTCGATCAACGACCGGTTCGGGCACAACGCCGGCGACGCGGTCCTCATCGAGGTCGCCCGCCGGCTCTCCCGCCAGGTCCGCGACGGCGACACGGTCGCCCGGCTCGGCGGCGACGAGTTCGTGATCCTCGCCGACGGCCTCGGCCGCGCCGACGCCGCCGACCTCGCCGTACGGCTGCGCAACGAGATCATCCAGCCGATCCGCGCCGAGGGCCGGGCCGTGCGGGTGGGGGCCAGCTTCGGCATCGGCTGGGCGCATTGCGGGATGACCGCGGACGAAGTGCTGAAGTCTGCCGACGAGCGGATGTACGTCGAGAAACGATCTCGTCCCAAACAGCACAGACGCGCTGGATGAGTCCCAGGTCAGCCGCAGTGTGGGAGCCGAGTCACCTGTTTGGGGCAGTGAGAGCGGGTAGGCTCGCTGTTCTGAACCGCCATTCTGAACCTGCATTGCATCAGCCCCGCACCTGTTGAGGAGTACGAAGGGATGACGCCCGGCAACAACGGCGCGAGCACGCCCGAGGACGACGACCCGTTCGGCTACCTCTACGCCGACGGCCAGGCCAACGGCGCGCAGCCGCCCTCCGGCGGCGGCTACGGCTACCCGAACTCGGTCAGCCGGGTGCGCGCGGTCGGCGAGCGCAAGTACGGACAGCAGCAGCCGCAGCAGCAGACCGCGCAGTACGGGCAGTACGGACAGCCGCCGACGGTCCCGCAGCAGCAGGGCGCGTACGGGCAGCCGAACGCGAACTACGCGGCGCCCGAGAACTTCGGCGGGCCCCCCACCGGGCGGCAGCAGCCGATGCCGGGCGGCGGCGGTCGCGGCCGCGGCCCCAACACCAAGGGTCTGCTGATCGGCGCGGTCGCGGTGGTCGCGGCCGTCGTGATCGGCATCGCGGTGGCCATGGCCAACGGCGACTCCGACACGGGCGACAACGACCAGGCCGGCGGCCAGACCTCCACCGCCCCCTCCGCCTCCACGAGCGCCTCGCCCAGCGCGTCGTCCACCGGAGAAGAGGAGACGGCCGAACTGCCGACGGTCGACGCGAAGGCGCTCAACCTCGGCGGCACCGCCGCGCTGGCCTCGGACGTCGAGGGCGCGCAGGCGGACGGCGGCACCTACGTCGGCAACCTCAACCAGGTCGGCAACTCCGTCACCTGGACGGTCAACGGCATCCCGTCGGACGGCACTTACACCCTGTTCGCGCACTACAGCACGGCCGGCGAAGACCAGGCCATGACGCTCACGATCAACGGCAAGACCTTCGGCAGCAAGCTGAGCATGAAGAACTACGCGAAGGCCGCCGACGGCGACTTCGCCAAGGGGTGGACGACCACCTACGCCTGGCCCAGCTTCACCAAGGGCACCAACACGATCTCGCTGTCCTGCCAGAACGGCGACAAGTGCAACGTCCTGCTCGACCAGCTGTATCTGAAGGCGGGTCAGGTCAAGGAGTGAGCCGTCGGGTTCGGGTTCAGGCCGCCGTGGCCTCGCCCGTCACCCTGATCCGGCCGAGCAGTTCCTCGTAGCCCGCGCGGTCGAACTCGCCCGCCGCCGGGGCCAGTACGGTCGCGGCGGACAGGGCCAGCGCGCGGGCCAGGCGGTCCGGCCACGGCAGGCGTTCGACCAGGCCGGACAGCAGTCCGGCGGAGGCCGAGTCGCCCGCGCCCGTCGGGTTGCCGTGGATCCGGGCGGGCGGAACGGCCCGCCAGCGGCCCTCCGGAGTCGCCGCGACCAGTCCCTCGGCCCCGAAAGAGGCCACCACGGACTGCGCGCCGCGCCGCCGGGCGTCCTGAGCGGCGCGCAACGGCTCGTGCGAGCCGGTGAGTTCGGCCAGTTCGTCGGCGTTGGGCTTGACGATGTCGGGGCGGGCGGCGACCCCCCGGCGCAGCGGCTCCCCGCTCGCGTCCAGCAGGACGGGCGTCCCCGCGGCCCGTGCCGTGCGTATGAGCCCCGCGTACGCGCCCACCGGCACCCCCGGCGGCAGGCTGCCGCACAGGGCCACCGCGTCGGCGTCGGCGACCAGCACCTCGTACGCCTCCTGGAAGGCCGACCACTCGGCCGGTGCGATGACCGGGCCGGGTTCGTTGAGCTGGGTGGTGTCCCCGGTGCGGGCGTCGACGACGGCGACCGTGCGGCGGGTGGCCCCGGCGACCGGCACGAGCGCGTCCACCACCCCTGCCGTGCGGGTGAGTTGATCCTGCACCACCCGGCCGGTCGCGCCGCCCGCGAAACCGGTGACCGTGACCTCGTGGCCCAGGGCGGCGAGCACGCGGGCGACGTTCAGCCCCTTCCCGCCGGGCCGTTCCGTCACGTCCGTCACCCGATGCGAGACGTGGGGCCGTAGGGACGGCACCCGATAGGTGATGTCGAGAGCGGTGTTGAGCGTGACGGTGAGGATCACTGGGCCGACCTCCCTCGACCGGCGCAAGCGCGGGTGACTGATTCTGGAAGGCCTGATCATGCCAAAAGGACGGTGGCTGGCCCAGCCCTTGGGTCGGCCACCGTCCCTGTGCGGGCGGACGTTTCAGGCCAGTTGGGGATCCACCACCCAATTCCCCTTGCGCATCACGCCCTTGAGCTCGAAGTTCTCGTCCAGCAGGACCAGGTCCGCGTCCTTGCCGGGTTCCAGGGAGCCCACCCGGTCGTCCATGCCCAGCAGCCGGGCCGGGTTGGCGGACAGGGCCGCGACCACGTCCTCCACCGGGATCCGGTCGATCGTCACCGCCCGCTGGAAGGCGCGGTCCTGGGTGAGGGTGGAGCCCGCGATCGAGCCGCCCTCCACCAGCCGGGCCACGCCCCCGCTGACCTGGACCTCCAGCGGGCCGAGCAGATAGCGGCCGTCGCCGAAACCGGCCGCGTCCATCGCGTCGGTGATGAACGCGACCCGGGCCGCGCCCGCATGACGGAACGCCAGCTCCAGGGCCGCGGGGTGGACATGCGTGCCGTCGTTGATCAGCTCGACCGTCACCCGCTCGTCCTCCAGCAGGGCGACGATCGGGCCGGGGGCGCGGTGGCCGAGGGGCGGCATCGCGTTGAAGAGGTGGGTGGCGACGGTGGCTCCGGCCTCGATGGCCAGAACCGTCTGCTCGTACGTCGCGTCCGTGTGCCCGACGGCGGCGATCACGCCGTGCTCGGCGAGCAGCCGTACGGAGTCCAGGCCGCCGGGGAGCTCCGTCGCCAGGGTGACCATCTTCGCCCGGCCGCGCGCCGCGTCGATCAGCTTGCGCACCTCCGCCGGGTCCGGGTCGCGCAGCAGCGCCTCGGAGTGCGCGCCCTTGCGGCACGGCGAGATGAACGGGCCCTCGAAGTGGATGCCGGCCAGGTCGCCCTGCTCGGCCAGCTCGCTCAGCAGACCGGCCTGGCGGACGAGGACGTCCATGTCCTGGGTGACGGTCGAGGCGACGACGGTGGTGGTGCCGTGCAGGCGGTGGGTGTGGATGGCCTGCTGGACGTCCTCGGCCGTCCCGGAGAAGGAGGCTCCGCCGCCGCCGTGGTTGTGCAGGTCGATGAAGCCGGGGACCAGCCAGTGGCCGGACACGTCGAGTTCGTGTCCCCCGTGGGGGGCTTCGGAGGTGATCTTGGTGCCGTCGATCGTCACGCGGCCGTCGGGGATCGTGCCGGTGGGGAGTACCACCCTCGCGCCGGTGAGTACCTGCGGGTGCGTCGTGGTTTTCTGCGCAGTTCCCCGCGCCCCTGAGGGGGTGGCCATTAAGGGGTTACCTCCGTACCGTCGGTCGTCTTGAGGAGATCCCAGGCCAGGAGGCCCGCGCCCAGGCAGCCGGCGCTGTCGCCGAGGGCTGCCGGGACCGTCTCCGGGAGTTTTTGGAAGGTCACCCGGCGGCGGAGCGCTTCGCGTAGTGGTGTGAACAAGGTTTCCCCCGCCTCCGCCAGGCCGCCACCGATGACGAGGATGCGCGGGTCCAGCAGGGTGAGTGCGGTGACCAGGCCGTCGGCGAGGGCGTCCACGGCCCCCTGCCAGACCCGAACGGCGTTCGGGTCGCCGGACGTGACGGCCTTCGCGCAGTCCGCGGCGTCCGCCGCCGGGTCGCCGCAGGCCGCCGCCCATGCCTCGCTCACCGCGGCGGCCGACGCGAACCGCTCCAGACAGCCCTGCTGTCCGCACGGACACGGGATCCCGCCGGGCCGTACGACGATGTGGCCGATCTCGCCCGCGAAGCCGTGCGCCCCCGCCTCCACCCGGCCGTCGACGCCGATCGCGCCCGCGATGCCGGTGCCCAGCGCCACGAACAGGAAGCGGTCCGCGCCCCGGCCCGCGCCGATCCGGCCCTCGGCGAGGCCGCCGGTGCGCACATCGTGGCCGAGGGCGACCGGGACACCGAGCCGGGCGGCGAGCAGCTCGCGCAGCGGTACGTCCCGCCAGCCCAGGTTGGCCGCGTAGGCGGCGACGCCGTTCGCCTCGTCGACGATGCCGGGGACGGCGACGCCGGCGGCGGACGCGGGCTCGCCGAACTCCTCGACGCCGTGTTCGCGCAGGTCGGAGGCGAAGTCGAGGATGCCGGCGACCACCGCGTCGGGGCCGCGCTCACGGCCGGTGGCACGGCGGGCCCGGTGCAGCAGCGCGCCGTCCGCGCCGATCAGGGCGGCCTTCATCCCGGTGCCGCCCACGTCCAGGGCGATGACATGTCTCACCGGAACAGTGTGGACCCAGGACCCGCGAGAGGTCTAGTCCACTTACGGTCGTGGAGGTGATGTGCGCGGCGTGACCCTTGGGGGGTCCAGGCCGATTCCTTGGTGTAGACCTGACTCCGGATAACGAATCCATTGGTATGAACATTCAGTTTGGGATGAGTGGACAAGTCATGGAGAGCGGTAGCGGTTCGGTGCGGCGGGCACGAAAGTCAGGGACCATCGCGGCGGCGTCCGCCCTCGGCATGGCGGCCGTCCTGGCCGGCTGCGGGCTGTCCGGGGGCTCCGACCACGTCACCCTGAGACTCGTCGCCGCCGACTACGGCGACAGCAGCGCCAACAGCTCCAAGAAGTACTGGGACGAACTCGTCAAGGCGTACGAGAAGAAGCACCCCGGCGTCACCGTCGACGTCACCGTGTACTCCTGGAACGACGTCGACGCCAAGGTCGAGGCGATGGTCCAGGCGGGGAAGGCCCCCGACCTGGCCCAGATCGGCGCATATGCCGACTACGCGGCCGACGACCTGCTCTACAAGGCGGGCGACGTCCTCTCCATCCCCGTCGAGGCCGACTTCGTGTCCCGGCTCGCCAACGCGGGCGAGGTGCGCGGGATCCAGTACGGCATGCCGTTCGCCTCCTCCACGCGCCTGCTGTTCTACAACAAGACCCTCTTCGCCAAGGCCGGGCTCACCCCGCCGACCACCTGGGCCGAGCTCGCCGAGGACGCGCAGGCGCTCAAGGACGACGGCGTGACGTACCCGTACGCGCTGCCCCTGGGCTCCGAGGAGGCGCAGGCCGAGACCCTGCAGTGGCTGCTCAGCGGCGGGGGCGGCTACTCCCGGACCGTCAGCAGCTACAGCATCGACTCCGCCGAGAACGTCGACACCTTCAACTGGCTGAAGAACGACCTGGTCGGCAAGGGACTGACCGGGCCGGTCGCGCCGGGCGAGCTGAACCGGGCCACCGCGTTCGCCGCGTTCGCCGCCGGCGAGGTGGGCATGCTCAACGGGCACCCCTCGCTGATGAAGGCGGCCGAGGCCAAGGGCGTCGAGTTCGGCATGGTGCCGATGCCCGGCGTCGACGGCCCCAGCGAGGTCTCCATGGGTGTCGCCGACTGGATGACCGCGTTCAAGCAGAACGGGCACGGCGAGCAGATCGGCGACTTCCTCGACTTCGTCTACAGCGAGGCGAACGTGCTCGACTTCTCCCGCGAGTACGACCTGCTGCCGGTCACCAACTCCGCCTCCCAGGTCATGGGCTCGGCCGAGGAGGACGCCGACCTCGAACCGTTCCTCGCGGAACTCCCGCTCTCCGAGTCCTACCCCGTCGGGCGGACCTCCTGGGCGAAGGTCAGCGCGCAGATCAAGAAGCGGATCGGCCGCGCCGTCACGGCGAACGGCAGCCCGGCCGAGGTGCTCGGCGAACTCCAGACCACGGCCACGACGCTGGAGAGCGCCTCCGGCGAGTAGGGCCTGTCCGGGTCGGGGGTCGGGTCGGGTGCCGGGTCGGGTGTCAGTCGGGCGCGTTACCTTGCGGGTATGGAGCAGCGAGCGGACGAGCCGCAGGAGACGGGCGGGCTGGGGGCGGTGGAGCGGCGGATCCTCGCCCTGGAGCGGCGCGGGTTCTCCGGCCCCGGCGTGAAGGAGCGGGCGATACGCGAGGAACTCGACCTGTCCCCGGTCCGCTACTACCAGCTCCTCAACGCCCTTCTCGACGACATCCGGGCGCTGGCCCACGATCCGGTCACGGTGAACAGACTGAGAAGGGTGCGGGACACCCGGCGAGCCGATCGCTGAGGCGTGGGTCCGACGGGTGGATCGCGTGGCTATCGTCGCCGTATGGGCATCCACGCACCCACCACCGCAGCCGGACGCACCGCACTCGACGCGATCCTCGCCGAACCCTCCCGCACCCTCGTCGCCCTCGACTTCGACGGCACCCTCGCCCCGATCGTCGAGAACCCCGAGGACGCCCGGGCGCACCCCGACGCCGTGCCCGCGCTCGCGGCCCTCGCACCGAAGCTCGGGGCCGTGGCCGTCGTCACGGGGCGGCCCGCCGAGGTCGCCGTACGGCACGGCGGGTTCGCCGGGGCGGCGGGGCTCGCGCACCTGACCGTCCTCGGGCTCTACGGCGCCGAACGCTGGGACGCGCGCACCGGCGCCCTGACCGCCCCCGCCCCGCACCCGGGGGTCGCCGCCGTCCGCGCGGAGCTGCGGCAGGTCCTGGCGGCGGCCGGGGACCCGCCGGGCGTGTGGGTGGAGGAGAAGGCCGGCCAGGCCGTCGCCGTCCACACGCGCCGCGCCGACGATCCCCAGGGCGCGTTCGAAGCGCTGCGCGCGCCCCTCGGCGACCTCGCGGCCCGGCACCAACTGATCGTCGAGCCCGGCCGGATGGTCCTGGAGCTGCGCCCGCCGGGCATGGACAAGGGCATGGCCCTGCTGGAGCACGTCCGCGAGACCGGCGCGCGCAGTGTTCTGTACGCCGGTGACGACCTCGGCGACCTGCCCGCCTTCGCCGCCGTCGAGCGGCTGCGCGCCGACGGCGTCCCCGGGCTGCTGGTGTGCAGCGGCAGCTCCGAGGTCGGTGAACTGGCCCAGCGCGCGGACCTCGTCGTCGACGGGCCCGCCGGGGTCGTGGCGCTGCTGCGGGAGCTGGCCGGTCAGCTCGGCTGAATCTCCCGCAGGGCGTTCAGCTGGTCCAGGAACCACTGGGCCGGGGGGAGCGCGGTCGCCGCCGCGGACAGCCGTTTCGTGCGCTCGGCCCGCTCCTCCGGCTTCATCGACAGGCCCTCGTGCAGGGCGCGGGCGGTCTCCAGGACGTCGTACGGGTTCACCGTGATCGCGTCGTCGCGCAGCTCCCAGTACGCCCCCGCCTCCCGGGACAGCACCAGCGCGCAGCCCTCGTCGGAGACCACCGGGACCTCCTTGGCGACCAGGTTCATGCCGTCGCGGACGGGGTTGACCAGGGCGACGTCCGCGAGGCGGTAGGCGGCCAGGGAGCGGGCGAAGTCGTCCTTGAGGTTCAGCAGGACGGGCGTCCAGTCGGGCGTGCCGTACGCGGCGTTGATCTCGTCCGTCACCCGCCGCACCTCGGCCATGTAGTCGCGGTAGACGGCGAGGTCCTGGCGGGAGGGGTAGGCGAACGCCACATGGACGACGCGCTCGCGCCACTCGGGGCGGTCGTCGAGCAGCTGCCGGTAGGCCAGCAGTCCGCGCACGATGTTCTTGGACAGCTCGGTGCGGTCGACCCGGACGATCGCCTTCCGGCCCTCCCCGCCGATCTCCTCGCGCAGGGCGGCGATCCGCTCCTCGACGTCCGGCCGGTGCGAGCGCTCCCGCAGGAAGTCGGCGTCGGCCCCGAGCCCGTGCACGCCGACCTGTGTCTTCCCCGGCCCTCCGGCGAACTCCGCGCAGCACGCGGTGAACGCGTCCGCCCAGCGGTGGGTCAGGAAGCCCAGGCGGTCCGCGCCGAGCATGCCGGTCAGCAGCTGCTCCCGGATGTCCTGCGGCAGCAGCGCGAAGTAGTCCACCGGGGCCCACGGCGTGTGGGAGAAGTGGCTGATCCGCAGGTCGGGGCGGAGTGCGCGGAGCATGCCCGGGACCAGGCACAGGTGGTAGTCCTGGACGAGGACGGCCGCGCCGTCCGCCGCCTCCTCCGCCAGGGCCTGCGCGAACGCGCGGTTGTACGTCTCGTACGCGGCCCACTGGCGGCGGAACTCCGCGTCGAACACCGGTTCGAGCGGGGTCTGGTAGAGCAGATGGTGGATGAACCACAGGACCGAGTTCGCGATGCCGTTGTACGCGTCGGCGTGCACGTCGGCCGGGATGGGCAGCATGCGCACGCCCTCCTCGCCGACCCCGCGCCGGACCGCCTCCCGGTCGCCGTCGGACAGCGCCGAGCACACCCACAGCGCGCCCGCGTCCGGCCCGATGGCCGACAGGCCGGAGACCAGCCCGCCGCCGCCGCGTTTCGCGCGCAGCGAGCCGCCCTCGTCGACCGTGTACGAGACCGGGCCGCGGTTGGACGCGACCAGGACCTGAGCAGCTCCACCGGTGGTAGCCATAGACCTCAACCTAGCCCGCTCCGGAAACGCTCAAACGTACGGTCGCCCTGTGTGGCCAGGACGTATACAACAGGTGTGCGGTGCCGCGACGGCGTCACGCGACCTTGCGGGACTGGTACTCCGCGATCTCCGCCATCGGCGGCCGTTCCTCGGTGTCCACCGAGTAGGTGCGCGGTTCGAACCCGTCCGAGCTGCGTTCGAACTGGGTGAGCGAGGGGCGGATCAGATGCCCGCGGGCCAGCCGGAGCTGGGCGGTGCGGTAGATCGCCGCAGCCATCCGGCCCAGGGCCTGACCGTCCTGATGGCGGTGTTTGCGCACGCCGACGTCGACCTGGGCGAGGGCGTCGAGGCCCACCAGGTGCAGGGCGTCGACCAGCATGCCCAGCTCCACGCCGTAGCCGACCGGGAACGGCAGCTGCTCCAGCAGGCTGCGGCGGGCCGCGTACTCGCCGCCGAGCGGCTGCACGAACCCGGCCAGCTGCGGCCAGTGCATGTTGAGCAGCGGCCGGGCCATCAGCTCGGTGACCCGCCCGCCCTGGCCGGCGGCGCCGCTCAGCGGACGGTCGTACATGCCCTTGACGAGGTCCACGTCCGGGTCGGTGAGCAGCGGGCCGACGATGCCCGAGACGAAGTCGGAGGAGAACTCCTTCAGGTCGGCGTCGATGAAGCAGACGATGTCCCCGCCGGTGACCAGCAGCGAGCGCCACAGGACCTCGCCCTTGCCGGGCACGGCCGGTATGCGCGGCAGGATGTCGTCCCGGTGCACGACCCGGGCCCCGGCCGCCGCGGCGACCTCGGCGGTCCGGTCGGTCGATCCGGAGTCGACGACGACGATCTCGTCGACGAGCGGGACCTGCCGCATGAGGTCGTGGCGGATGATCGCGACGATGTCGCCGACCGTGGCCTCCTCGTTCAGCGCGGGCAGGACCACGGACACCGACCGGTTCGTGGCGCGCTTGGCGGCCAGGATCCGGTGCAGCGGGCGATCGGTCACCGACCAGGAACGGGTGGCCAGCCAGCGCTCGACCTCTTCCAGCACGGCGGCTCCTCACATCTCGCGGTACATCTCGCGGTTCGGACGACTATCTCAACGATCCTGGGCTTCGGTTACAGTCTTGAACAACGCGGATGACCATCGCATGTCCGAGGTCGCTGTCGTCTACAACTTAATACCGCTCATCCAGAGGGGCAGAGGGATACGGCCCGATGAAGCCCCGGCAACCCTCCAGCCGGTCTGACCACGTCGTCGTGGTGAGGCTCCCGGCTCGGGAAGGTGCCAAATCCGTCTCACGGCGAAGTGCGTCGTGAGGAAGATGAGGAGAAAGGGCCTCCCCTCCATGGCTGCGCAGCCTGTTGCAACCGAATCCACCGCTTCCTCCGCTTCCGGGGTCGACCTCGGTCCCGCGGCGGCGTTGAACTGCCGGGAGTGCGGTCACCGCGTCCCCCTCGGGCCCGTCTTCGCCTGCGAGGAGTGTTTCGGCCCGCTGGAGATCGCGTACGACTTCTCCTCCTACGACACGGAGGAGCTCCGCAAGCGCATCGAGGCGGGCCCCGCGAACATCTGGCGCTACGCGCCCCTCCTGCCGGTCCCGGCCGACGTCGCGGACAAGCCGAACATCAACCCGGGCTGGACCAAGCTCGTCCAGGCCGACAACCTCGCCCGTGAGCTGGGCGTCGACGCCGGAAAGCTCTTCGTCAAGGACGACTCCGGCAACCCGACGCACTCCTTCAAGGACCGCGTCGTCGCACAGGCCATCGAGGCGGCGCGCGCCTTCGGCTTCACCACCCTCTCGTGCTCCTCGACCGGCAACCTGGCCGGCGCCGTGGGCGCGGCGGCGGCCCGCGCCGGCTTCCGCTCCTGCGTGTTCATCCCGCACGACCTGGAGCAGGGCAAGGTCGTCATGGCCGCGGTCTACGGCGGCGAACTCGTCGGCATCGAGGGCAACTACGACGACGTCAACCGCTTCTGCTCCGAGCTCATCGGCGACCCGGCGGGCGAGGGCTGGGGCTTCGTCAACGTCAACCTGCGGCCGTACTACGCGGAGGGGTCCAAGACCCTGGCGTACGAGATCTGCGAGCAGCTCGGCTGGAAGCTTCCCGATCAGCTGGTCGTGCCGATCGCCTCCGGCTCGCAGCTCACGAAGATCGACAAGGGGCTGCAGGAGCTGATCAAGCTCGGGCTCGTCGAGGACCGGCCGTACAAGATCTTCGGCGCTCAGGCCGAGGGCTGCAGCCCGGTGTCCGTCGCGTACAAGGCGGGGCACGACGTCGTCCGTCCGCAGAAGCCGAACACCATCGCCAAGTCGCTGGCCATCGGCAACCCGGCGGACGGTCCGTATGTGCTCGACATCGCGCGTCGGACCGGCGGTGCGGTGGAGGACGTGACGGACGAGCAGATCGTCGACGCGATCAAGCTGCTGGCGCGGACCGAGGGCATCTTCGCGGAGACCGCCGGCGGGGTGACGGTGGGTGTGACGCGGAAGCTGATCGAGAACGGTCTGCTCGACCCGACGCTCACGACGGTCGTGCTGAACACGGGCGACGGTCTCAAGACGCTCGACGCGGTGGCCGGCACGGGACTGACCGCGACCATTCGGCCCAACCTGGAGTCGTTCCACGAGGCGGGTCTCGGCTAGTCACTGCCCTGTGCCCCTGTGGGGGCGCGTCACCTGACCGGAGGTCGAAAGTCATGAGCGTCACCGTCCGCATCCCCACCATCCTGCGCACCTACACCGGCGGTTCGGCCGAGGTGAAGGCCGAGGGGGCGACCCTCGGCGAGGTCATCGCCGACCTGGAGCAGCACCACACCGGCATCGCCGCCCGCGTTCTCGACGATCAGGGCAAGCTGCGCCGGTTCGTCAACGTGTACGTCAACGACGACGACGTCCGCTTCGAGCAGGGTCTGGAGACGCCGACCCCGGACGGCGCCGGCGTCTCGATCATTCCGGCGGTCGCGGGCGGCTGAGAGGTCGCTGTACCCGCCGGTAGTACCCATCGGTAGTAACCGTCGGTAACAGTGATTACCGAGCGTTCATCGAATTGCCCTCTCCGCGATAGAAGCGGAGGGGGCAATTCAGTGTGGTTGAGCGCGGTACAGTTGGGGAACCCGGTCCGGATCAACGGATCCGGAGCCTTTGATTTCTGCCCCACGCCCGATAAGAAGCAGCCAAAGTGTGCATACCTTTCGCGGCTTTTGTGGCCTTTGTGGGGCCCGACTTGCCCCGAATTCAGGCGAATTCTCGCCACATTCCCGATCCTTTGCGTCCAGAATTCTCGTCCAAGTGACCTGTTGCAGAGGGCAGTTGGACAGATACATTCAGCCGCGGTCGACGCGTTCCGGCGCACGCCCCCAATCGTTGGGGGGTGAGGTCTGACCCGGATCCGCGAAGTGTGGATCTGTGCAAGGGCCAGTAATAGGGGAGTTAGGCATGGCTCAGGGCACCGTCAAATGGTTCAACGCGGAGAAGGGGTACGGCTTCATCGCGGTCGACGGTGGTGCGGATGTTTTCGTCCACTACAGCGCGATTCAGATGGACGGCTACCGCACCCTGGAAGAGGGTCAGCGGGTCGATTTCGAGATCTCGCAGGGTCAGAAGGGGCCGCAGGCGGACATGGTCCGTCTCGCGACCGGCTGAAGCGCGCGCCGACTGACAGCGTCGTTCTTCTGTACGTCACGTCCGAAGGGCTTGTACCTCCTGGGGGGTACGAGCCCTTCGGTGCGTCTGGTGCGCCTGCGAAGCGCCCGGAGCCTCTGGCGCCCCTCCGCTCGCACCGTTGTTCACCTGCGGATCCTCCCGAGTCGCTTGCGCCCACCCGTCGCCCGACCGCCACCCCCCAACGAGCCCGCTTCGCGGGCGCACCTTGCACTCTCGCATGCCGAGTGCTAATCATTGGCGTTAGCACTCTGAAGGTGAGAGTGACAACGAGGACCGGGTCGGTGAGGCCCGCAGGCCAGGTGGGGCAAGGAACCACGGGGCCGGCGAGCCGTCCGTCGCGGGCGCCAGCGCGGTCCGGAGCAATCCACCCCAGTCCGGGAGGACCACTTCACATGGCCAAGATCATCGCGTTCGACGAGGAGGCACGGCGCGGCCTCGAGCGCGGCATGAACCAGCTCGCGGACGCCGTGAAGGTGACGCTCGGCCCCAAGGGCCGCAACGTCGTCCTCGAGAAGAAGTGGGGCGCCCCCACGATCACCAACGATGGTGTCTCCATCGCCAAGGAGATCGAGCTCGAGGACCCGTACGAGAAGATCGGCGCCGAGCTGGTCAAGGAAGTCGCGAAGAAGACGGACGACGTAGCCGGTGACGGCACGACGACCGCGACCGTCCTGGCCCAGGCCCTGGTGCGCGAGGGTCTGCGCAACGTGGCCGCCGGCGCCAACCCGATGGCTCTGAAGCGCGGTATCGAGAAGGCCGTCGAGGCCGTCTCCGGTGCCCTGCTCGAGCAGGCCAAGGATGTCGAGACCAAGGAGCAGATCGCTTCCACGGCCTCCATCTCCGCCGCCGACACCCAGATCGGCGAGCTCATCGCCGAGGCGATGGACAAGGTCGGCAAGGAAGGCGTCATCACCGTCGAGGAGTCCCAGACCTTCGGTCTGGAGCTGGAACTCACCGAGGGCATGCGCTTCGACAAGGGCTACATCTCGGCGTACTTCGCCACCGACATGGAGCGTATGGAGGCCGTCCTCGACGACCCGTACATCCTGATCGCGAACTCCAAGATCGCGAACGTCAAGGACCTGCTCCCGCTCCTGGAGAAGGTCATGCAGTCGGGCAAGCCGCTGCTGATCATCGCCGAGGACGTCGAGGGCGAGGCCCTGTCGACCCTGGTCGTCAACAAGATCCGCGGCACCTTCAAGTCCGTCGCGGTCAAGGCCCCGGGCTTCGGCGACCGCCGCAAGGCGATGCTGAACGACATCGCCATCCTCACCGGTGGCGAGGTCATCTCCGAGGAGGTCGGTCTCAAGCTCGAGAACACCTCCCTGGACCTGCTGGGCAAGGCCCGCAAGGTCGTCATCACCAAGGACGAGACGACCATCGTCGACGGCTCCGGCTCCTCGGACCAGGTCGCCGGCCGGGTCAACCAGATCCGCGCCGAGATCGAGAACAGCGACTCGGACTACGACCGCGAGAAGCTGCAGGAGCGCCTGGCGAAGCTCGCCGGCGGTGTCGCGGTCATCAAGGCCGGCGCCGCCACCGAGGTGGAGCTCAAGGAGCGCAAGCACCGCATCGAGGACGCCGTCCGCAACGCGAAGGCCGCCGTCGAGGAGGGCATCGTCGCCGGTGGTGGCGTGGCGCTCATCCAGGCCTCCGCCGTCTTCGAGAAGCTGGAGCTCGAGGGTGACGAGGCGACCGGCGCCAACGCCGTGCGGCTCGCCCTGGAGGCCCCGCTCAAGCAGATCGCCATCAACGGCGGTCTCGAGGGTGGCGTCGTCGTGGAGAAGGTCCGCAACCTCCAGGTCGGTCACGGCCTGAACGCTGCGACCGGCGAGTACGTCGACATGATCGCCGAGGGCATCATCGACCCGGCGAAGGTGACGCGTTCCGCGCTGCAGAACGCGGCCTCCATCGCCGCGCTGTTCCTCACCACCGAGGCCGTCATCGCCGACAAGCCGGAGAAGGCGTCCGCGCCGGCCGGCGGCGGCATGCCGGGCGGTGACATGGACTTCTGAGCCCGCTCCAAGGCTCGGCTTTCCACCGAGGGCGGTACCCCTGTTCCCACAGGGGTACCGCCCTCGGGCGTTTTACTCCACGTACTCCTTGAATTCCTCGGTGTCGCGGGTTCGGGGCCTGTCGGGCTGGTTTCGTGGGGCCTGTGGGGCCTGTGAGGGCGCTGCGGGGCGGGACAGGCGGCGGCCCCAGTTCTGGGCTGGGGTTTCGATGTAGCGGTAGGTCAGGGCGCTCAGCGGGAGGAGGGCCGCCAGGAATGCCGCTTCGAGGAGGAGGCTGTCCTGGGGGCGGCGGCCGATCGTGGCGTCGGTGACCGCGAGCAGGGCCGGGTGCACCAGGTAGAGCGAGTAGCTGATCGTGCCCAGGGCCAGCAGCGCGCGCGGTATGCGGCGGTCGCGCAGCGCCAGGCCGATGCCGAAGGTGAGGACGGCCAGCAGGAAGGCCGTGATCCAGCCGCGCTGGGTGGCATGGGTTCCGTCGCCGTGCCAGCAGGCGCTCGCCACCGCGCAGCCGATCACGAGGACGGCCGTGGCGGCCGCGTACCGCCAGGTGGTCAGGCCGTGTTCGGCCCGGTGGACGACCGTGCCGAGGAACATCACGGCGAGGATGACCAGGCCCTCCCACAGGGGGACCGTGCCGTTGAGGGCGACCAGGGCCAGTGCCAGCAGGCCGCCCAGGACGCCGCCGAAGACGCGCAGCGCGCGGGAAGCGGAACTCGCGCAGCAGACGGCGAGCAGCAGGACGATCGCGGTGAGGGCGATCAGGGAGCCGGAGCCGAGCCGGTCGGAGAGGGCGGAGGCGGGGAGCGCGACCCCCGCCGCCGCACTCGCCGCGGCCAGTACCGCCAGGGTCGCCGAGACCGCCGCCGACCGCTGGTGCCGGCGGACCGTGAACAGGGCGACGACCAGCAGGTAGAAGGCCATCTCGTAGGAGAGCGTCCACAGGACGAGCAGGAGGTTGGGCGTTCCCAGCAGCTCCTGGAGGAGGGTGGCGTGGGCGGCGGCCACCGTCAGCGGGTTCTGGCCGCCGAATTCCGTGCGCAGCTCCGCGAAACCCAGCAGCTGTGCGGTCAGGACCGCCAGCACGACGGCCGCGGCCAGCGGGTACACGCGGAACAGCCGGCCGATCCAGAACGTCCGGACGCAGCCTCGGCGTTCCAGCGACGCCGGGATGATGTAGCCGCTGACCAGGAAGAACACCATGATGCCGTAGCGGCTGGTGTTGAACTCCGGCATCACGGCCTGGCGGGTCTCGGCCATGAAGGAGTACGACGAGTGGTCGAACACGACGACGAGCGCCGCGATCCCGCGCAGCGCGTCCAGCCAGCCGAGCCGGGACATCGCACCTCTCCCGCCCGCCGCTGCCCGGTCCCGGTGAGCGGGTAATCGCGCGGAGGGGGCACGGGAAGCGGAATGGGAACTTCCCGTTTCAGGATAAAACAGGTCAAGGGATCTCATGCTCCTCTTCACGTGGGAGCGCTCCCCTCTGTTCATGTGCGCCGCACGCGTCCGCGGGTGGTGGCCCGGATCACAGGACGTATCCCGTACGGGCCGGAATGCGGGCGGGGGGCGGGGAGGTTCTCGTTGCAAAGACACTTGATGCATGTGCACATACCAGCTGGTCCACCGTCCCCGTCAAGAGGAGCCCCCCACGTGAGCGTCAGCCAGCCCGTTCCCGCCGCCGCCCCCGAGCGCGCCGCCGAGATCCTGTCCCGGCCGGTCTCCATCAACGGACTGACCGTCCCGAACCGCATCGCCATGGCGCCCATGACCCGTATGTTCTCGCCGGACGGCATTCCCGGCGAGGACGTGACGTCGTACTACTCGCGGCGCGCCGCGGCCGGTGTCGGTCTCATCGTCACCGAGGGGACGTACGTCGGACACGAGTCCGCCGGGCAGAGCGACCGGGTTCCCCGGTTCCACGGCGAGGAGCAGCTCGCGGGCTGGGCGAAGGTCGCCGAGGCCGTGCACGCGGCCGGCGGGACGATCGTGCCGCAGCTGTGGCACATAGGCATGGTGCGCAAGCAGGGCGAGCCGCCCTTCGCGGACGCCCCGGCCGTCGGCCCCTCCGGTCTGCGCCTCGACGGCACCGAGGGCACCGGCAAGGCGATGACCCAGCGCGATCTGGACGACGTCATCGGCGCGTTCGCCGAGGCCGCGGCCGCCGCCGAGCGCATCGGCTTCGACGGCGTCGAGCTGCACGGCGCCCACGGCTATCTGCTCGACCAGTTCCTGTGGGCCGGCACCAACCGCCGGACCGACGCCTACGGCGGCGACCACGTGGACCGGACGAAGTTCGCCGCCGAGATCGTCGCCGCCGTCCGCGAGACCGTCTCGGCCGAGTTCCCGATCATCTTCCGCTACTCGCAGTGGAAGTCGGACGCCTACGACGCGCGGCTCGCCGAGACCCCCGAGGAGCTGGAGGCCATCCTGGCCCCGCTCGCCGCGGCCGGCGTCGACGCCTTCCACGCCTCCACTCGCCGCTACTGGCTCCCGGAGTTCGACGGCTCCGACCTCAACCTCGCGGGCTGGACGAAGAAGCTCACCGGCCGCCCGGCCATCACCGTGGGCTCGGTCGGCCTCGACGGCGACTTCATCAAGGGCTTCACCGGCGAAGGGGCCCCGGTCAAGGGCTTCGACGACCTCTTCGACCGGCTGGAGCGCGACGAGTTCGACATGGTCGCCGTCGGGCGGGCGCTGCTCCAGGACCCGGACTGGGCGGCCAAGGTCCTCGGCGGTCGGCACGGCGAGCTGAAGCCCTTCGACGCGGCCTCGCTGCGCACCCTCAGCTGAACCCCGAGGCTCGAGTCTCAAGGACTGGAGCCTCGGATCCCTCTGATCCGGGGCTCAACTGCTGTGTAGTGTCCGGGAGATGAGGATTCTCCAGCTCTCGGACACGCACATCGGGCGGACCGACGGCCCCGAAGGCCGGCGGGTCGACGCCGTCGACTCCCTGCGGCTCGTCCTCGACGAACTCCGCCATCAGCGGGACGTGGACGCGGTCGTCGTCACCGGCGACCTGGCCGACGCCGGCGCGGTGGAGGAGTACCTGGTCGTGCGGGAGCTCGTCGGCGGGTTCGCGCGTTCGCTGGACGCGCCCGTCCTCTACACCACCGGCAACCACGACGAGCGGTCCGCCTTCACGAAGGTGCTGGGCAACGGGCACGCGGAAGCCCTGCTGGAGTACCCCGGCGCCGAGCGGGCCGCCGTCAGCACGGTCGACGGCTGGCGGCTGATCACCCTCGACTCGCTGGTGCCGGGGAAGGTGTACGGCCGGCTCGGCGCCGGTCAACTGGACTGGCTGCGGGAGGTGTTGAGCACGCCGGCCGAGCACGGCACCGTCCTCGCCTTCCACCATCCGCCGATCAGCCTCGGCGTCTCGGCCACCCAGCAGGTCTTCGGGCTCCGGGAGCCGGAGGAGCTGGCGGAGGTGATCCGGGGGAGTGACGTCCGGGCCGTCCTGACCGGGCACTTCCACCTTCAGCTGTGCGGTTTCCTCGCGGCGGTGCCGGTGTGGGTGACGCCCGGGGTCGTCAACCGCATCGACCTGACCACCGCGCCCGGCACCGAGCGGGCGGTGCGGGGCGCGTCCGCGTCCCTGGTGGAGCTGGGCGGGGCGACCGGGCCGATCTTCCACACCCTCCACGCGCGGGATCCGCGGGCCCACGAGACCGTCTATGAACTGGACGAGGAGCGGACCCGGGAGATCGTCGCGCGGCACGGCTGAGCTGCGGCTGGCTGCAGTTGTACTGCAGTTGTACTGCAGTTGTACTGCGGCTGAGCTGCGGATGAGAGCGGTCGCGTCCCTCGCGCGGCAAAGGTGCGGCCTGTTTCGCTTGCTTAACTCAATCAATCTGCATAAGCTTGCTTGAGTCAAGCAGTTCGAATCCCTCGTGCATCCGACGGAGGCCCTGTCATGTCCGACGCCCTTGCCCGACCCGCCGCGGCGGGAACAACCGCCCCGCCGAGGTCGAACGCCGTGGTGGCGGTGCTGGCCCTGGCCGGGATCGTCGTCGCGCTGATGCAGACCCTGGTCATCCCGATCGTCCCCGAACTTCCGAAGCTGCTGGACGCGCCCGCGTCCGACACCGCCTGGGCGGTCACCGCCACGCTGCTCGCCGCGGCGGTCGCCACCCCGGTGGTCGGCCGGCTCGGCGACATGGTCGGCAAGCGGCGGATGCTGCTGGTCAGCATCGTGATGCTGATCGCCGGCTCGCTGGTCTGCGCCCTCGCCGACTCGCTCGTCCCGATGATCGTCGGCCGTGCCCTGCAAGGCCTCGCGGCCGCCGTGGTGCCGCTGGGCATCAGCATCCTGCGCGACACGGTCCCCGCCGACAAGCTCGCCGGTTCGACCGCGGTGATGAGCGCCTCCCTCGGTGTCGGCGGTGCGCTCGGTCTGCCCACCGCCGCGTTCATCGCGGACAACTGGGACTGGCACGTCCTCTTCTGGACCTCCGCCGCCCTCGGTGTCGTCTCCCTCCTGCTCGTCGTGGCGTTCGTCCCCGAGTCGAAGACCCGCACCGGCGGCCGTTTCGACCTCGTCGGCTCGCTCGGTCTCTCGGCCGGTCTGGTCGCCCTGCTGCTGGCCGTGTCCAAGGGCGCCGACTGGGGCTGGACCTCCGGTACGACGCTCGGTCTCGGCGTCGCCGCCGTCGTGATCCTGGCCGTGTGGGGCTGGTGGGAGCTGAAGGCCGAGCAGCCGCTGGTCGATCTGCGCACCACCGCGAAGGCACAGGTCCTGTTCACCAACCTCGCCTCGATCGCCCTCGGCTTCTCGATGTTCGCGATGTCCCTGGTGCTGCCCCAGCTGCTGCAGCTGCCCGAGCAGACCGGCTACGGCCTGGGCAGGTCGATGATGACCGTCGGCCTGGTGCTGGCCCCGCAGGGCTTCGTGATGATGGTCATGTCGGCCGTGTCCGCCCAGATCACCAAGGCCAAGGGCCCCAAGGTCACCCTGATGATCGGCGCGCTGATCGTCGCCTCCGGCTACGCCCTGAACATCGTGCTCATGAGCGAGGTCTGGCACCTCGTCCTGGTGTCCTGCATCATCGGCGCCGGTGTCGGCTTCACCTACGGCGCGATGCCCGCCCTGATCATGGGCGCGGTCGACCCCTCCCAGACGGGCGCGGCCAACAGCCTCAACACCCTGATGCGGTCCCTGGGCACCAGCTTCGCCAGCGCCATCGCGGGCGTCATCCTCGCCCAGATGACCACTGACTTCGGCGGGTACGCGCTGCCCTCCGAGAACGGCTTCAAGGTCGTCATGGCCATCGGCGCGGGAGCGGCCCTGCTGGCCTTCCTGCTCGCCGCGTTCATCCCGAAGCGGAAGGCCGTCCCGGCCGAGCCCGCGGCCACGGACGAGGTCGAGGAGGCCGCGCCGGCGCGGGCGTGACCGACCGACCTGCCGACGGCGGCCGTCACCCACCTTGCTTTAGGGCAGGGGCAGCCGGATCGCCGTCAGGGCGATCCGGCGTCCTCGTCCAGGATGCTGAGGGTGGCCGTGGGCAGGTGGTGGTGACGGGGAGTCGATGACCCGGTGGCCGGTGGCCGGTGGGGTGTGGTCACTCGGACGGGTGACGGTGATCGATGGTGTGCGCGGGCGGGGAATGTGCGGTCTATGTTCGCGGCATGGCGCGGTTTCGGATGTACCCGACGAGCGGGCAGGAGCGGCAGATGCTGCTGCACTGCGCGCACGCCCGCTACGTCTGGAACCTCGCTGTCGAGCAGCATGCGCACTGGAGGCCGGGCCGCGGGTCCGCGCCGGGGTTCGCGGAGCAGTGCCGTCAGCTGACCGAGGCGCGGCGACAACGAGTGGCTGGCGGCGGGGAACGCGGACGTGCAGCAGCAGGCGTTGAAGGACTTCGCCGCGGCCAGGAACGCCTGCTTCACGTCCGGGTTCGGTGAGCCGACCTGGCGCAAGAAGTTCACGCATGAGGGCTTCCGTGTCATCGGCACCGACCGTGTCCCCGAGTGCCACGCGGACGGCTCGGCGAAGCTGAATGCGAAGACCGGCAGGCAGGTCATGGGCCGGTCCGTCGTGGTGCGGAAGCTAAATCGGCGCTGGGCGCAGGTGAAGGTGCCCGGCTGCGGCTGGGTCCGCTTCCGTCTCAGTGCCGGGGGCAAGGGCGCGCAGCTCCCTGCGGCGAAGACGTTTCGGGTCACGTTCCGCAACGGGCAGTGGCATGCCGCGTTCGCCGTCGTCCCGGAGCCGGTGCCCGCGCCCGGCACCAGTGGGGTCATCGGCATCGACCGGGGCATCACGATCACCGCGGCCCTCTCCGACGGCCGGAAGCTGAACTGCCCGCAGCTCACCGGCCGCGAGCGCGCCCAGATTCGCAAGCGCCAGCGGCGCGCCGCCCGCGCCCCCAAGGGCAGTGAGCGCAAGACCGTCGAGTACGCGAAGGCCGCGCAGCTCAAGGCTCGCGAGGCGAACCGGCGCAAGGACTGGTGCGAGAAGACCAGCACTCTGCTCGCCAAGTCCTACGACCTGATTCGCTTCGAGAAGCTGGACATCAGGAACATGACCCGCTCCGCGAAGGGCACCGTGGAGCAGCCCGGCAAGAACGTGGCGCAGAAGGCGGGGCTGAACCGGGGCATCCTCGCCCAGGGCTGGGGCCTGCTCCGCCAGCGCACCGGACACAAAGCACCGGGCCGGGGCGAGGACGTTCCCGCCCTCTACACGTCTCTGCGGTGCAGTGCCTGCGGTTGGATCGACAAGAACTCGCGCAAGAGCCAAGCCGAGTTCGTCTGTTCCTCCTGCGGTTTCACCTGTAACGCGGACACCAACGCAGCAGCCAACGTCGCGGCAGGACAGGGCGGGATCCCCCGCCCCCGGCGAACAGCCGGTGCCGGAGGGACGACACCGCCCGAACAGTGGTCGAGCGTCCGTGAACCTCAGCCCATATCGGCTGGAATCCCCCCTCTTTTAAGAGGGGAGGATGTCAAACGAGGGGTGACGGCCGCTTCGCTTCCCGCTGCCGCTTCAGCTTCCGACACTTTCGCCGACCACGGCGCGTTCCGCACCGCGTGGACGGCCTTCGCGCGGACCGGGGACCCGGGCTGGCCGGCGTACGAGCGGGAGCAGCGGCTGGAGCCGGTGCTGGACGTGGAGCCGGAGGTGCGCCCGTACCCGGAGGAGACCTCCCGCCGGCTGTGGGAGGGGTACGACTTCCCGCCGCTGCCGTTGATCGGCGGCTGACTGGGCCCTACAGGTTGCCCAGCGGCTCGATGTCGACCTTCACCGGGGTGCCCCAGATCCGCAGCACCTCGTAGTCGGTGAACTCGTGCACGAGCCGGTAGGCCATCGCGGGGCGGGAGCCGCGGCGCAGGGCGTTGATGTACTGCTCGGCCTCGCGCCGGTCCCTTCTGGGCGTCCCGCACAGGTGCCACTCCTGGCCGTTCCACAGCTCCGCCAGCCAGCGCTGCTGCGGCTGCGGGCGGTCGGCGCGGGTGCCGTAGCGGGAGACGGAGGGGGTGGGGGCGGCGTACGGCGCCTGCGGGGCCGGGCCGTTGAACTCGGCGCGCCGGGCCGACCGGCGGCGCGTCTCGCACAGCAGGCACAGGTCGGGGGCCGCCTCGTCGACCGGACCGTACGGATGCTCGGCGCAGCGGGTGGTGGGCGCGGCGCCGACGACGCTCTCGTCCAGGAGCTCCAGGGCACGCCGCAGATCGGCCTTGACCTCGTGCAGCTTGGCGTCCGGGGTGTCGCCGGTGAGCGCGTCGCCGTGCTCGCCGAGCACACGGAGGGCACGGCCGAGCGCGGTGAGCTGGGCGTGGTTCATGACACCCAGGGTAGGGGCGGCGGGGGCAGGGGCGGCTCTCGGCCAAGTTGTGACCGCGGGCTAGCATTGTTGACAATTTCGATGACGATTGGGGGTGAGAGCCGTCTACAGAAGAGACGGAAGTGAAGTCGAGTGAAGAAGCGAGTGATGAAAGTGTCGAGAGTGACGCGAGTGACGCGCAGGAGTGTGGTCCGGGGGATGGGAGTCACCGCCGCCGCGGCGGCCGTGCCCGGGGTCGGGCTCACCGGAGTCGGGGTCGCCAGGGCCGCCGCCGACTCCCCGGTCCTCGACTCCTCCCTGGCCTTCGACTCCTCCCTGGTCTTCGACCCCTCCGCCTACACCGAGCAGACCATCGGGATCAAGGACACCACCGGCACTGTCCACAGCGTGACCTACCGCTTCTTCAAGGTCGCCAGCTATGTGGCCGAACCGGTGAACGCGGCGTACCAGTCCCTGAACGTCAGCGTCCCGGTCGTGATCGACGGCGTCGCCGTGGACGCCTCCGACGCGCCCATCCTGTTCGCCAACCAGGTCGGCGGTTACATGCCGTCGTCCGTGGCGAACGCGACCGGGATCAGCGCGTCGGGGATGGGCGGCGGCACCAGTCGCCAGGGTCTGGCGCTCGCCGCCGGGTACGTCGTCGTGGAGCCCGGCGCCCGCGGCCGTAGCCTCGTCGACGCGAACGGCGTCTACTACGGCACCGCGCCCGCCGCGATCGTCGACCTCAAGGCCGCGGTGCGGTACCTGAAGTTCAACAAGGGCCGGGTGCCGGGCGACACCGACCGGATCGTGTCGTCCGGGGTCAGCGCCGGCGGCGCGCTCTCCGCGCTCCTCGGCGCCTCCGGCGACAGCCCGCTCTACGACCGCTACCTGGCGGAGATCGGCGCGGCCGACGCCTCCGACGCGATCTTCGCCAGCGGCGACTGGTGCCCCATCACCGACCTGGAGCACTCCGACGCCGGCTACGAGTGGAACTGGGGCGCCAACCCGCTGGCCTCGGGTGCGACGGTCGACGCGACCGTGTCCGCCGACCTCAAGGCCCAGTACACGGACTACCTCGCGTCCCTCAGACTCCGGGCCAGGGGCTACGGCGCCCTCACCGTGCGCAACCTGGACGCCTACATCCTGGAGACCTTCATCCAGCCGTCGGCCGCCAAGTACCTGGCGGCACTCACGGACACCGCCCGCGACGCCTACCTCGCGGCGCACCCCTTCATCACCTGGTCCGCCGGCAAGGCCGCCTTCACCTGGGCGGACTTCCTCACCCACGTCGGCCCGAGGAAGAAGAACGCGCCCTCGTTCGACGGCTTCGACCTGGCCACGCCCGAGTGCAACCTGTTCGGCGCCGGCGTCACCAGGGCCCGCCACTTCACGCTGTACAGCCTGCGCCATGAGTCCGGCGGCAGCGCACGCCTCGACCCGGACATCCCGGCCAAGCTCCATCTGATGAACCCGATGTTCCACCTCGTCGACAAGGTCAACCCGCACCGCGCGAAGCACTGGTGGATCCGCGTCGGCACCAAGGACAGCGACACCTCCCTGTCGGTGGTCGCCAACCTCGCCACCCGCCTGGGCAACCTCGGCGACGACGTGAACACGTCCTACTACTGGGACGGCGGCCACGGCGCGGACCAGGACCCGGGCGACTTCATCGCCTGGATCGCGAAGGTCTCGGGCCACAAGGCCCACGGGAACCACGGGAGCCATGGGGGCCACGGGAACCACGGATAGCAGTGACCTCAAGGGGCGTGGGCGGCAGCCGAGTCAGCCGTGGCAGCCGCGGCAGCCGCCCGTACCCCGCCGAACGCGTACGTCGCGGCGAAACCGACCGCGTACCCCGTCAGCAGTCCGCCCGCGTAGATCGCCGCCGTCGCGCCCAGCCCCCGGTTCCCGGCCAGCAGCGGGAACAGGGCCCAGCCGGACGGGCCGATCGCCGTCGCGCCCACCTGGTCGCCGAGCATCGCGAAGAACCCGACGAAGGCCCCGCCCGCCGCGCCGCCCGCGCAGGCCGTGAGGAAGGGCCGGCCCAGGGGGAGCGACACCCCGTAGATCAGGGGTTCGCCGACGCCCAGCAGTCCGGCGGGGAGCGCTGACCTGATCGTCGTCCGAAGGGAGGCTCCCGGCCCGCTGTCGCGCAGTCGGACGTACACCGCGACTGCCGCGCCGACCTGGCCCGCGCCCGCCATCGCCAGGATGGGCAGGAGGGCGGTGTGGCCCTGCTGTTCGATGAGGGTGGTGTGGATGGGGATGAGGGCCTGGTGGAGGCCGAGCATCACCAGCGGCAGGAAGAGCCCGCCGAGCACCAGACCCGCGAACGGGCCCGTCGTCGCGAGCAGCCAGTTCGCCGCCGTGCCGATGGCCGAGGAGACCGCGCCGGCCGCATACATCAGGCCGTAGAGCGTGCCGAGGCCGGCGACGAGGACGGTCAGGGCGGGGGTGAGGAGGACGTCCAGGGTCTCCGGGACCCGGCCGCGGCACCACCGTTCCACGCCCGTCGCCAGCAGGGCGGCCGCCAGCGCGCCGAGGACCCCGCCCTGGCCGGGGGCGAGCGTCACCCCGAACGCGGTCACCTTCGCGACGCCCGGATAGACGACGATCGCCGCGACCGCGCCGCCCAGGATCGGGGTGCCGCCGAACTCCTTCGCCGTGTTGTGGCCGACGAACACGGCGATCAGCGCCATGAAGGCGGAGGCGACGGCGGCCAGGGCGGGGGTCAGCCCCGGCAGCCAACCGGCGTTGAGGAGCAGGCCGCCCAGGCCGGCGAGGATCCCGCAGCCGATCAGCGCCGGGATGAGCGGGACGAACACGGCGGCGAGCCGGCGCAGGGTCCGCTTCAGCGGGGTCGCGTTGCGCTGTGCCCGCGCCGCCTTCAACTCGGCGCCGCGGGTGGCCAGCGCGTCCACGGCCGCGGTCGTCAGCTTCTCGAACTCGGCGGTCACCCGCGTCACCACGCCCGGTCCGAGGACGATCTGGAAGGTGTCGTCGGCCACCACGACCCCCAGCACCCCGGGCACCGCCCGCAGCGCCGCCTCGTCCGCCCGGGACGGATCGGCGAGGCCCAGCCGCAGCCGGGTCATGCAGTGGGCGACGGACGTGACGTTCGCGGGGCCGCCGACCAGGGGCAGGATCGCGGCGGCCGTGGAGGAGGAGTCGATACGCACGCTCCGAGCGTGCGGCTCAGCGGCTCGCGGCGGCGAGCGCGGCGCGCAGATGTCCCCCGGACTCCTCCAGAAGGCGGGCGGCGGTCGGCCCGTCCACCTCGGCCAGCAGGACGAGGATCGCGTTCTTCACCTCGCCGCCGGCGGCCGCGAGGGCGGCCTCGATCTCGTCGTCCGGCGCGCCCGTCGCCAGCGCGACGATCCGCCGGGAACGCGCGCGCAGCTTGTCGTTCGAGGCACGGACGTCGACCATCAGGTTCCCGTAGGTCTTGCCCAGCCGGATCATCGTGATCGTCGAGATCATGTTCAGCACCAGCTTCTGCGCCGTGCCGGCCTTCAGCCGGGTGGAGCCGGTGAGCAGTTCGGGCCCCACGACCACCTCGATCCCGTGCTCGGCGGCGGCGGCCAGCGCGCTGCCCGGGTTGCAGGCCAGCCCGACGGTCAGCGCGCCCCGGGCGCGGGCGTACTCGACCGCGCCGACGGCGTACGGAGTGCGGCCGGAGGCGGAGACCCCGATCACCGTGTCGGCGGAGGTGAGGGAGAGGGCGGCGAGGTCCGTCTCGGCCAGTTCCCGGGAGTCCTCGGCGCCCTCGACGGACGTGATCACGGCCTCCGGGCCGCCCGCGATGAGCCCGACGACCTGGTCGGGCGCGGTGTTGAAGGTCGGCGGGCATTCGGAGGCGTCGAGCACCCCGAGCCGCCCGGCGGTACCGGCCCCGGCATAGACGAGCCGCCCGCCGCGCGCCATCCGCTCGGCCACGGCGTCGACGGCGGCGGCGATGCGGGGGAGCTGCGCGGCCACGGCGGCGGGGACGCCGGAGTCCTCCGCGTTCATCAGCCGGGCGAGCTCCAGGGTGGGCAGCCGGTCGATCTCGGCGAACTCGGCCCGAAACGCTTCGGTGGGCAGGGAGTTCAGTTGGGCGCGAAGGTCAGGGGAGTTCATCGGGGGTGCTCTTTCCAACGAGGGTCCGGTACGACTACCTCTACCGGTGCCGGTGGGCCAACGCCTCGTAACTCGCCGCCAACGCGGGCGCGGCCGTCGGATAGGTCCGCTGCGCCACCCCCACGAACAGACAGTCGACCACCAGCAGCTGACTGGTCCGGGAGGACATCGCCGCAGGCCGCAGCTCGCTCTCCCGCGCGGTGGACGTGGTCAGCACATGATCCGCGTACTGCGTGACCGCGCTCTGCGGCCGCCCGGTGATGGCGACGGTCGTGGCCCCCCGCTCGAACGCCACCCGCAGCGGCTCGACGACGTCCCGGGTCGATCCCGAGTGCGTGACGGCGACGGCGAGATCGCCGGGGGCGAGCTGCACCGCGGTGGTCACCGCGAGATGGGTGTCGCTGTGGGCGTGCGCGATGCGCCCTATCCGCAGCAGCTTCTGGGTGAGGTCCTGGGCGACCAGCCCGGACGCGCCGACCCCGTACACGTCGATGCGCCGGGCGCCCGCCGCCGCGCTGACCGCCGCTTCGAGCTGGCCGGTGTCGAGGGCGGCGGCGGTGTCGGCGAGGGTCTGCTGCTCGTCGTGGGCGAGTTTGGCGACGACGTCCGCCAGGGTGTCGTCGACCGCGATGTCGGTGGTGAGGGCGGGCGACCGGCCGGACCGCTGCTGGGCCGCGAGCCCGGCGAGGGCGAGACGCAGATCGCGGTAGCCGGCATAGCCGAGGAGGCGGGCGGTGCGCACGACGGTCGCCTCGCTGGTGCCGGTGCGTTCGGCGAGGCCCGTGATGGTGAGGGCGGCGCAGCCCGCGGGGTCGCCCGCGACGGTCTCGGCGACGCGCCGCATGGAACGGGTCGCGGTGGGCGCGAGCGTGCGGACCTTGGCGGCGAGGGCGGCGGGAGTGGCAGGCACGGCAGGTGTGGCAGGCACGGCAGGCGTGGCAGGCGCGGTGGGAGCGGCAGGCGTGGGGAGGCTGAAAGTTTCCTTCGCGTCCTCGGTCACGGGACGAAAGATATTTTTGGTCAGGACGGCGGTCAAGAGTGCGCACAATGGGTGCATGGAACCCGTGAGCTCCCTGGAGCAGGCGTTGCACGCCGCGCGCGCCCTCGTGCTCGCCGATCTGGCCGCCGGGCAGGTCGCCGCGGCGGACGTGGTGTCCATGGTGGAGGACTCCGTCGCGCAGCGCCGCTGGTGGGTCGAGCAGTGGCCGGAGGGCGCGGCGTACGTCGCGGGGCTGGTGGCGCAGGACGTGCAGGACGCGCTGCTGGAGCGGTACGGGCGCTGGCCGTTGTGCCCGGTCTGCGGCTCCGGCGATCCGCACGCCCTGGAGGTCGAGCCCGAGCTGGGACCCGACCCGCACTGGGTGTGCCACCTGGCGGGCGTGAAGGTCGCCGCGGTGGGGACGCTGGGTTCGGCGACCGGGGGAACGGTCTCGTCGTGACGGTCTACATCGACCCGCCGAACTGGCCGGGGCACGGCCGGATGTGGTCGCACCTCGTCAGCGACGTCTCGTACGCCGAACTGCACGCCTTCGCCGACGCGCTGGGCGTCCCCCGCCGCGCCTTCGAACGGGATCACTACGACATCCCGTCGCATCGCTACCCCGAGGTGGTGGCGGGCGGGGCGGTCGAGGTGAGCAGCCGCGAGGTGGTGCGGCTGCTGACGGAGTCCGGCCTGCGCCGACGCAAGGGCGGCCAGGTCAGCTGAGGTGCGGGGCGTGCGGGGCCCGCAGTTCGTACGCGTACTCCCCGTCCCCCTCGCCGACCCTGACGAACCCGGCCCGCTCCAGCACGGCCCGGGAGGCGGTGTTGGCGTGCTCGACGACCGCGAACAGGCGCTGTACGTCGTCCCGCGCCAGCGCCCAGCCGGCCAGCGCGCGCAGCGCCTCGGTGGCGTAGCCGTGGCCGCGGGCGGCTTCGACCAGGTCGTAGCCGATCTCGGTGCGGCCGTCGTCGTCCGGAGCCGCGTGGAAGCAGATGCTGCCGACGGCCCGGCCGTCCTCCCGGCGGACGACGACGTAGAGGCCGAACCCGGGCCGGAGCACGCCGGACGCGTACGCCTTGGCGACCATTCCGGCGGCGTCGCGCGTCCCCTCGAACGGCGCGCCCCCGAGCCAGCCGAAGCCTCCGCCGCCGCCCGCGCGCAGTCCGGCGGCGGCGCCGGGCCCGACGGCTTCGAGGGTCAGGCGGTCGGTGGGGATACCGGGGACACCGGGCATACCGGGGATGCCGCGCCCGACGGGGGTCGTCATGAGGTCAGCAGCTCCAGCTCGCCCCGCAGGTTGTGGCGGGCCGTCTCCTCCCACCGTTCGGCGCCGTACGGGGTCCTGAACAGGCGTGGCAGGTCGAGGAGTTGGCGCAGGACGTCGGCCCGCCCGGCGCGGAAGGCCTCGTTCGGGACGAAGTGGTACTCCTCGCGGACGGCGAGGGTGTAGACGGCGTACGCGGAGGGCGGCGCGGCGAGGATCGCGAGGTCGGCGTCGCACAGGACCTGGCCGTCGGGGTCGTCGTCGGCCGGGTCGTGGGTCACGGTGAGCCGGACGAGCCGCGCGACCTCGGCGGTCTTCGCCGGGGACACCCCGGCCTCGGGCAGGGCGCGCTCGACGAGCCGGGCCGAGCGCTCCTCGTTCTCGGAGCGGTCGGGCAGATAGACGGCGTCGTGGAACCAGGCGGCCAGCCGGACGAGGTCCGGTTCGGCGGCGTGCGCCTGGAGGACGTCGATCCGGTCGAGGACCTCGGTGAGGTGCGTCAGCGTGTGGTAGCGGCGCTGCGGCTCCTGCCAGCGGGCGAGGAGATCGTCGGCGTACGGCGCCGGGTCGGAGCCGCCGACGGGGGGCCGCGCTCTCTCCAGGGCGTGGCTGAAACGGGTGCGCAGGGCGTCGAGATCGGCCATGACCTCATTGTCGCGCGTGCGGCCGGGGTCTCCGGGCGTATTCTGAATTGGACTAGACCTCTAGTCGCCCGATGAAGCAGATGAAGCCGATGCAGCCGATGAATGGGGTCCCATGAGCAAGCGTGCAGTTCTGGAGGTGATCGCCCTCGACGTCGAGGACGCGGTCGCCGCCCAGGCCGGAGGCGCCGACCGCCTCGAACTGGTCACCGACATGGCCGCCGACGGGCTCACCCCGCCGCTCACGGCCTTCACCGGGATCCGGTCCGCCGTCGACCTCTCCCTGCGCGTCATGCTGAGACTCACCGACGGCTTCGCGGCCGGGGACGTCGACCGGCTCGTCCGCGTCGCCGACGGACTGCGGGCGGCCGGCGCGGACGAGTTCGTGCTCGGGTTCCTCGACGCGGAGGGCGGGGTCGACCTCGCCGCGGTGGAGCGGGTCGTCGCCGAGCTGGACGGCTGCCGCTGGACCTTCCACCGCGCCCTGGACCACGTCGGCGACCGCGACGCCCTGCGCAAGCAGCTGGACGGCCTGCCCGGACTGGACACCTACCTCACGGCCGGCTCCCCGGACGGCGTCGACGCCGGCCTCCCCACCCTCCTCGCGGAGGCGGCCCGGCACGGTGAGCAGGGCTATGAGCAGCAGCTTCTCGTCGGCGGCGGCCTGCGCCTCGACCACGTGCCGCTGCTGCGCTCAGCCGGCGTCGACGCCTTCCACATCGGCGGCGCGGCCCGCCCGGGGGGCTGGACCGCACCGGTGTCGCCGCGGGCGGTGGCCCGCTGGCGGCGGACGGTGGACGGGACCCCGGCCGACTGAGCGGGCCGGGCGAAGTCGGCGGTTCGGCAGCGCCCCTTAGGGGCGCGGGGAACTGCGCGACCAGCCACGACGGCGCCGCAGTGCAACGACGGCACATCGCGGCACGTCCAGCGGAGCGCTCCGCGGAGCGCTCAGTCGAGCTGGGTCGGCAGTGGGGCCGTGTGGGTCACGATCAGGCCCGACACGGCTCGGGTCAGGGCCACGTACAGGCGGCGCAGGCCCGTCCGCTCGTCCGGTTCGCCGTCCACCACGGCCCGGGGTTCGTCCAGGACGACGTAGTCGTACTCCAGGCCCTTGGCGAGGGACGCCGGGACCAGGGTGAGCCGGGTCTCGGCCGTCGTCTCCTCGCCGGGGGCCAGATGGCCGATCCCCGCGGCGGTCAGGGCTTCGGCCAGGGCCGGGATCCGGGCGTCCGCCGCGATCAGGCCCGTCGAGCCCTCGTGGCGCAGCAACTCCTCGCAGGCCGCGAGGACCTCGCCGTCCCCGGAGACCGGACGGACGTCGAAGAAGCCGGGGTTCTCCCGGACCGACGCGACGGGCGTGAGGCCCGGCGCGATGTCCGGGAGCAGCCGGGAGGCGTAGGTGATGACGTCCGTCGGGACGCGGAAACCGGCCGTCAGCTCCTCGATCACCGCGTCCGCCTTGCCGAGGTGGGCGAGGGCCTCCTGCCAGCTCCGGGTCGCCCACGGGGTGGTGCCCTGCGCGAGGTCGCCGAGGACGGTCGCCGAACCGGTGGTGCAGCGGCGGCCCACGGCCCGGTACTGCATGGGGGACAGGTCCTGCGCCTCGTCCAGGACCACATGGCCGAGCGAGTGCGTGCGCTCGACGAGGTCGGTCGCCTCGTCGATCAGGACCGCGTCCGCCGCCGACCACCTGGCCGACTTCACGGAGCGCACCGGCTTCTGCCACAGGATCGTCTTCTGCTCGTCCTCGCCGAGCACGCCCTCCGCGTGCGTCGCGAGGAACTCCGGGTCGGTGAGCAGCCGCAGCACCAGCTTCGCCGGGTCGACGACCGGCCACACGGCCTTCACCGCCGCCTTCACCGCGCTGTTGCGGGCGACGGCGTCCTGCACCCGGTCGTCCGGGGCCTCGCCCGAGCGCTCCATCTGCACCAGCACGGCGTGCGCGATGCGCTGCGGCAGGGCCTCGCGGGCCGCGCCGTAGCGGATGTCCCGGTCGAGCAGCTCGCGGACCATTTCCTCCAGTTCATACGCCGGAACCCGCCAGCGCCGGGAGCCGCGCACGACGACGATCGGCTCGCTCGGCATGCTCACGTGCGCGTAGACGGCGCGCCGCAGCACCTGCGCCATCCGCGCGTCGCCCTTCACGATCGCCGCCGCCGCGTCGTCCGCGCCCCGGACCTCCACATGGGCCACCAGGTCGTCGACCGTGCCCTGGCGGACCGTCAACTCGCCGAGCGCGGGCAGCACCTGTTCGATGTAGTGCAGGAACGACCGGTTCGGCCCGATGACCAGCGTGCCCGTGCGGGCGAGCCGCTCGCGGTGGGCGTACAGCAGATACGCCACCCGGTGCAGACCGACGGCCGTCTTCCCGGTGCCCGGCCCGCCCTGGACGCAGACCGTCCCGCCCAGCCCGCTGCGCACGATCTCGTCCTGCTCGGGCTGGATGGTCGCGACGATGTCGCGCATCGGACCGACGCGCGGCCGCTCGATCTCCTGCTGGAGCAGCTTGCTGGTGGCGGCGCCGCCCGACGGATCGGCCGGGTCGGACAGGTGCTCGTCCTCGTACGCGGTGAGGTCGCCGCCGGTGTAGCCGAAGCGGCGGCGCAGCCCGACGTCCATCGGGTCCTTCTTTGAGGCCCGGTAGAACGGCTGCGAGACCGGCGCCCGCCAGTCGATGACCATGGGATCGCCGCCGGAGTCGTGCACATGCCGACGCCCGATGTAGAAGCGCTCCCCTTCCGCCCCTTCCGCCTGGTCGGCGCCGGGGGCGTGCAGGTAGTCGAGGCGGCCGAAGAAGAGCGGGGTGTGGCTGAGGTCGGCGAGCGCCTTGATGCGCTCCTCGATCTGGCGCTCCAGGATCTGGGCGTTGACCCAGTTCGCGGTGACGTCGCTGATGTCGAGCGCCTCGACGTCCTCGCGCATGGCGCGCAGCGCGGCACGGGAGGAGGTGAGATGGGCGCGCTCGCGGGCGAGGGGATCGTCGTCGACGGGCGAGGACGGCGTGGACGTCGCGGACAAGGGGGTGCCTCCGGACCTGTTCAGAGGGTGCTGTGGTGGGGCCGTCCGGTTTCCGTCCGGACGGCGGCTCTCCGGGAAGGGAGGCGGGCAAGAGCGGGGATTCTAGGTGAATGGCAGAGGCGGGCGCCAATGGATTTAGAGGCCGGGCGCTCCGCCCCCTAGGGGATGCAGCCGGTCCCGCTCGGGGGCGGCTCCACCCTCCGGGTGACTCCGGGGGTACTCAAGTAGCACCCGAACCGGGGACCTGAGACCGATGCCCGCTTTATGCCCCGGCTTCCATCATGGAGGCATGAGTGCAGCGACCATCAGCCCAGCCCGAGGCCCGGCCGGCGCCACCCCGCTGACCGGCACCCACACCCACCGTCACCAGCACCGCGTCGGCGACGCCCTGCGCGCGCTGAAGGTGTTCGCCCGCGCCGCCTTCGACGTCATACTTCTCGGCGAGTACGCGGAGGAAGCGGGCGTGCGCCGCAGGTGACCCGGTCCGTCCGGTCCGCCCGGCCCATCCGGCCCGCCCGAACCGTCCGGGGCGGCTCAGGTCTCCTCGGCCAGCAGCTCGTCCGCGTCCATGATCCGGTACGCGTAGCCCTGCTCCGCCAGGAAGCGCTGGCGGTGCGCCGCGAAGTCCTGGTCGATGGTGTCCCGGGCGACCACGGAGTAGAAGTGGGCCTGGTGCCCGTCCGACTTGGGGCGCAGTACCCGCCCGAGCCGCTGGGCCTCCTCCTGGCGGGAGCCGAAGGTGCCGGAGACCTGGATGGCGACGGTCGCCTCCGGCAGGTCGATCGAGAAGTTCGCGACCTTCGACACGACCAGCACGCTGATCTCGCCCTCCCGGAAGGCGTCGAAGAGTTTCTCGCGCTGGGCGTTGGAGGTCTCGCCCTTGATGACGGGGGCGTCGAGATGCTCGCCGAGCTCGTCGAGCTGGTCGATGTACTGCCCGATGACGAGGATCTGCTGCCCGGCGAACCGGCGCACGATCGCCTCGGTCACCTTCCGCTTGGTCGCCGTCGTCGCGCAGAAGCGGTACTTCTCCTCGGCCTCGGCGGTGGCGTAGGCGAGCCGCTCGGAGTCGGTGAGGTTGACGCGCACCTCGACACAGTCGGCGGGCGCGATGTAGCCCTGCGCCTCGATCTCCTTCCAGGGAGCGTCGAAGCGCTTGGGGCCGATGAGGGAGAAGACGTCCGACTCACGGCCGTCCTCGCGCACGAGGGTCGCGGTCAGTCCGAGCCGCCGCCGGGCCTGGAGGTCGGCGGTGAACTTGAAGACGGGCGCCGGCAGCAGGTGCACCTCGTCGTAGAGGATCAGCCCCCAGTCCCGGGAGTCGAACAGCTCCAGGTGCGGGTAGACGCCCTTCCGCCGGGTCGTCAGCACCTGGTAGGTGGCGATGGTGACGGGCCGGATCTCCTTCCGGGTCCCGCTGTACTCGCCGATCTCGTCCTCGGTCAGCGAGGTCCGCTTCACCAGCTCGTGCTTCCACTGCCGGGCGGAGACGGTGTTCGTGACGAGGATCAGGGTCGTGGACTTCGCCTGCGCCATGGCCCCGGCGCCGACCAGCGTCTTCCCGGCCCCGCACGGCAGCACGACGACACCGCTGCCGCCGTGCCAGAAGTTCTCCACGGCCTGCTTCTGATACGGCCTGAGCGCCCAGCCGTTCTCGTCCAGCTCGATCGCGTGCGCCTCGCCGTCGACGTACCCCGCGAGGTCCTCGGCGGGCCAGCCCAGCCTCAGCAGCGTCTGCTTGATCTGCCCGCGCTCGGAGGGGTGCACGGCCACGGTGTCGGGGTCGATCCGGTTGCCGACCAGCGGAGCGACCCGCTTCGACCGCAGGATCTCCTCCAGCACCGGCCGGTCGGTGGTGGTGAGCACCAGCCCGTGCGCCGGATGCTTGCTCAGCGTCAGCCGGCCGTAGCGGTCCATCGTCTCGGCGATGTCGACGAGCAGCGCGTGCGGCACGGGGTAGCGGCTGTACTGCACCAGTGCGTCGACGACCTGCTCGGCGTCGTGGCCGGCGGCCCGCGCGTTCCACAGCCCCAGCGGGGTCAGCCGGTAGGTGTGGATGTGCTCCGGCGCCCGCTCCAGTTCGGCGAACGGCGCGATGGCCCGACGGCAGTCGCCGGCCTGCTCGTGGTCGACCTCCAGGAGCAGGGTTTTGTCAGATTGGACGATGAGTGGACCGTTCACGTACGTGCACATCCCTTCCGCACGGCCAAACCTCCAGTGTGCCGTAAGGCGTCCCGAAACGGGGGGCCGCTGCTCCCCGGCCGACGTGGGCAACGTCTCGCGCAACCCTGCGCGTCCTCCGGGTGTCTCACCGGACGAGCAGCGCGGTGGGCGCGGGCGGTGGGGGGTTCGGTATGGCTGTGCTGTCGTTCCGTCGAGGGGCCGTCGGGGTCGGGGCCGCCGCCGTGCTGGCGGCCACGGGCACCTGGGTGATGTGGCCCGGCGAGGTCGACGCGAGGCTGTGGGCCGAGGTACGGCCCGTCATCGAGGCGCGGATCGCCGCGGACGCGGTGGGCAGCGGCTACGGCGAGACCCTGCCCGCACTCGACGCCCGCTGGTTCTGCCATGCGGAGGCGCTCGAACTGGAGGAGCACGACGGCGACGTACGGGCCGGAGTCAACACGCTGTGCGTCGAGTACGGGGTGCAGGGGGACAGCCTGGTGGAGTGCAGCGCCGGGCAGTATCCGCAGGTGATCCGCCTGGAACGGGACGCGGCGGCCAAGGGCGGCTACCGGGTCGTCTCCCGCGAGGAGCCGCCCGACGGGGCCGGGTACGCGCAGTGGACCCAGGCGCACTTCGGCGTCCTCGTCCGCTCCTCGCTGCGCACTCCGATGTCGTCCGCCGAGGTCGAGTCGCAGGCCCGCGCCCACTTCGGGCTGGCCGCGGACGCCTCCGTCGGCGAGTGCTGACCGTCGCCGACGGCCCCGCTCGGTCTTGGGCCCCTCAGCCGTCGCCCCGTCAGTCGTCGGCCCTCAGTCGTCGGCCAGCTCCGCGACCCCCGTGATCCGGTGCAGCGGGTACGTGCGGACCTCGTCCGCCGTGTGGTCGTACGCCGTCACGAAGCCGCCCTCCACCCGGACCGGGGCGATGACCCGCTGGCTCGCGGCGCCCTCCGCGTTGACGTAGCCGATCCACAGGGCCTCGCCGGTGAGGACCGCGGCCTGCATGGTCGCGAGGGTCTCGGCGGAGCTGGTGCGGGGGAGTTCGCCGGCGGCGAGCGGGGCGGCGTCCTCGGTCGGTTTGCGCGGCGTCGTGGCGGCCAGGTCGCCGGCCCGGATCGCCCGGATCGCCGCCGTGAGGAGGGTGCCGTCCGGCATCGGCGGGCCGTCCGGCACCGGCTCGGGGGCCGTGCGGGGCGGGGTGCGGTGCGCGTGGGCGCGGGTGATCAGGACGTCGCCCTCGGCGGACTCCGCGGCGGGCGCGAAGCCCATCTGACGCAGGCCTTCGAGCAGGGCCGCCGGATCGGCCTGCGCCGCGAGCACCGTGGGGGCGAGGCGGCGCAGCCGCAGGACGACGGCCCGCTTGTCGGCGAGGATCTCGTTCAGCAGTGCGTCGTCGTCGCAGCGGACATAGGCCGAGGCCGCGCCCACCCGCAGATGACCGTGGCGGCGCGCCACGTCGTCGATCAGATACGTCAGCGGCTGCGGCACCGGCGTACGCGAGTGCTCGGCGAGGAACGCGTGCAGGTCGGAGGCGCTGCGGCCGACGTCCAGGGCACGCCGGACCGAGCCGGGCGTGAAGCGGTAGACGGTCGCGCCGCCCTTGGACTCCACGTCCGCGAGCACGCTCAGCACCTCGGCGAGCGGCCGCCGCAGCGGGCCGGGGGCGACCGCGGTCAGGTCCGCCTGGAGCAGGACGTGGTCCAGCGGCTCCGGGAGGAGCGGAGTGAGCAGACGGGCGGCCGTCGCCGTGGCTACGGACTGCTCGGGCGGCGAGAGGGGCGCCGCCGTGGTGGCCGTGCGGGAGGAGTGGTGGTGATGGTGCGTGGGCAGCTTGTCGCCGGGGCCGCCGGGGCCGCCGGGAGCGGTTCCGGTCGTGGGCGGGGTCGGCGCCGGGGGTGCGCCCAGGAGCGCCCTGCCCTGCGCCGACAGCGCGCCGCGGCCGGTCACGCCCAGCAGTTCGGCCTCCGTCAGGGCCCAGCGGGCGAGCCGGGTGCGCAGATCGCCGTCGGTCTGGGCGTCCTGGGGATGCTGCGGTCCGCGCAGCGGGCGCTCCCAGCGCAGCCGGGTCAGCACCGCCTCCGCGTCCGGCGCGGCGCCCTCGGGCAGCCCGGCCAGCAGCGTCAGCACCCGGTGCCGCACCTCGGGCGCGGCGGACCGGTCCAGACCCGGACCCAGCGCCGACAGCGCCCGCTCCTTCAGATCCCGGCCGCCGACCACCCCGGACGTCCGGGTCGCCGCCAGCCACGCCTGCGCGAGCTGCGCCCACCGCTCGGCGGGCGGCCGCTCCAGCCACTCGTCGAACTCCGGGGTCGCCGCGTACCGTTCGTCGGCCTCCCCGTCGGAGGCGAGCAGCCCGGCCGCGTACGCCAGCTCGACCCAGAACGCGGCCAGCGGCTCGGACACGTCCAGCGCCACGGCCGTCCGCTTGAGGTCGCGCACGCTCAGCCCGCCCGCCCGCAGCACGGCCGGACCGCCCTCGTGCCAGTCCTTCAGCAGCTCCTCGACGGTCGTCAGCGCCGTGTACGCCTGACCGGCCGCCGTCGTGTCCACCACCTGTGGACGATGCACGGCGAGTGGCTCGACGCCCGGCGGCAGGGGTTCCGGCGAGCGGTGGGCGAGGCCGCCGCGCAGATGCAGGGCGACCTCGCGGGGGAGCACGACCGTCCCGGGCGCGGTCGGCAGCAGCAGCCCGCGGTCGAGCAGCCAGCGCAGCCGCGCCGCCGGCTCGGCCGTGACCTGCCCGTACGGCGGCCCCCACACCAGCCGGTCCAGGACGTCGAGCGAGTCGGCGGACGCCCCGGCGAGCAGGGCGGCCATCTTCCTGCGGTGCGTGAAGAGGGAGGTGAGCGCGCCGACGGCGGACACCGAGTCGTGCGTGGACGGCAGCCCGGCCGTCGCCACGATCTCCTGGATCCGGCCCGGCGACATGCCCGCGGTCGCCTCCCGCACGCTGGGCCCGAGCCCGGTCGGGGACGGGTGCTGCGGCGACGGCGCGAGCAGTTCGCGGGCCGTGCGGACGAGCCGGAGACGGTCGTCCGCGCCCCAGACCAGCGCCTGTTCGCGCAGCGCCGCGAGCGCGGCGGGCAGCGCCTCGACGACGGTCGGCTCGCGCTTGTCGCCCGCCATCAGGCCGAGCAGCTCGGCGTACGTCGCCGGTTCGCCGGCCACGGCCAGCGCCTCCGCACTCTGCAGGGCGAACCGGTCCAGCCGCTCCAGCGCGCGGACCACGGAGGCGCGGGTGCCGGCGCGGGTGGCGAGCTGCGTGAGGTCGGTGGGGACCGGGGTGATGAGGTCGGGGCGGGCGCGCAGGAGCGCGGCCAGGGAAGCGTCGTCCCGGGCGCGGAGCGCTTCCGCGAGGGACCGGGGGGCCTGGTGGTCCTCGGTGCTCATCTTGCCCACGGTATCGGTTGCCGTCCCCGGGGGCTGCGCCCCCAGACCCCCCACCGGCCCTGAACGGGCCTCGTCCTCAATCGCCGGACGGGCTGATGTGTCCTCACCGGTCCTTGAGAGGTGACGCCGGACGGGCTGAATTGCCCTGACCGGTGCTGACAAGTGAAGAAGCGATAGCGTCTTCCCGTGGGGATCGAGAGCGACCAAGTGGTGTACGAGTATCTGAGTCGGGTCGGGGATGTCGCGCAGCAGCGGCAGTTGTCCTCGGCCACGCGGATGCGGCTCGTCTCCGAGCTGCGCAACGAGATCGACCGGCGGCGGGCGAAGGCCGCCGTCGACTCTCCCGCGGCCGTCCGCCGCATCATCGACCGTCTCGGCAGTCCCGACGACATCGTCGCCGCCGCGGCCGAGCGGGGCAGCGGCGCCCCGGAGGCGCCGGCGACCTCCGTGCCCGTGCAGCGGGACCGGGCGGAGGCGCCGCCGCGGCCGAAGGGCATCCGGCGTGTCGTGCCGCGGCCCCGCTCCGGCACACCGCCCCCCGCCGCCCCCTCCGAGGGGGCCTCCCCGCCGCACCGCGCCCCCGCGCACGAACTGGGCGACTCCCGGGAGTCGCCCGACTGGTGGCTGCACGAGCCGATCCCCTTCGGCCCCGGCGAGGACGTGCACGGGTTCGTCGGCGGCGTCGAGATCCCCGACCTCCTCAAGCCTCCCCCGCGCACCAAGCCCGAGGAAGAGGACGAGGAAGAGGGAGAGGGAGAGGACGAGGCAGCAGGAGACGAAGCGGATGCGGGGGGCGCGGAAGAAGGGCGACCCCGGCGTCGGTTTCGGTGGGCGCGGGGCTCGGGGGAGTCCGCAGGCGCGGGGCGGCGTTGGAGCAATCCGCTGCTCCTGCTCGGCGCCGCCTGTCTCGTCTTCGGCGCGGTGTTCGGGAACTGGTACGGGCTGATCCTGGGGTGGCTCATCGCCTACGCCTCCCGTCGGCTGACCGAGCGGGAGACGAAGCTGGCGGTCATGTGGCTGCCGGGGCTCTCGCTCACCGCCGGGCTCGTCTGGCTGTGGGGGCGCTCCGAGGGGCGCTGGGGCGACCCCATCGCCGAGGGACAGATGAACGACGCGGTCGCCCAGACCTGGCCGTGGGTGATCCGCGGCGCGGCCGTGGCGTCGGCGCTGTTCCTGGCCTGGCGCTCGCAGAAACAGAGCTGAGCGCTCCGCTGGGAGTGCCGCGATGTGCCGCGATAGGCCCTCGTTACGCTGCGGCGCCGTCGTGGCTGGTCGCGCCCGCGCGGCGGAGCCGCAAATGTAAACGCCTCGCGCCCCTTCGGGGCGCTGCCGAGGATCGGCCCTGGGCAGAATGGGTGTATGACGTCACCCGTGCTCACCGTCGGCTTCGACCTCGACATGACCCTGATCGACTCCCGGCCCGGCATCCGCGCCACCTATCTCGCGCTCGCCGAGCGGACGGGGACGTACATCGACGCCGATGCGGTCGTCACCCGGCTCGGTCCGCCGCCGGAGACCGAACTGGCGTACTGGTATCCGGCCGATCGGATCGCGGCCATGGCCCACCTCTACCGCTCGCTGTACCCGGAGCACGGCGTCACCGGCGCGACCGCGCTGCCCGGCGCCCGGGAGGCGATCGCGGCCGTGCAGGCGGCCGGCGGGCGGGCCATCGTCGTCACCGCCAAGCACCAGCCCAACGCGCAGCTGCAGGTGGAGCATGTGCGCCTCGGAGCGGACGCGGTCATCGGCGACCTGTGGGCCGAGCAGAAGGCGTGGGCCCTGCGCGAGCACGCCGCGAGCGTCTACGTCGGCGACCACGTGGGGGACGTCCGCGGGGCGAGGGCCGCCGGGGCGCTGTCGGTCACCGTGCCGACCGGGCCGTGCGACGCGGAGGAATTGCGGACGGAAGGTGCGGATGTCGTGCTCGCCGACCTCACCGAGTTCCCCGCCTGGCTCGCCGCCCACCTCGCGGAACGCCCCGCCGGCTACCCCGCGGAGCCCCGCGCCTGACGTCGGCCGGCGGCGATCGAGCGGAGCAGGCCCGCGCCCGCGATCAGGAAGCCGACGCCCATGAGCATGCTCAATCCGAACATGTATGTAGGAAAAGGCGTCGTGTCGAAGAACAGCGGGGCGACCGTGACGAGTGTGGCCACGGCGCCGACGAAGAAGACGATGGCGCCGGCACGGATCAGTCGGTCACCGGGAGCGGCGGAATTCGTTTGGGTTTTGTCACGCACCGGACCAGGGTAGTTCCCAGCCCTGAGGAACAACCGGGGGACGTCTTGTCACCGGCCCGAAGACCATTAGCCTTGGTACCGGCGGGTCATGGACGACCCGCCCAAGTGCTGTCAACAGCCGTTCCCGTGCTGTTTTTGAAGCATCCGATGTATCAGCAGCATCCGAAGTATCCGAAGCAGTTTTCCGACGAGTACGAGGACGAGGACAGACGTGCCTACCGGCAAGGTCAAGTGGTTCAACAGCGAGAAGGGCTTCGGCTTTCTCTCCCGCGACGACGGCGGTGACGTCTTCGTACATTCCTCGGTCCTCCCTTCCGGAGTCGAGGCACTGAAGCCGGGCCAGCGAGTGGAGTTCGGCGTCGTCGCCGGACAGCGCGGTGACCAGGCGCTCTCCGTCGTCATTCTGGACCCGACCCCGTCGGTCGCCGCCGCGCAGCGCAAGAAGCCCGACGAACTGGCCTCCATCGTCCAGGATCTGACCACCCTCCTCGAGAACATCACGCCGATGCTCGAGAAGGGCCGCTACCCGGAGAAGAACTCCGGCAAGAAGATCGCCGGTCTACTGCGCGCGGTCGCCGACCAGTTGGACGTCTGAGCGGGAAATCCCCTAAGGGAAATCGAGTGCGCCGGGGCCGAGGGGCGGCAACAGTCCCTCGGCCGCCGCGCGTGTCAGCAGTCCGCGCACCGCGGCATAGCCGTCCTCGCCCAGGTCGGCCGTGAACTCGTTGACGTAGAGGCCGATGTGCTGGTCGGCGACGGCCGGGTCCATTTCCTGGGCGTGCGCCATCACGTACGGGCGGGACGTCTCGGGGTCGTCCCAGGCGGCGCGCACCGAGGCGCGGATCGAGTCGGCGAGCCGGGTCAGGGTCTCCGTGCCCAGCGAGCGCTTGGCGATGATCGCGCCCAGCGGGATCGGCAGGCCGGTCGTGGACTCCCAGTGCTCGCCCATGTCCGCGAGCTTGTGCAGCCCGTAGTCGCGGTAGGTGAAGCGGGCCTCGTGGATCACGAGCCCCGCGTCGACCTTTCCGTCCCGCACGGCCGGCATGATCTCGTGGAACGGCAGGACGACGATCTCGCCGAACCCGCCGGGGAGGGTGTCCGCCGCCCAGAGGCGGAACAGCAGGTACGCCGTCGACGTCTCGCTCGGCACGGCGACCGTGCGGCCGGTCAGGTCGAGCCCGGCCTCCCGGCTCAGCACCAGCGGGCCGCAGCCCCGGCCCAGCGCGCCCCCGCACGGCAGCAGCGCGTACGCGTCGAGGACGTACGGCAGCACGGCGTACGACACCTTCAGCGCGTCGGACTCGCCTCGCTCGGCCATGCCGTTGGTGACGTCGATGTCCGCGAAGGTCACGTCCAGCGCGGGCGCGCCCGGCACCCGGCCATGGGCGAGGGCGTCGAAGACGAAGGTGTCGTTCGGGCAGGGCGAGTACGCGATCCGCAGCACGGGCTCACCGGTGGTCATGTGGGTCGTCCGGGTCATGTGGGTTCCAACTCGTGAGGACGGGCGTGAGCTTCCCGAAGCCGGTCGTCAGGGCCGTCAGCGCCTCGCCGATGCGCCAGGCGGCGCGGTCGCGGGGGCCGACGGGGTTGGAGACCGCGCGGATCTCCAGCACGGGCACCCCGTGCGCGGCGGCCGCCTCGGCGACCCCGAAGCCCTCCATCGCCTCGGCCAGGGCGCGCGGATGCCGCTCGCGCAGGACGGCGGCCCGGGCGGCGGTGCCGGTGACCGTGGAGACGGTCAGGACGACCCCGGCGCGGGCCCCGGCGGCGGCCGCGGACTCCCGTACGAGGGACGCGGGCGGACGGTGGGTGACGGCGCCGAAGCCCAGCTCGGTGACCGGCAGGAAGCCGTCGGCGGTCTCGGCGCCCAGGTCGGCGGCGGTGATCTCGTCGGCCACGACCAGGGAGCCGACGGGGGCGTCGGGCGCGAAGCCGCCCGCGATGCCCGCCGAGACGACGAGGTCGTAGGGGGCGCCCGCGAGCGCGGCGGCCGTCAGGGCTGCGGAGACGGAGGCGGCGGCCAGGGCCGGGCCGACTCCGGCGGCGAGCAGGTCGTACGTGTCCCCGGCGCGGTGCAGCGTCACGCCCGGCAGCCGGGTCTCGGTCACCGGTTCCTGCGGCCATGCCTGTGCCACCGCGTCCCGCTCGGCGGGGACCGCGGTGGCCACGAGGATGCGTGTCACGCGGATGCGGGACGTGGTCAGTCGTCCTTCTCGAGCTTGAAGGACCACAGGCCGGTCGCCGCCTGGCTGTCCTTCTTGCCGTCGCCCGCCTTGATCGTGACGAGCGTGGAGTCGCCCTGCGCGCCGTACTGGGCGTTGAAGAAGACGCTGCCCGGGATCGTCCGGTACGTCTTGTCGCTGTCCTCGGTGAGCGGCTGACCGTTCATCAGGATCGTCCAGCGCTCGTCGGCCACATCGGGGTCGACGCCGAAGCGGACGGTCTCGTCCGGGTCGACGCTGATGGACTTGATGTCCTTGTCCGCGAGGCACTTGGTCAGCTCCGCGGCCTGCAGCGCGTCGCCCTCGCCGCCGCAGGTGGCCTCGGAGCTGACCGAGGAGCGGCCGACGGTGATCGTGGACATGGGGGTCGGCTTGTCGCAGGCCGACAGGACGAGCAGGCCGGCGGAGACGGCGCCGGCGGCGGCGACGGCGCGGCGGCGGCGTCGGGCAACGCCGTGTGCATCGGCGGCTCCGCCGCGGGGCAGCATCGAGGTCATGCCCGAAGGCTATCGGGCCCCCGCGCTCGGCCCCTTACGTGGGGTACGACGCGACCGTGTCGCACCCCACGCGCTCAGGTCACGCGGCGTTTTGTGCCGGGGCCGTGGCGGACCGAGGACAGTAGGCCGCGGACCGTGGAGAGCCAGCCGAGTGCGAGCACCGCGGCGGCCACCGACAGGCCCAGCGTGCCGTTCAGCGGCATGACGATGCCGACCGCGCCGCCGAACACCCAGCACACCTGCAGAATCGTCTCCGAGCGGGCGAACGCCGAGGTGCGCACCAGCTCCGGCACGTCCCGCTGGATCAGCGCGTCCAGGGACAGCTTGGCCAGCGCCTGCGAGAACCCGGCGATCGCCGCCATGCACGCCACCAGGAACGCCCCGAAGAAGACGGCGGCGATGAGCACGGCGCACAGCACGACGGCCACCACCGTCACGATGATCAGTTCCGGGGCCTTGGAGCGCAGCGTGGCGCCCACGGACGTGCCCAGCGCGTTGCCCACGCCCGCCGAGACGGCGACCATGCCCAGCGACACCGCCGCGCTCTGCCCGGTCAGCGGGTGCTCGCGCAGCAGGAACGCCAGGAAGAACGTCAGGAACCCGGAGAGCCAGCGCAGGGACGCGTTGGCGCCCAGCGCGTGGGTGACGGCGATGCCGACGGTCCGCAGTCCCGGCCGCTTCACCGGCTTGCGGTGCGGGCCGTGCAGGTGCTCTTCGTCGGCGGCGAGCAGCGCCACGTCCTCGCCCTTGGCGGAGTCGACCTTGCCCGGCAGCGTGAACGACAGGAACGCGCCGGCCATGAAGATCACGAAGGCGCCGTAGAGCGGATAGCGCGGGCCGATGGCCTGGAGCCCGGCCGCGATGGGCGCGGCGACGCCGGTGGCGAGGAGGCCGCCGAGCGTGACCCGCGAGTTGGCCTTGACCAGGGAGAACCCGGGCGGCAGCAGCCGCGGCACGACCGCGCTTCTGACCACTCCGTACGCCTTGGAGGCGACGAGCACGCCCAGCGCGGCCGGATACAGCTCGATGCTGCCCGTGGCGACCGCGCCGGACAGGATCAGCGCCAGCAGCGCCCGGGCGAGCATCGCCCCGGCCATGGCGGCGCGCCGCCCGTGCGGGATCCGGTCGAGCAGGGGGCCGATCACGGGGGCCAGGACGGTGAAGGGGGCCATGGTGATGGCGAGGTAGAGCGCGACGCGGCCGCGGGCCTCGTCGGTCGGCACGGAGAAGAACACCGTGGAGGCGAGGGCGACCGTGATCATCACATCGCCCGCGCCGTTCACACCGTGCAGCTCGATCAGCTTGCCGAGGCCGGACTCGCCGGCGCCGTGCGCGTGCGTGGCCTTGCGGATGCCGCGGGCGGTGCCGGTGAACGGGAGGTGCAGGGCGCGTCCGACCGCGCGGACGGACCCGCTCATCCGGCCCGAACCGCTCACCCGGCTCCTCCCCTTGTTCCCCTTCGTCGCACCGATCCCGGTGGCGCCTGGGGGTGTCTCTCGGCTGCCACCCCGTCATAGTGCCCCGAGAAAGCTGTGCATAGTGCGGTTACCGCACGTATGGCCGTGTGATCGTCGACGCGCCGGGCGGGTCCGACGCGAGTTCCGGGGCCTCGGGGCAGGCTTTCTCAGGCGCCGGCTCGAGCTCCGGCTCGGGCTCCGGCGGGCTGCTCGCGGCGTTCCGAAGCACTTCCGAAGCACTTCCCAAGGACTTCCGAGGGACTTCTGAAGGACTTCTGCCGGGCGGTAAACGTCCCGTCGGTGTAGGCCGAGCGTCCGCGAGCAGGTAGCGTGCGTAGCGCGCCGTGGCGATCGTTCTCGGCCGCGCGCCTCCCGGCCATCCCGCAGAATGGATGACAGCAGGTGCGCCCGAGCGCGATCGGGCGCGGACGTCGACGCGGCCCAGCGGTCCGCTCCGTCCGCACCCGCCGCCTTCAGGCCGGCGCATCGAGAGACGGCGTAGGAGAGAAGCGATACCTGTGAGCGCAGCGACCACGCGAAGCCGCACCCCCGACCGCCTGTGCGCCGAGGCCGTCGACCTCGCACGTGCCGCAGCCGAGGAGGCAGCCGCCCCCGGCGTGGTCGGCGAGCACGTAGGCCTGCTCTCCGAGGGCGACCGCGTGGTCACCCACTACTTCGAGTGCAAGGAACTGGGCTACCGGGGCTGGCGCTGGGCGGCGACGGTGGCGCGGGCCTCCCGCGCGAAGATCGTCACGCTGGACGAGGTGGTCCTGCTCCCCGGCCCCGACGCGGTCCTGGCGCCCGAGTGGGTCCCGTGGAGCGAGCGGCTGCGCCCCGGTGACATGGGTCCGGGCGACCTGCTCCCCACGGACGCGGAGGATCTCCGTCTGGAGCCCGGCTATTCCGGCGAGGACGAGCCGCCGCCGAACTCGCTCGTCTCCGCGGAGATGGCCGAGCTCGCGGAGGCGGAGGACGCGGAGGTGACCCCGGCCGTGCCGGCCAAGCTGCCGACCGCGCCGGTCCGGGGCACGATCGCCGCGGTGGCCCAGGAACTGGGTCTGCGCCGGGCCCGGGTCCTGTCCCGCTACGGCCTGCACACCGCCGCCGACCGCTGGGAGGAGGGCTTCGGCTCCCAGACGCCCATGGCCCAGGCGGCCCCGGCGTCCTGCGTCAGCTGCGGCTTCCTCACCCCCATCGGCGGCTCCCTGGGCCAGGCCTTCGGCGTCTGCGCCAACGAGTTCTCCCCGGCCGACGGCCGTGTGGTCTCCCTGTCGTACGGCTGCGGCGGCCACTCGGAGGCGGCGATCATGCCGACGCCCCCGCGCCCGGCGCCGCCGGTGGTCGACGAGACCCGCGTCGACCCGTTCCCGCTCCGCCCGTCCCCGGACTCGGGCTCGGTCCCGACGACAACGGACGAGGACACGGCGGAGCTGGGCCACTCCTAGGACACCCGGGACGGGTCACACCGGGTCGCACCGGGTCACACCCGGGACGGGTCCGGGCGCTGCGGGGTGCGCGGTGATCAGCAGTTCTCGCTGATCACCTCATCGAGGGTCTGCAGCGTCAGCTCGTTCTGTTCGAGCTGCTCGGTCAGGCTCTGCAGCGTCCGCTCCAGGGCCGAGATCGTCGCCAGGTCGGGCTCCGGCTGCCGCTGGAGCGTGTCGATGCTCTGTTCGACCTGGTGGATCTCCTTGCGCTGTCGGCGGATCGCTTCGCGCTGCGCCTTCGCCACGCGGCGCATCATGTCGCAGGGGCTCTCGTCGGTCGGCATCTGCGTGCTCCTCGCTGCTCCGGTTCCCCCTGCGCCCATCGTGCGGGCCGTGCCGGAACCCGGCCACGCGGAAGGTCCGCAGGCGGGACGGACGGGCGACACGGAGGTTCCCGGCGCGCGATACCTTCTCCTCACGCCGATGAGGAGAGTGAACGTGAGCAAGTTCGTGCGGCCGGCGCCCGAGGGCGCGGATCCCTTCGGCACGGCCCGGCTGCGTCGCGGGGTCCTGGACGCCTGGGCCACGAGCCCCGCCCGGTTCCGGGAGGACGCCAACGCCGAGGAGGACCTGGTCCTCGGCGGGTACCGGGACCGGCTCGTCGTCGAGCTCGCGCAGAACGCCGCCGACGCCGCGGCCCGGGGCGGGGTGCCGGGGCGGCTGCGGCTCACCCTCCGCGACGGAGTCCTGGTCGCCGCGAACACCGGCGCGCCGCTGGACGCCGCCGGCGTCGAGTCCCTCGCCACGCTGCGCGCCTCCGCCAAGCGGGAGAGCCGGCAGTCGGAGGTGGCCGTCGGCCGGTTCGGCGTCGGGTTCGCCGCCGTCATCGCCGTCACCGACGAGCCGGCCGTCGTCGGACGGCACGGCGGTGTCCGCTGGGACCTCGCGGAGGCCCGCGATCTCGCCTCCGACACCGCCCGGCACAGCCCCGGCCTCGGCGACGAGATCCGGCGGCGCGACGGGCATGTGCCCCTGCTCCGGCTGCCCTTCGCCGCCCAGGGCACCGCTCCCGACCCGTACGACACGGCCGTCATCCTGCCGCTGCGCGACACCGCCGCCGCCGACCTCGCCGAGCGGCTCCTCGGCGCCGTGGACGACGCCCTGCTCCTCGCCCTGCCGGGCCTGGAGGAGGTCGTGATCGAGATCGGCGACGACGCTCCCCGCACCCTGAGCCGGTTCGCGGACGGCCCGCTGACCGTCGTCGCGGACACCCGGGAGGGGACCACCCGCTGGCGGACGGTCGCCGACCACGGGGGCCTCGACCCCGAGCTGCTGGCCGACCGGCCGGTGGAGGAGCGGCTGCGGCCGCACTGGTCGGTGACCTGGGCCGTGCCGGTCGACGAGGAGGGGACGCCCGTCCGGCCCCGCACCACGCCCGTCGTGCACGCCCCCACCCCCAGCGACGAGCCGCTCGGCGTGCCCGCCCTGCTCATCGTCTCCTTCCCGCTCGACACCACCCGCCGGCACGCCGCCCCCGGGCCGCTGACCGACCATCTGGTGCAGCGGGCGGCGGACTCCTACGCCCGACTCCTCGCCGACTGGCGGCCGGTGGGCCCCGGCATCATCGACCTGGTGCCCGGACCGCTGGGGAAGGGCGAGCTGGACGGGGCGCTGCGGCAGGCGATCCTGGAGCGGCTGCCGCGCACCGCGTTCCTGCCGCCCGCCGTCGCACCCGTCAAGGACGAGGACGCGGGCGACGAGGGCGTCGAGCTGCCCGAGGCGCTCCGGCCGCGGGACGCCGAGGTCGTCGAGGGCGCCGGCGCCGACACCGTGCGGGTGCTGGCGGAGGTGCTGCCGACGCTGCTGCCCGCCGGGCTGGAGCGGCGCGTCGAGCTGCGCACGCTGGGCGTCGCCCGGATCCCGCTCGCGGACGCCGTCGACCGGCTGGCCGGTCTGGAGAAGGACCCCGACTGGTGGTACCGGCTCTACGACAGCCTCGCCGGGGTCGACCCCGACCGGCTCTCCGGGCTGCCCGTGCCGCTGGCCGACGGGCGGACCACGATCGGTCCGCGCCAGGTGCTGCTGCCCACCCCCGACGCGGCCGGCCTCGACCCGGAGATCCTGGCCCGCCTGGGCCTGAAGGTCGCCCACCAGGACGCCGCCCACCCCCTGCTGGAGAAGCTCGGCGCGCTGCCCGCCACCCCGCGCGCCGTCCTGACCACCCCGCAGGTGCGGGCCGCCGTCGCGGCCTCCCTGGACGACGACGGCGGGGCCTGGGACGACCAGGACGCGCCGGACGCCGAGGAGCTCGCCGACACCGTGCTCGCGCTCGTGCGCGGCGCGGGCCTGGAGCCCGGCGACGAGCCGTGGCTGGGCGCGCTCGCCCTGCCCGACGAGGAGGGCGAGCTGGTCCCCGCCGGGGAGCTGGTGCTGCCCGGCAGCCCGTTCGCCTCCGTCATCCGGGAGGACGAACTCGCCTTCGTCGACGCCGAGTTGGCGGACAAATGGGGCGAACGGCCGCTGGCGGCCTGCGGTGTCCTCGCGAACTTCGCGCTCGTCCGCGCCACCGACGTCGTCCTCGACCCCGACGAACTGGAGCCGCGGGACGGGGACTTCGCCGAGCCGGACGACGCCGGCCTGCTGGACGCCGTCGACGTGTGGTGCGAGGACATCCTCGACCGCTTCCCCGACAGCCCGGTGCCGCCCGTCGCCACCGAGCTGGTCGCCGTCCGCGACCTCGAGCTCGTCGACGAGGACCGCTGGCCGCAGGCGCTCGCGCTGCTCGCCCGGCCGCCGCTGCGCGACGCCCTCACCCAGCCCGTCCGCATCCTGCTCCCCGACGGCACGCACGAGATCGTCCGGCCGTACACGGCCTGGTGGCTGCGGGGGAACCCGGTCCTGGACGGCCGTCGCCCCGCCGGTCTGCTGGCCGCCGGCGGCGACCCGCTGCTGCACGGTCTGTACGAGGAGGCCGACGCCACCGGCTTCGACGACGAACAGGTGCTGCGCGCCCTCGGCGTGCGGACCTCCGTCGCCGCGCTCCTGGAGGAGCCCGGCGGCGCCGCCGAACTCCTCGACCGGCTCGCCGACCCGGAGCGTCCCGTCGGCGCCGCCCAACTGCACGGCCTGTACGGCGCGCTGGCGGAGCTGGACCCCGAGCAGGTGACCCTGCCGGACGAGCTGCGGGCCGTCGTCGACGGGCGGGTCGAGGTGGTGGACGCGGCGGACGCCGTCGTCGTCGACTCGCCCGACCTGCTGCCGTTCACGGACGGCGTCCCGCTGCTGCCCGTGCGGCCGTCCCGGGCCGCCGAACTGGCCGAGCTGTTCCAGGTGCGGCGGCTGAGCGAGTCCGTGACCGGAGGCGTCGACTCCGACGGCGTCGAGCACGACGTGCCCGAGTCGGTGCAGGTGCTGCTCGGCTCGCGCACGCCCGCCACCTATGTCGAGCACGACGAACTCGTCGTCGACGGCGTGGAGATCGACTGGCGGCTGACCGGTGACGGCGTCCTGCACGCGGCCACGGTCGAGGGCGTCGCCGCCGGGCTCGCCTGGGCGGCGCGGCAGTGGCCGCGCCGGTTCGAGGTCGCGGCCCTGCTGGAGGACCCGTCCCGAACCGGAGAACTGGCCCGCGACCGCTGGTTCGACTGATCGGCCGGAGGAGCTTGCCTGATCGGCCGGGGGAACCCGGCCGATCGGACGCGCGGCCCGGTCCGTGAAATTTCTGCACGAATTTCTCACCGCTCGTACAACCATGACGCCCCGTCGGACATCTGATGGGGTGAGTCAACAGACTCCATGATCACTTCGGGCCCCGGATGTGAGGTGAGCCGTGCGAACGGCAACCGTCCGGGCCCCTCTCCTCAGGGGGAAACGCATGCGCAAGCGCGCCACCGTGGTCGCCGTCTCCGGCGCCCTGGTCCTGTCCGCCTTCGCCGTGCCGGCCGCACAGGCCGCGGGCAGTGACTCGCACAAGTCGATCGACAGCCTGACGGCGCTCCGCGCGGCCGCGTCGGGCAAGAGCGCCTACGTCGGCGAGGCGACCACCGCCGACACCGGCACCCCGTACGCGCTGGACGCCAAGTTCGGCAACGTCAAGATCAACAACGGCTTCCCGATCGTCGCCGGCACCGGCGGCAAGGTCACCGTCCCGGTCACCTTCACGGTCACGCACGGCGCGGGCCTCGACGTCACCGCGGACGACATCGAGCTGGACGTGCTCATCTACCGCGGTTCGTCCGCCGAGCCGGCCAACGTCCTCTTCGGCGACAACTGGCCGAGCTGCACCAACACCTCGGCCACGGTCGCCACCTGCAAGGCCACCCTCGACATCCGCCCGAGTGAGGAGCTGTACAACGCCGACGCGACCACGTGGAAGGCGCTCGGCTACATCATCGACTGGAACGATGTCGACCCGTACAGCGACGACGACATCGACCTGTCCAAGGTCGGTTACGCCGAGACCGACGCCGTGGCCACCACCAAGCTCCAGCGCAAGTCGGCGCTGACGGTCAACGCCACGCCGGAGCCGGTGAAGAAGGGCAAGACCATCACCGTCACGGGCAAGCTGTCCCGTGCCAACTGGGACACCGGTCTGTACGGCGGCGTCTCCACCCAGTCGGTGAAGCTGCAGTTCCGCAAGAAGGGCAGCAGCACCTACAGCACCGTCAAGACCATCAAGTCCAGCACCAGCGGCGGCCTGAAGACGACGGTCAAGGCGACCGTGGACGGCTACTACCGCTTCACCTACGCGGGCAACGCGACGACCCCCGCGTTCAACGCGGCGGGCGACTACATCGACGTGAAGTAAACGGCTCCGTCGCGTAGACGGTTCCACAGAGCAAGCAGCGCAAGCAGCGCAAACGGTTCAGCTACGCCGGGAAACGGCGGTCGACCCATCTCCAGGAGAATTCCAGGGCGGCCGCCGCCACCGCCGCGATGCCGACGGCGATCCACGGCATCGTCATCCCGACCAGCTTCAGCGCGAAGAAGTGCTGCAGCCACGGGACCACCAGCACGAGCAGGAACCCCGCGCCCATCGAGGCCACCAGCAGCACCCGCCAGAAGGTGTACGGCCGCGCGATGATCGCCAGCACCCACATCGAGATCAGAAACAGCGTGAGGGTCGCCGCACTGGTCTCGGCCTCCAACGAACCCTCGCCGGTGTAGTGGTGACGGGCTATCAGATAGGTCGTGAAGGTCGCGACGCCGGCCACGAGCCCGCCCGGGACCGAGTAGCGCATCACCCGTCTGACGAAGTGCGGCCGGGCCCGTTCCGTGTTGGGGGCGAGGGCCAGGAAGAACGCCGGGACGCCGATCGTGAGCGTGGAGAGCAGGGTCAGGTGGCGGGGCAGGAAGGGGTACTCGACCTGCCAGCAGACCACCAGCACGGCCAGCAGCACGGAGTAGACCGTCTTCACCAGGAAGAGCGTCGCCACGCGGGTGATGTTGCCGATGACCCGCCGGCCCTCCGCCACCACCGACGGCAGCGTCGCAAAGCTGTTGTTCAGCAGCACGATCTGCGCGACCGCCCGGGTGGCCTCGGAGCCCGACCCCATCGCCACCCCGATGTCCGCGTCCTTCAGCGCCAGGACGTCGTTGACGCCGTCGCCGGTCATCGCGACCGTGTGCCCGCGTGACTGCAGCGCGCCGACCATGTCCCGCTTCTGCTGCGGGGTGACCCGGCCGAACACCGTGCCCTCGTCCAGGGCCTGCCCCATGCCGGCCTGGTCGGCGGGCAGCCGGCGGGCGTCCACCGTGCCGCCGTCGAGCCCGAGCTTCGCCGCCACCGCCCCCACCGACACCGCGTTGTCGCCGGAGATGACCTTGGCCCGGACGTTCTGCTCGGCGAAGTAGCGCAGGGTGTCCGCCGCGTCCGGCCGCAGCCGCTGTTCGAGGACGACGAGGGCGGTGGCCCGGGCTCCGAGCGCGGGCTCGGCGGCGTCCAGGTCGCGGGCGGCGCGGGCCAGCAGCAGCACCCGCAGGCCCTGCTCGTGCAGCCGCTCGGTCTCGGCGAGGGCGGGATCGTCCTCGGCCAGCAGCACGTCCGGCGCGCCCAGCAGCCAGGTGCTGCTCTCCCCGTCGCCCTCGCTGAAGCTGGCGCCGCTGTACTTGCGCGCGGAGGAAAACGGCAAGGACTCGGTGCAGCGCCAGTCGTCGGCGTCCGGGTAGGCGTCGATGATCGCCTGGAGGGAGGCGTTCGGCCGCGGGTCGGACTCCCCGAGCGCGCCGAGCACCTGCCGTACGTAGCTCTCGTCGCCGCCGTCGAGGGTGCGCAGCTCGGTGACGTCCATCCCGCCCTCGGTCAGGGTGCCGGTCTTGTCCAGACAGACGGTGTCGACGCGGGCGAGGCCCTCGATGGCCGGCAGCTCCTGCACCAGGCACTGCTGCCGGCCGAGCCGGATGACGCCGATCGCGAAGGCGACCGAGGTGAGCAGGACGAGCCCCTCCGGGACCATCGGGACGATGCCGCCGACGGTACGGGCGACGGAGTCCCCGAGGTCGTTCTCCTTGACGACGAGCTGGGTGACGACCAGGCCCAGCGCGGCCGGGACCATCATCCACGTCACGTACTTCAGGATCGTGGAGATGCCGGAGCGCAGCTCGGAGTGGACGAGCGTGAAGCGGGAGGCCTCCTCGGCGAGCTGGGCGGCGTAGGCCTCGCGGCCGACCCTGGTGGCCTGGAACGCGCCGCCGCCGGCCACCACGAAGCTGCCCGACATGACCGGGTCGCCCGGTCGTTTCACGACGGGGTCGGCCTCGCCGGTGAGCAGGGACTCGTCGATCTCCAGCCCGTCCGCCTCCACGCACACCCCGTCCACGGCGACCTTGTCGCCGGGGCCGATCTCGATGAGGTCGTCCAGGACGAGTGCGGAGGTCGAGACCTGGATCGCGGCGCCGTCGCGGCGGACGGTGGGCCGGGCCTCGCCGACGACCGCCAGGGAGTCGAGCGTCTTCTTCGCCCGCCACTCCTGGAGGATGCCGATCCCGGTGTTGGCGAGGATCACGAACCCGAACAGGCTGTCCTGGATGGGCGCGACGGCGAGCATGATCACCCACAGGACGCCGATGATCGCGTTGAACCGGGTGAAGACGTTGCCCCGGACGATCTCGCCGACCGAGCGGCTGCTGCGCACGGGCACGTCGTTGACCTGACCGAGCGCGACGCGCTGCGCGACCTCCGCGGCGGTGAGACCGGTCGCCGTCGGCACAGTGGCGGGTGCGTCGATATGGGTCATGGAATCGACGGTACGTGCGGATTTGGGGGTTCACCCCCCGAAGGAGCGGAAGATCCGACCTGGGGAGGAGAGGGGTAGTACGCCGGGTGTAGGGCCGATCCCCTAGTGCCACCGGAACGTGTTCCCCTAGTGCACCGGAGCGTGTTCCCCTACTCCGCGGGAGCCTGCTCGGCCGTCGTCGCCGCGCGCCTGATCGCCGCGTCCCGCTTGCGGACGTACCAGATGCCGATGAGCCCGAGCCCGGCGCCGGCCAGACACGTCCACAGCCACCACAGCCGGTCCTGGTCGTCGAACCAGCCGTAGAACGGGAGCTGGACGAGGAAGAGGACGAACCAGAGGATCGTGCCGCCGGTGATGGTGGCGACCACGGGGCCCTCCAGGGGCTCCGGCGCCTCGTGCGTAGGGGTCCACTTCGCCATGGGCTCAGCTTACGAGAGGGAAAAATCTACGCGCGGAGATAGCGCCGACGGGGTTATATGTTCATACTGAATCCGTTTTGCATTCGTCCCCATCTTGGCTACTTCTGATCGTAGGAACCTCTAATGATCGACCGCTACTTCAAGATCTCCGAGCGGGGCAGCACCCTGTCCCGGGAGGTCCGTGGCGGCTTCGCCACCTTCTTCGCGATGGCGTACATCATCGTGCTGAACCCGATCATCCTCGGCAGCGCGAAGGACATGTACGGGCATCAGCTCGACAACGGCCAGCTGGTCACCGCCACCTGTGTGACGGCCGCGTTCACCACGCTCCTCATGGGCGTGATCGGCAACGTGCCCATCGCGCTGGCCGCCGGCCTCGGCGTGAACTCGGTGGTCGCGCTCCAGCTCGCGCCCCGGATGTCCTGGGCGGACGCGATGGGCATGGTGGTCCTCGCGGGCTTCGTCGTCATGCTGCTGGTCGCCACCGGTCTGCGGGAGCGCGTCATGAACGCGGTCCCCTTCGGGCTGCGCAAGGCGATCAGCATCGGCATCGGCCTGTTCATCATGCTGATCGGGCTCGTCGACGCCGGCTTCGTCAGCCGCATCCCGGACGTCGCCCACACCACCGTCCCGCTCCAGCTCGGCGCCGACGGTCACCTGAACGGCTGGCCGGTTCTCGTCTTCATCCTGGGCGCGCTGCTCACGCTGGCGCTGATCACCCGCAAGGTGCCCGGCGCGATCCTGATCTCGATCGTCGCGATGACCGTCCTCGCGCTGATCATCGAGGCCGTCGCGACCGTCCCCTCCTGGGGCCTCACCACCCCCGAGTGGCCCGGCAACCCCGTCGCCAGCCCCGACTTCGGGCTGATCGGCGACGTCAGCCTGTTCGGCGGCTTCGACGAGGTCGGCGTCCTGACCGGCACGCTCTTCGTCTTCACGGTCCTGCTGTCGTGCTTCTTCGACGCGATGGGCACGATCATGGGCGTCAGCGACGAGGCCAAGCTGACCGACGCCCACGGCGAGATGCCCGGCATCAACAAGGTCCTCTTCGTGGACGGCCTCGCGGTCGCCGCGGGCGGCGCCAGCTCCTCCTCCGCCACCACCGCCTTCGTGGAGTCCACGGCCGGCGTCGGCGAGGGCGCGCGCACCGGCTTCGCGAACCTCGTCACGGGCGGCCTCTTCACGGTCGCGCTGTTCTTCACGCCGATCGCCACGATGGTCCCGTCCCAGGCCGCGACGCCCGCCCTGCTCGCGGTCGGCTACCTGATCCTGGCCGGCTCGGTCAAGGAGATCGACTGGGCCGACCACACCATCGCCATCCCGGCCTTCATCACCATGGTGATGATGCCGTTCACCTACTCGATCACCAACGGCATCGGCATGGGCTTCATCGCCTTCGTCCTGCTGCGCCTGGCGGTCGGGCGCGGCAAGGACGTGCCGGTGCCGATGTACGTGGTCGCCGCCGTGTTCGTCTTCTACTACCTGATGCCGGCCCTGGGCCTCCTGTGAGCCCGGACGGCGGGCGACGGCGACCTGCGGGCGGACGACGGCCCTACGTGAGCCCGTAGAACTTCTCCGTCTCCTCGACGGCGGTCTGGAACCGCTCGTCGAAGTCGTCGCGAATGAGCGTCTGGACTACGTAGTCCTGGACGCTCATTCCTCTTTTGGCGGCATGTTGCCGGAGCCGTTCGAGCAGCTCCCCGTCCATGCGCAGGCTGAGCACACTGGTCCCCATGAGACGAGGGTCGCGGGCGCGTACCGCACTTCGGTCACTTTCCGCTGCCGACTCACTCGTTCGAGTGATGAAGAGGTTTCCGTGGCCGGTGTCACGGGAATCCTGGCGCGCCCCAGCTTGTTTAGCCAGAGTAATGAGTTACCCTAAAGAGATGCCTGACCTCACCCATGGCGACGACGCTGCCGCCGTGAACTCCCTGCGCTCCGCCGTGATGCGACTGTCCCGCCGGCTCAAGCACCAGCGGGTCGACGAGTCCCTGAGCCCCACCGAGATGTCGGTGCTCGGCACCCTCTCCCTCTACGGCAGTGCCACCCCGGGCGAACTCGCCCGCAAGGAGCATGTCCAGCCGCCCTCGATGACCCGCATCGTGGCGCTCCTGGAGGCCAAGGGACTGGTCCGGCTGGAGCCGCACCCCGACGACCGGCGCCAGAAGGTCGTCACCAAGACGGAGCAGGCCGAGGCCATGCTCGAGGAGAGCCGCGCCAAGCGGAACGCCTTCCTCGCCACCCTGGTCGACGGCCTCGACGAGGACGAGTGGGCGAAGCTGCGCGACGCGGCGCCGGTGCTGGAGAAACTCGCGCACCTGTAGCTTGCGCATCTGTAATTTGCGCAACGGCGTCTCGCGCACCTGTAGGCAGCATTCGAGTAGGCGGCATTCGAGGAGGCGAACCCTTTTGAGTACGGGACCCGGAGCAGACTCCGCCCCCGCTCGCACGTCGTCGATGTTCAGTTCCCTGAGAATCAGGAACTACCGCCTGTTCTTCATGGGCCAGGTGGTCTCGAACATCGGCACCTGGATGCAGCGCATCGCCCAGGACTGGCTGGTCCTCAGCCTCACCGGCTCCGCGACGGCCGTCGGCTTCACGACGGCCCTGCAGTTCCTGCCCATGCTTCTCTTCGGCCTCTACGGCGGCGTCCTCGTCGACCGCCTGCCCAAGCGCCGCGCACTGCTGTTCACCCAGTCCGCGATGGCCGTCACCGGCATCGCCCTGGCCCTGCTCACCCTCTCCGGACACGTCCAGGTCTGGCACGTCTACGTGGCGGCCTTCTCCGTCGGTCTCGCGACCGTCGTCGACAACCCGGCCCGCCAGTCCTTCGTCTCCGAGATGGTCGGCCCCGACCAGCTGCAGAACGCGGTCAGTCTCAACTCCGCGAACTTCCAGTCCGCGCGTCTCGTCGGCCCCGCCGTCGCGGGTCTGATGATCACCGGCGTGGGCACCGGCTGGGCGTTCCTCGCCAACGGCCTGTCCTTCGTCGCGCCCATCGCCGGCCTGCTGCTGATGCGGGCGCGCGAACTGCACGCCGTCGAGCGCGCCCCGCGCGCCAAGGGCCAGCTGCGCGAGGGCCTGCACTATGTGGCCGGCCGCCCCGACCTCATCTGGACCATCACCCTGGTCGGGTTCATCGGCACCTTCGGCTTCAACTTCCCGGTCTACCTCTCGGCCTTCGCCGACGACGTCTTCCACGCGGGCGCCGGCTCCTACAGCCTCTTCAACACCCTGATGGCCGTCGGCTCGCTCGCCGGCGCCCTGCTCGCCGCCCGGCGCGGCACGGCGAAGATGCGCGTGATGATCGCGGCCGCCGTCGCCTTCGGACTGACCGAGACGGTCGCCGCCGGCGCTCCCTCGCTCTGGCTGTTCGCCCTGCTCATGATCCCGATCGGGATGTTCGGGATGACGGTCAACGTCACCGCGAACACCAGCATCCAGATGGGCACCGACCCGGCCATGCGCGGGCGGGTCATGGCCCTCTACATGATGGTCTTCCTGGGCGGCTCGCCCGTGGGCGCGCCGATAGCGGGCTGGATCACGGACGTGTACGGCGTCCGGGCCGGCCTGGCGGTCGGCGGCGTGATCGCGGCCACCGCCGCCCTCGCCATCGGCCTGGTCCTGGCCCGGGTCGGCAACCTGCGCCTCTCCCTCGGCTGGACCGCCGGTCACCCGACGGTCCGACTCGTCCCCCGAGAGACCCCGGAACGGGAACTCACTCCGGCGTCGTGACGGCCGTCGCTACATCCTTCGCTACACCCGCCGGGCCAGCAACTGGCCCGGCCAGCGCTGGTCGCCGACGGTGAACGCCTGCGTCGCCGTGAAACCGTTGCGTTCGTAGTAGGCGACGAGGGCCCTGTCGTCGCCCGCGTAGCAGTCCACGCGGAGCAGCGCGACGCCTGCGCGACGGGTCGCCTCGGCGGCGTGGGCGAGCAGGGCGCCGCCCACGCCGTGGCCCTGGAAGCGGCGGTCGGAGGCCAGCCAGTGGATGTACCGCTCGGGCTCGCCGGGCGGCGGGAGGTGGGCCAGGTAGGCACCGGGTGCGCCGGTCAGGGTGAGGGTGGCGGCCGGCGCCCCGTCGGCCTCGGCGATGAACACCTCGCCGTCCTCCATGTACCGGACGACCGACTCCCGCACGCTCGGACTCTCCGACAGGGGCTTCGTCCCCCACTGGCCGGTGCGCCCCTGTGAGACCAGCCACTCCACGCTGCTGTCGAGCATGCCGAGTATCACGGGGACGTCGTCGGGGCCGCCTTCTCTGATGGTGATCTCCATGACCTCCATCATGCCCGGCCCACGCCCCCGGGAGCCGGGACAATCGGGGCATGAGACTCTTCGCCGCAGTGCTGCCCCCGGACGACGTCGCCGACGAACTCGCCGCCGAGGTGGCCCGGTTGCGCGCGCTGCCCGGTGCGGAGGGCCTGCGCTGGACGGGCCGCCCCGGCTGGCACTTCACCCTCGCCTTCTACGGCGAGGTCGACGACGATCTCGTCCCCGACCTGTCGGCCCGGCTGGAGCGGGCCGCGCACCGCAGTGCGCCCTTCGCCCTGGCGGTGCGCGGCGGAGGGCAGTTCGGGCGCGGGCGGGCCCTGTGGGCGGGCGCGGCCGAGGACGTGCCGGCGCTGCGCCTGCTGGCCGGCCGGGCGGAGGCCGCGGCCCGCAAGGCGGGCGTGGAGATGGACGAACACCGCCGCTACAAGGCCCACTTGACGCTGGCCCGCAGCCGGGACGCGCTGGACGTCCGCCCGTACGTCGAGGCGCTGGGCGCCTTCGTGGGCCGTACCTGGACGGTGGGGGAGCTGGTGCTGGTGCGCAGCAACCTGCCGAAGTCCGGAGTTCCCGGGGAGCAGCCCCGCTACGAGCCGGTCGGGCGCTGGGCGCTCGGCGGGGCCGGTTAGGCTCGACGCGTGGACCCGAAGACCCGGAACCGGATCATGGCCGGTGCGCTCGTGCTGATGTTCGTCGTGGTGGCGGTGGCGGCGGCCGTCGGAAAGTGATCGACGCGATCGACGTGACCGACGTGACCGACGTGACCGATGCGGTCGACGTCGTCGACGTGATCGAGACGAGGACGGCCGCCGCTGTGCCATGCCCCCACAGGGGGCGCGGGGGTGTTGTCGGCGGCCTTACCAGGCGAAGGCCTCCGGCGACGGGCCCGGGCCCGGGAAGATCTCGTCGAGACCCGTCAGCAGCTCCTCGCTGAGCTCCAGCTCGACCGCGCGCAGTGCGGAGTCGAGCTGCTCGGCGGTGCGCGGACCGACGATCGGGCCGGTCACGCCGGGCCGGGTGAGCAGCCAGGCCAGCGCCGTGTCGCCGGGCTCCAGGCCGTGCTTGTCGAGCAGGTCCTCGTAGGCCTGGATCTGGGCGCGTGCGGTGGGGTCGGCGAGCGTGTCGGCGGCCCGGCCGGAGGCGCGGCGACCGCCCTCGACCTGCTTCTTGATGACCCCGCCCAGCAGACCGCCCTGCAGCGGCGACCACGGGATGACCCCGAGCCCGTACTCCTGCGCGGCCGGGATGACCTCCATCTCGGCGCGCCGCTCGGCCAGGTTGTACAGGCACTGCTCGCTGACGAGCCCGATGGTGCCGCCGCGGCGGGCGGCGGTCTCGTTGGCCTGGGCGATCTTGTAGCCGGGGAAGTTGGACGATCCGGCGTAGAGGATCTTGCCCTGCTGCACCAGCACGTCGATCGCCTGCCAGATCTCCTCGAAGGGAGTGCTGCGGTCGATGTGGTGGAACTGGTAGAGGTCGATGTAGTCGGTCTGCAGCCGCTTCAGCGACGCGTCGACGGCCCGCCGGATGTTCAGGGCGGACAGCTTGTCGTGGTTCGGCCAGGCATCGCCGTCGGCGGCCATGTTGCCGTACACCTTGGTGGCGAGCACGACCTGGTCGCGGCGCTCGCCGCCCTTCGCGAACCAGTTGCCGATGATCTCCTCGGTACGGCCCTTGTTCTCACCCCAGCCGTACACGTTCGCGGTGTCGAAGAAGTTGATGCCCGCGCCGAGGGCCGCGTCCATGATCGCGTGGCTGTCGGCTTCGTCCGTCTGCGGGCCGAAGTTCATGGTGCCGAGGACGAGGCGGCTGACCTTGAGTCCGGTGCGTCCGAGCTGCGTGTACTTCATGAAGCACAAGCCAACGGCTTCGAGTGCGCTCCAGGCAAGGGGGATCCGGTCAGTCGCGGGGGAACTCGTCGGTCTTGAGGGTGAGGCCGACGGCGGTACCGGTGAGGTCGATGTCGTCGCCGAAGTCGATCTTCGTCCGCGTGACGTAGTCGCCTTCTTTGGGATGGGTGTAGAGGTAGCAGCGGCCCTTGTAGGGGTCGGCGATGAGGTACACCGGGACCTCGGCGGTGGCGTAAGCGAGCTTCTTCGGCCCGTAGTCGTTCGCTGCCGTGTCCTTGGAGATGACCTCGGCCACGAACTCGACGTCCTGGTAGCGCCAGCGTCCCTTGCTGTCTTTCACCGAGCGGTCTGCCATGGCCGCCATGTCGCATGCGAAGCCGTTCAGATGACCAGGGAAGTCGATGCGCACGTCGGATGCGAGCCGCTTGCGGGGATACTTGCTCCGCAACTGCTCGAAGATGGCCGAGATGATCTCCCAGTGATGCTGCCGTTGCGGTGACATGAAGATGTTTCCCCCGACGATCTCAACCTTTGTTCCCTCGGGGATGGGCATTTTCTCGAGCACCTCGAACATGACGTCCAGAGACAGCTCGACGCTCTCCTCGGCCATCGTGATCCTGTCCTCAGTGACGGTCATCGTGGCGCTCCTCCCCGGCGACCCCATGGACCAGTGCCGCCGCGCAGTACAACGATACGCACGGTGACCGGATCACGGACGGCGTCACGCCGAGCGTGCGTACTCCCCGCCCAGCTCCCAGCCCTGGTACAGCGCCTCCGCGAAGGCCTCCGCGATCTTGTGCTCGCCGCTCGCGTTGGGATGCGTGCCGTCGTAGGTGTCGAGGTGCGTCTCGTAGCCGGGCGGGGGTGACGCCAGCAGCAGGGGGGAGCGGGGCTCGTCGAGGTCGACGACGGCCTTGGCGAGGAGTTCGTTGAAGGCGGCGACCTCGGCGGCGAAGTCGGGCTCCGTCTGCGCGCGGACGTTCGGGATCACCGGCAGCGCGACGATGCCCACCCGGGGGTTGGCCGCCCGCGCCTCGGCGACGAACGTCCGCACGTTGGCGGCGGTCTGCCCCGCGTTTGTGTAGAAGCCCAGGTCGATGAGGCCGAGGGCGACCAGCAGCACATCGGCTTGGTGCGCGCGGACCGCGCCGCCGATCAGCGGGGCCATGTGCAGCCAGCCCTCGCCCCAGCCGGCCAGATGGGCGCGGGGGAAGTCCGGATCGGCGTACTCGTAGGAGGTGGGCGCGTCCGTCGCCTTGTCGTACAGCGTCTCGCGCGGGCCGACGACGGCGAACGGGCCGCCGTACGTCGACCGCAGGTGCTGCCAGATCCGATAACGCCATGTGTGTTCGCCGGCGCTTCCGATCGTCTGGGAGTCGCCGACGGGCATGAACCTGAGCATCCGCTCATCATCGGGGATCAGTGGGAGGCAGGGGACGGGCGGGGGTGTGAGACGGGCCACGCGCCGTGAAACCCCGGCCGGGATGGCAGGCTTGGGGGATGCGTCGCTTGTTTGCGTTCCTTGCCGCGGTCCTGCTCACCGGGGTGCTCGCCGCGCCCGCTGCCGCCGCCGACGGCGACGAGGGGTTCACCGTCACCGACCCCCGGATCACCGAGTCCAGCGGACTGGCGGCGTCCCGTCAGCACCCGGGCGTCTACTGGACGCACAACGACCAGGACACCTGCGCCTGCCTCTACGCCGTGGACAGCGGCACCGGCAAGACGGTCGCCACGGTCACCCTGACCGGCGTGGGCACCCCGCGTGACATCGAGGCCATCGCCATGGGCCCCGACAACCAGCTCTGGGTCGGCGACATCGGCGACAACGACGGCGTGACCTGGCCCTACGTCTGGATCTATCAGCTCCCCGAGCCCAAGGAGCTCAAGGACCAGAGCATCCGGGCCAAGCAGTACGTCGTGAAGTACTCGGACGGCTCCCGCGACGCCGAGTCCCTGATCGTCCATCCCAAGACCGGCCGCGTGTACATCATCGACAAGCACGAGGACGGGGGGCATCTGTACGAGAGTCCCGCGAAGCTCTCCACGTCCGGCGCGAACGTCTTCAAGCCCATCGTCCCCGTCGAGCTGTGGGCCACCGACGCCGCTTTCTCCCCGGACGGCTCCCAACTCGCCGTCCGCGGCTACCTCGGCGGCATCCACTACGACTGGAACGGCGGGAAGATCGAGCGCAAGGGGCGGCTCGACGTGCCTCTGCAACGGCAGGGGGAGTCCGTCAGCTACTCCGTCGACGGCACCAAGCTGATGTACGGCACCGAGGGCACCGCGAGTGAGGTGGTGGCGGAGGACGCGCCCGAGGGGGCCGCGACCTCCGCCTCCAAGTCCCCTGCGGGCGGCGGTGGTTCGAGCGCGTCGGGGGCCGGCGACGGCGACGGCGGCTCCTCGGCCTCCGGCAGCGTCAAGTTCGGCGCGCTGGCCGTCGCCGTGCTCTGCGCGGCCTTCCTCCTCCGCCGGCTGCGTCGCCGCGAGTAGGCGCCGCCGGTCGCGCTGCGGGGGTGTGGTGCGGGGGTGTGGTGCGGCGTGGCCGGTGGGGTGGGGCGTGGCCGGTGGGGTGCGCTCGCGGGCGTCGCGCTGCTGCCTTGCCGCGTCTCGCCGCCGTCCCACATCCGGCGGCCGGTGCGGAGGTTCCGGCGGCTCGGACGGTGCGGGGCGCGCGGCCGGTTCTGTGGTGAGGCGGGTGGCCCGCGCGTGGTCACCCGTCCGGCGTATCCGGCGCGACAGCGGGCCGGTCGTCCGCGCACGCTGAAGTGTCTCGCGGGACGGGGGCGGAGTCTCGACACGCGGTCCCGCCCTCATCTGATCGGAGACCCCATGCGCGGTCATGCCATACGCGCCGCAAGAAGGCTCACCCTGTTCGTCGCCGCCCTGGGACTGACCGTCCCGGCGGTGCTGGCCACCGCCCAGCCGGCCCAGGCCGTGACCGTGCGCGTGCGCACCGCCACGCTGCCGCTCAGCGGTACCCTCTCCGGCCCCTCGGAGCAGATCGCCGTCACCGGCAGCATCACCGTCACCGTCCTCACCAGGACGAACACCGGTGGCGGCGGCACGGCGCAGATCATCAGCCGGCTGGGCGGCACCAGCGGCGTCGGCGCCACGACCGGCGCGCGGTACCTGTTCGTCGGCGCCGACAGCGACACGGTCTCGTTCCCGCCGGGCCCGGTCACGCCGCTGACCGTCTTCCCGACGTTCCTCCGGATCAACCCGTACGTGCCGCCCAACCCCATCGTGCCGCCGAACCCGATCGCACCCGTACGGGTCGACGTGACCGTCACGGGCACCGGCGTCATCAACACCATCGCCGCCGAACTGGACGAACCCGAAGAAGGCCCCGACGCCCGCACCTGACGGGCACCCGGTCCTTCCACAGCGGCGGCACCCTTCTCCGGGCGCCGCCGCCGAGTCCGCTCCCGTAAATCGAATGCGTGTCGGTGTCGCGCCTTGGTAGCTTCCTCGCGTGCCGAAGCTCAATCAGATCATCGCCGTGGAAAAAGGCGTCAAGTCGAAGTCCCTGCAGGAACTCACGCAGGCCCATCACGATGTGCAGAAGCCCGCGTTGCTGGCGGGAATCTCCCGCACCTACCAGGCGAAGGACGAAGAGGGCGAGCAGTTGCCGCCGGAGTCCACGCGGGTCCAGGTCAAGGCGGAGGACGTGCTGCGTTCCGCCGCCGCGACGCTCACCCGGCTGTTCGACGTGACGGCGGCGAAGGACTGGGCGAACCGTACGGCGGTCGCCGACGTCGTCGTCGACGGCGCCGTGCTGCTGTCCGCCGTCCCGGTGCCGTATCTCCTGTTCCTGGAGAAGCAGCTCACGGATCTGAACACCTTCGTGCGCAAGCTGCCGGTGCTGGACGCCTCCGAGTCGTGGACGTTCGACCCGTCGACGGACGGGTGGAAGACGGAGGCGGTGCGGACCATCCGCACGAAGAAGGTCCCGCGCAACCATGTGAAGGCCGAGGCCACGGAGAAGCACCCGGCCCAGGTCGAGGTGTACTACGAGGACGTGCCCGTGGGCTACTGGACCACGGTCAAGTTCTCCGGCGCGCTGCCGGCCCGCAGGGTCAACGAGCTGATCGACCGGGTCGAGAAGCTGCAGCAGGCCGTGAAGTACGCCCGCGAGGAGGCCAACGGCATCGAGGTCACCGAACAGAGGGTGGGTGACGCGGTTTTCGGCTACCTGTTCCGGTAGCCCCCTGATCGCCCCTCGTGCGAGCGAGGGGTGCGCGAAGAGCGCAAGCTGAAACTGATGTTGAAGCTGAACCAGGGGTGACAGTTGGGGGTTCGAATCCCTCCCCCGGCACACTGGCCGGGGTGGCCCAAATGGCAGAGGCGGCCCCATGAATCTCAGATTCTCGCTCCAGTCTCAGTATTCGCCACCGAACGCCGGATCGACCGAGCGCGGACGATCGTCGACGAATAGGGGTTCAAGTCCCCTCTGTGCCTCTCCTTCTCTCCACCTCTTCATTTCCTTCCGTGGCACGGTAGTTCAAAGGCAGAACGCGTCGACCTCAGAATGATCCGCGACTCTTAAACGCCGCCGGTGTGCGCAAATGGGTGGCACAACAGGCCTCGGGAGCCGGATACCGCTCCCGGGGCCGTCCCCGTTGGGACGACGACGAGGGCGCCCGCCGCGTTGTCGCGTCGGGCGCCCTCGTCGTCGAACGGGGTACGGGAACCGGTTACAGCTTTTCGATCACGTAGTCGATGCAGTTCGTGAGCGCCTCGACGTCCGCCGGGTCGATCGCCGGGAACATCGCCACGCGCAGCTGGTTGCGGCCGAGCTTGCGGTAGGGCTCGGTGTCGACGATGCCGTTGGCGCGCAGCACCTTGGCGATCGCGGCGGCGTCGATCTCGTCCGCGAAGTCGATCGTGCCGATGACCTGCGAGCGCTTGGCCGGGTCCGTGACGAACGGGTTCGCGTGCTTGGACTCCTCGGCCCAGGTGTACAGGCGCGTCGAGGAGTCCTTCGTGCGGGCCGACGACCACGCCAGGCCGCCCTGGCCGTTGATCCACTCCAGCTGCTCGTTGAGGAGGAACAGGGTGCTCAGGGCCGGGGTGTTGTACGTCTGGTTCTTGCGGGAGTTGTCGATCGCCGTGGGGAGGCTGAAGAACTCCGGGATGTGGCGGCCGCTCGCGTGGACGCGTTCCGCGCGCTCGATCGCCGCCGGGGAGAACACGCCGATCCACAGGCCGCCGTCGGAGGCGAAGGACTTCTGCGGGGCGAAGTAGTAGACGTCCGTCTCGGCGATGTCGACCGGGAGGCCGCCCGCGCCGGAGGTGGCGTCCACCAGAACCAGCGCACCGGCGTCCGCGCCCGCGACCCGCTTCAGCGGGGCGGCGACACCGGTCGAGGTCTCGTTGTGGGTGAACGCGTAGACGTCGACGCCCGCCTCGGCCGTCGCCTCGGGGTGCGTGCCCGGGTCGGAGGAGACGACGGTCGGCTCGGCCAGCCAGGGGGCGAGCTTCGCGGCCTTCGCGAACTTCGAGCTGAACTCACCGAACGTGAGGTGCTGCGACTTGTTCTCGATCAGGCCGTGCGTCGCGACGTCCCAGAAGGCCGTCGACCCGCCGTTGCCGAGGATGACCTCGTAGCCCTCGGGGAGGGAGAACAGCTCGGAGATGCCCTCGCGCACCTTGCCGACCAGGTTCTTGACCGGGGCCTGGCGGTGGGAGGTGCCGAGGAGGGACGTACCGGTGGCGGCCAGGGCGTCCAGCGCCTCCACCCGCACCTTGGAGGGGCCCGCGCCGAAACGACCGTCGGCGGGCTTGATGTCAGCAGGAATCTGGATCTCAGCCACGAGGGGAGGGTATCCGGTGGAGGAAACCTGACCGCAACATCGTCCGTCGGGTGAGACGAGGTATTTGGTTTGCTGGGACGTATGACGCAAGGCGGAAGTTCTGACGGTCTCGACGGTCTTGACGACCTTGAACGTGCGCTGCGGCCGGTCGTCCGCGGGGACGTGGAGTTCGGCGTCACGGCCCGCGCGCTCGTGACCATGGACGCCTCCAACTACCGACGCGTCCCCCTGGGCGTCGTCGCCCCGCGGGACGCCGACGACGTCGCGGCCGTGCTGGAGGTGTGCCGGACGCACCGGGTGCCGGTCGTCGCGCGCGGCGGGGGGACCTCGATCGCGGGGCAGGCGACCGGGACGGGGGTCGTGCTGGACTTCACCCGGTACCTGAACCGGGTGGTCTCCCTCGATCCCGAGGCGCGGACCGCCGTCGTGCAGCCGGGGCTCGTGCTCGACCGGCTCCAGGAGGCCGCCGCCCCGCACGGGCTGCGCTTCGGCCCGGACCCGTCCACGCACAGCCGGTGCACGCTCGGCGGGATGATCGGCAACAATTCGTGCGGCTCCCACTCGGTGGCCTGGGGGACGACGGCGGACAGCGTGCGCGAGCTGGACGTCGTCACCGCGCGCGGGCGGCGGCTGCGGCTGGGGCAGGGCTGGGCGGGCGCCCCCTACGGGCTGCGGGAGCTCGTGGACGGGGAGCTGGCCCGGCTCCGGACCGGCTTCCCCGACCTGCCCCGACGCATCTCCGGGTACGCCCTCGACGCGCTGCTGCCGGAGCACGGCGCCGACGTCGCCCGCTCCTTCTGCGGCAGCGAAGGCACCCTGGGAGTGGTGACGGAGGCCGTCGTCGGGCTCGTCGAGGCTCCACGCGCGCGTGCGCTCGCCGTCCTCGGCTACGCCGACGAGGGCGCCGCCGCCGAGGCCGCGGCCGGGCTGCTGCCGTACCGGCCGCTGACGGTGGAGGGCATGGCGGCCGACCTGGTCCCGGCCCGGGACCGGGCGGGGCTGCCGCGGGGCGGGGCCTGGCTGTTCGTCGAGACGGGCGGTGAGTCCGCGGGCGAGGCACACGCGCGTGCGGAGACGATCGTCCGCGCGGCGGATGTGCTGGACGCGCGGATCGTGCGCGACCCCGCCGGGCAGCGGGCGCTGTGGCGGATCCGGGAGGACGCCAGCGGCACGGCGACCCGGATGCCGGACGGCTCGGAGGCCTGGCCCGGCTGGGAGGACTGCGCGGTGCCGCCCGCCCGGCTCGGCGCCTATCTGCGCGACTTCCGCGGGCTGCTCACGGAACACGGCCTACGGGGCACCCCCTACGGGCACTTCGGGGACGGCTGCATCCATGTGCGCATCGACTTCGATCTGCTGACGGCCACCGGAGTCGCCCGCTTCCGGCGGTTCTCCGAGGAACTGGCCGACCTGGTGGCGGCCCACGGCGGCTCGCTCTCCGGCGAGCACGGCGACGGCCAGGCCCGCGCGGAACTGCTCCCCAGGATGTACGGGCCGGAGATGGTCGCCCTGTTCGAGCGGGCGAAGCGCGTCTGGGACCCGGACGACCTGCTCAACCCGGGGATGCTGGTGCGCCCCGCGCCGCTCGACGGCAACCTCCGCTTCGCCGTCCTCCCGCGCGAGCCGGTCGACGTGGCCTTCGGGTACCCGTCCGACGGCGGCGACTTCTCGGCGGCCGTGCGCCGGTGCGTGGGCGTCGCCAAGTGCCGGACGACGACGCCTGCGGCCGGGTCGGGGTCGGGGTCGGGGGTGATGTGTCCGTCGTTCCGTGCCACCGGGCGGGAGGAGCACTCCACGCGCGGGCGTGCCCGTCTGCTGCACGAGATGCTGGCCGGTGAGCTGGTCACCGACGGCTGGCGCTCCACGGAGGTCCGGGACGCGCTCGACCTGTGCCTGTCCTGCAAGGGCTGCCGCTCCGACTGCCCGGTCGAGGTCGACATGGCCACCTACAAGGCGGAGTTTCTGCACCACCACTACGAAGGGCGTCGGCGCCCGGCCGCGCACTACAGCATGGGCCGGCTGCCGGTCTGGCTGCGATGGGCGAGCCGGGTGCGGGCGGCCCCGCTGCTCAACGCGCTCGCCTCCGTCGGCCCGCTCGCGGGCGCCGCCAGGCGGCTGGGCGGGATCGCTCCGGAGCGGGCCATCCCGCGGCTGGCGACGGAGACGTTCAGCGCGTGGTGGCGGCGGCGAAAGCCCACGCGGGACCGGGGCGAGCTGGTCGTCCTGTGGCCCGACACCTTCACCGACCACCTCTCGCCGTCCGTGGGCCGGGCCGCCGTCCGCGTCCTGGAGGCGGCGGGGCTGCGGGTGGCGCTGCCGCCGACCCTGCGGATGCGGGGACGGCCGGTCGGCGACGGCCGGTCGAGGGGCCTGGGCGCGGCGGCCGCGCTGCTGACCGCCCGCCGGGGCCGGGTCTGCTGCGGGCTGACCTACGTCTCCACCGGCCAGCTCGACCACGCGCGCGTGGTGCTGCGCCGCACGCTCGACCTGATGGAACCGGTGCTGGAGAGCGGCGCACCGGTCGTCGTCCTGGAGCCGAGCTGCGCGGCCGCGCTGCGCACCGACCTGCCCGAGCTGCTGCACGACGACCCGCGCGCGGCCCGTCTCGCCGCCCGCGTCCTCACCTTCGCGGAGGCCCTGGAGCGGCACGCCCCGGGCTGGACCCCGCCCCGGCTGGACCGTCCGGCGGTCGGTCAGACCCACTGCCATCAGCATGCGGTGCTGGGCGACGCGGCCGAGCGGCGGCTCCGCGAGGCCGCGGGGCTCACCGGGGCGCTGAGCGGGGGGTGCTGCGGCCTCGCCGGCAACTTCGGTTTCGAGAAGGGCCACTTCGAGGTGTCCACGGCGTGCGCGGAGGAGCAGCTGCTGCCGGCCGTGCGGGATGCCCCGGAGGGCGCGGTGGTCCTCGCGGACGGCTTCTCCTGCCGGACCCAGCTGGAGCAACTCGCGGGCGTCCGGAGCAGGCACCTCGCGGAGGCACTGGCGGAGGGGCTGGAGGCGCAGGGGCTGGAGGCGGAGGGCTGACGGGCGGGGCCCCTGGCGGGAGGGCGGGAGCGCGGGAGGGCGTGACGGGCGGCAGGGCGTTCGGCGGCAGGCGCGACGGGTGGGGCGGTGTGATGGGCGGCTGGTGTGACTGGCGCGGCGGCGCAGCGGGCGTGACCGGCGGGGCGGTGTAACCGGCGGGGCGGGTGGCTGGCGTCGGCCATCTGCACGCGTGTGTGGCCGACACGGTGGCGGTCGGCGTGCTCGGTCCCAGGGATGACCGGGGCCGACTCCTAGGCTGGCTCGTCTGCACAACCGTGCGAAGGAGCCCCCGCGGATGAGCCGTACGAGCCGTACCAGCCTGCGTGTCCAGTCCATCAGCCGCGCCGAGCACCTGGCGTTCGTCGCGGCCCGTCCCTCCGCCAGCCATATGCAGCTCCCGTCGTGGGGGGACGTCAAGCCGGACTGGCGGGCGGAGAGCCTGGGATGGATCGACGAGGCGGGGGAGCTCGTGGGGGTCGGGCTGGCGCTGCTGCGACCGCTGCCCAGACTGAAGCTGAAGAAGTACCTGGCCTATCTCCCCGAGGGGCCGGTCATCGACTGGTACGCGCCCGACCTGGTCGAGCGCTGGCTGGATCCGCTGCTCGCGCACCTGCGGGCGCTGGGCGCGTTCTCGGTGAAGCTGGGCCCGCCCGTCGCCGTACGGCGCTGGAGCGCCGACGCCGTCAAGGCGGCCATCGCCGACCCCGCCGCCCACCGGCTGCGGGACGCGGAGCCGAGCTCGTACGATCCGCGCGCCTTCGAGGTCGTCGACCGGCTGCGCCGCTCCGGCTGGCAGCAGACCGAGTCGGAGGGGGAGGAGGGGTTCGCCGCCGGCCAGCCGCGCCACGTCTTCCAGATCCCGTTCGCCGGACGGTCCCTGGAGGAGGTGCACGGCGGTCTCAACCAGCAGTGGCGGCGCAACATCAAGAAGGCGGAGAACGCTGGCGTCAAGGTCGTCCGCGGCGGCTACGAGGACCTGCCGGCGTTCTACGGCCTCTACACCGAGACCGCCGAGCGCGACCGCTTCATCCCGCGCCCGCTGCCCTACTTCCAGCGCATGTGGAACGCGCTGAACGCCGAACACCCCGACCGTATGCGGCTCTACCTCGCCCACCACGACGGCGAGGTCCTCGCCGCCGCCACCATGCTGACCGTCGGCGAGCACGTCTGGTACTCCTACGGCGCGTCCACCGCCCGCAAGCGCGAGGTCCAGCCCAACAACGCCATGCAGTGGCGCATGATGGCCGACGCCCATGAACTAGGCGCGGCCGTCTACGACCTGCGGGGGATCACGGACACCCTGGAGGAGTCCAACCATCTGCTCGGCCTGCTGCGCTTCAAGGTCGGCACGGGCGGACAGGCCGTGGAGTACGTGGGCGAGTGGGACTTCCCGCTCAACCGGGTGCTGCAGAAGGCGCTGGACCTGTACATGGCGCGCCGCTAGCGGGCATCTGCCAGCGGGCATCGCGCCGATAGCAGGCATCTCACAGCCCGAGACAGCGGCAAAATCGGTTCACACACCTGACGGAGTCCATTAGCCTGGACTCGACAGTGCATCGTGATGAACGAACCGAACCGCGCCGAGCACCTGGACCGCCCGTGACACCCCCCGACGCAGCAGCCGCGACCGCCACCGCCCCAGGCGCCGCCACCGGCGCCTCCCCGCAGCTCTCGGCGGCTCCGGGCCGGCTCGGCTCCCTCGGCTCCCTCGGTCCGGTCGGCCTGGTGCTGGCCGGCGGGATCTCGGTGCAGTTCGGCGGCGCGCTGGCGGTGACGCTGATGCCGAGGGCGGGCGCGCTCGGCGTGGTGGCGCTGCGGCTGCTGGTGGCGGCGGTGGTGCTGCTCGTCGTCTGCCGGCCGCGGCTGCGCGGACACTCGCGCGCGGACTGGGGGACGGTCGTCGTCTTCGGCGTCACGATGGCCGCGATGAACGGCCTGTTCTACCAGGCCGTGGACCGCATCCCGCTGGGCCCGGCGGTGACGCTGGAGGTGCTGGGCCCGCTGGCGCTCTCGGTCTTCGCCTCGCGCCGCGCGCTGAACCTGGTCTGGGCGGGCCTGGCCCTCGCGGGCGTCTTCCTGCTCAGCGCCGGAGCGGGCGGCGACGGGCACGGGGGTGACGGAGGCTTCGGCGCGCTCGATCCGGTCGGCGTGGCGTTCGCGCTGGGGGCGGGCGCCATGTGGGCCGCGTACATCGTCTTCAGCGCCCGCACCGGCCGCCGGTTCCCGCAGGCGGACGGCCTGGCCCTGGCGATGACGGTGGGCGCGCTGCTGTTCCTCCCGCTGGGCCTCGCGGAGTCGGGCGCGAAGCTGGTCGACCCGGTGACGCTGGGCCTGGGCGCGGCGGTCGCCGTCCTCTCCTCGGTCCTGCCGTACACGCTCGAACTGCTCGCGCTGCGCAGCCTGCCCGCCTCCACCTTCGCGATCCTGATGAGCCTGGAACCCGCCGTCGCCGCGACCGCGGGCTTCCTCATCCTCGACCAGGCCCTGACCACCACCCAGGCGGCGGCGATCGCCCTGGTCGTCGCGGCGAGCATGGGCGCGGTGCGGACGCAGGTGGGGCGGGGGAAGCGCGCGAGGACGGCCGTTCCGGAAGCCTGAGCCTTACGGCGGCGAGGGCCTTGATCCTCATGGGGACGAGCGGCTTGTTCTCGTGGGGATGAGCGGCTTGGCCGAATTAATGCAAGCATGCTTGATTGTTTCTGGGGTCGGTGCCAAGCTCGCCCCATGGCCGACCCCACCCCCGTGCTCGATGATCTCCGCGCCGAAGGCGACGAACTGGACCGGCTCGTCGCCGAGTTGGAGCCGGAGCAGTGGGCGCTGCCGACCCCGGCCGCCGGCTGGACCGTCGCCCACCAGATCGCGCATCTCACCTGGACCGACCACTCCTCCCTGCTGGCCGTGACCGACCAGGCCGCCTTCGCCCGTGAGGTCGAGAAGGCGCTGGCCGAGCCCGGCGACTTCGTGGACAACGGGGCCGAGCAGGGCGTCGCGAAGCCGCCCGTGCGGCTGCTGGGCGCCTGGCGGGCGGAGCGCGAGGCCCTGCAGAACGCCCTGCGGGCGGCCCCCGAGGGAGCGCGTTTCCCCTGGTACGGCCCGCCCATGTCGGCCGCTTCGATGGCCACCGCCCGGCTGATGGAGACCTGGGCCCACGGCCTGGACGTCGCCGACGCGCTGGGCGTCGTGCCCGCGCCCACCGACCGGCTGCGGCACATCGTCCGGCTCGGCGTCCGCACCCGCGACTACGCCCTCGGCCTGCACGGACAGCCCGTGCCGTTCGAGGAGTTCCGGGTCGAGCTGACGGGCCCCGCCGGCGAGTCGTGGGTGTACGGGCCCGAGGACGCCGACGACCGCGTCACCGGCCCCGCCCTCGACTTCTGCCTCCTGGTCACCCGGCGCGCAAACCGCGCCGACCTCGCCCTGCGCGCCGAGGGCCCCGACGCCGACCGCTGGCTGGACGTCGCCCAGGCCTTCGCGGGCCCGCCCGGCACCGGCCGCCCGCCGAAGGGAACCGCCCGGTGACCGCCCCGGCCACTTCTCGTGCGGCGACGGCGACGGTCCTGCGCATCGGCAACGCCTCCGGCTTCTACGGCGACCGCTTCGACGCGGTCCGCGAGATGCTCACGGGCGGCGAACTCGACGTCCTCACCGGCGACTACCTCGCCGAACTGACCATGCTGATCCTGGGCCGGGACCGGCTCAAGGACCCGTCCGCCGGCTACGCCCGCACCTTCCTGCGGCAGCTGGAGGAGTCCCTCGGCCTCGCCCACGACCGCCGCGTGCGGATCGTCACCAACGCGGGCGGCCTCAATCCGGCCGGACTCGCCTACGCCGTACGGCAGTTGGCGGACCGGCTCGGCATCCCCGCACGCGTCGCGCACGTCGAGGGCGACGACGTCGGCCCTGCCCACCCCGGCAGCCTCACCGCCCACGCCTACCTCGGCGGCTTCGGCATCGCCGCCTGTCTGCGGGCGGGCGCGGACATCGTCGTCACGGGACGCGTCACCGACGCGGCGCTGGTCATGGGGCCGGCCGCCGCCCACTTCGGCTGGCGGCCGGGCGACCACGACCGGCTCGCGGGGGCCGTCGTCGCCGGGCACGTCCTGGAATGCGGGACGCAGGCCACCGGCGGCAACTACGCCTTCTTCGCCGAAGACCGGCCGGGGGGCCGTGACCTGCGGCGACCCGGCTTCCCCCTCGCCGAGATCCACGCGGACGGCAGCAGCGTCATCACCAAGCACCCCGGCACCGGCGGCTTCGTCGACGTCGGCACGGTGACCGCGCAGCTCCTCTACGAGACGGCCGGCGCCCGGTACGCGGGCCCCGACGTCACCGCCCGTCTGGACACCGTACGACTCACCCAGGACGGCCCCGACCGGGTGCGGATCGACGGCGTGCGCGGCGAGGCCCCGCCCCCGACCCTCAAAGTCGGCCGCACCCGCCTCGGCGGCTTCCGCAACGAGGTCGTCTTCGTGCTCACCGGACTCGACATCGAGGCCAAGGCGGCCCTCGTGCGCGAGCAGCTGGCGGACGCGTTCGCCAAGTCCCGTCCGCAGGAGGTGCGGTGGGAGCTGGTCCGTACGGATCGTCCCGACGCCGACACCGAGGAGACGGCGAGCGCACTGCTCCGCCTCGTCGTACGGGACCCGGAACAGGCCGTCGTGGGGCGGGCGTTGAGCGGCGCCGCCGTGGAGCTGGCGCTGGGGAGCTACCCCGGGTTCCATGTGCTCGCGCCGCCCGGGAAGGGCTCCCCCTACGGGGTGTTCGAGGCCGCGTACCTCCCCCAGGACGACGTCGAGCACGTCGCCGTCCACGACGACGGGCGCCGCGAGCCCGTCCCCGCGCCCCCGGCCGCCGACACCCTCGTACTGGAGGCGGTGGCGGAATCGGAGCTGCCGGATCCGCTGCCGGCGGGGCCCGTGCGGCGCGCGCCCCTCGGGCTCGTCGCCGGGGCCCGCAGCGGCGACAAGGGCGGGAACGCCAACGTCGGGGTGTGGGCCCGCACGGACGAGGCCTGGCGCTGGCTCGCGCACGAGCTGACGGCCGACAGGTTCCAGCAGCTCATCCCCGAGAGCCAGGGGCTGACCGTCACCCGCCACGCCCTCCCGAATCTGCGCGCCCTCAACTTCGTCGTCGAGGGCGTCCTCGGCGCCGGCGTCGCCGCCCAGCACCGCTTCGACCCGCAGGCCAAGGCGCTCGGCGAATGGCTGCGCTCCCGCTGCCTGGACATCCCGGAGGCCCTCCTGTGACGGTCATCACGTCCACCCTGGACACCCACGGCCCCGACCATCGCGCGCATCGCGAGGCCATGCTCGCCAAGCTCGACGATCTGGCCGCCGAGCACGCGAAGGCGCTGGCGGGGGGCGGCGAGAAGTACGTCGCCCGGCACCGCGCGCGTGGCAAGCTCCTCGCCCGTGAGCGCATCGAGCTGCTCCTCGACCCCGACACGCCGTTCCTGGAGCTGTCGCCGCTGGCGGCCTGGGGCAGCGAGTACACGGTGGGCGCGTCGCTCGTCACCGGCATCGGGGTCGTCGAGGGCGTCGAGTGCCTGATCACCGCCAACGATCCGACCGTGCGCGGCGGCGCCAGCAACCCCTGGTCGCTGAAGAAGGCGCTGCGCGCGAACGACATCGCCCTCGCCAACCGGCTGCCCCTGATCAGCCTGGTGGAGTCGGGCGGCGCGGACCTGCCGTCCCAGAAGGAGATCTTCATCCCGGGCGGCGCGGTCTTCCGCGACCTGACCCGGCTCTCCGCCGCCGGCATCCCGACCGTCGCCGTCGTCTTCGGCAACTCCACCGCCGGCGGTGCGTACATCCCCGGCATGTCCGACCACGTGATCATGGTCAAGGAACGGGCGAAGGTGTTCCTCGGCGGGCCGCCGCTGGTCAAGATGGCCACCGGCGAGGAGAGCGACGACGAGTCGCTGGGCGGCGCGGAGATGCACGCGCGCGTGTCGGGCCTCGCCGACTACTTCGCCGTCGACGAGCGGGACGCGCTGCGGCAGGCCCGGCGGGTGGTGGCCCGCCTCAACCACCGCAAGGCGCACCGGGATCCGGGCCCGGTCGTAGCTCCCAAGTATGACGAGGAAGAGCTTCTGGGGATCGTCCCCGGGGATCTGCGCACGCCCTTCGACCCGCGCGAGGTCATCGCCCGGATCGTCGACGCCTCCGACTTCGACGAGTTCAAGCCGCTGTACGGCAGCAGCCTGGTGACCGGCTGGGCGGCGCTGCACGGCTATCCGGTGGGCATCCTGGCGAACGCCCAGGGCGTCCTGTTCTCCGCGGAGTCCCAGAAGGCCGCACAGTTCATCCAGCTCGCCAACCAGCGCGACATCCCGCTGCTGTTCCTGCACAACACCACCGGCTACATGGTCGGCCGCGAGTACGAGCAGGGCGGCATCATCAAGCACGGCGCGATGATGATCAACGCGGTCTCCAATTCGACGGTCCCGCATCTGTCCGTGCTCATGGGCGCGTCGTACGGCGCCGGCCACTACGGCATGTGCGGCCGCGCCTACGACCCCCGCTTCCTCTTCGCCTGGCCGAGCGCCAAGTCGGCCGTCATGGGCCCGCAGCAGCTCGCCGGCGTCCTGTCGATCGTCGCCCGCCAGTCGGCGGCGGCGAAGGGCCGGCCCTACGACGAGGACGGCGACGCCGCCCTGCGCGCCATGGTGGAGCAGCAGATCGAGTCGGAGTCGCTGCCGATGTTCCTGTCGGGACGCCTCTACGACGACGGCGTCATCGACCCGCGCGACACCCGCACGGTCCTGGGACTGTGCCTGTCAGCCATCCACACGGCGCCGTACGAAGGTGCGCGCGGCGGCTTCGGCGTCTTCCGGATGTGAGGCTCATGATTACTTCGGTTCTGGTGGCGAATCGCGGCGAGATCGCCTGCCGCATCTTCCGCACCTGCGGCGCGTCGGGAATCCGGACGGTCGCCGTGCACTCGGACGCGGACGACAACGCGCTCCACGCGCGCGTGGCCGACCTGGCGGTACGACTCCCGGGGGCGGCCCCCGCCGACACCTACCTGCGCGGCGACCTGATCGTGAAGGCGGCCGTCGCGGCGGGCGCGGACGCCGTGCACCCCGGCTACGGCTTCCTCTCCGAGAACGCCGAGTTCGCGCGCGCCGTCCTGGACGCGGGACTGGTCTGGATCGGCCCGCCGCCGGCGGCGATCGAGGCGATGGCGTCCAAGACGCGCGCGAAGGAGCTGATGGGCCTCGCACCCCTGGCCCCGGACGCGGTGACGCGGGCCGACCTGCCGGTCCTGGTGAAGGCGGCGGCGGGCGGCGGCGGACGCGGCATGCGCGTCGTACGCCGGCTGGAGGACCTGGCCGCCGCCCTGGAGGCCGCCCGCGCGGAGGCGGCGAGCGCCTTCGGCGACGGCGAGGTGTTCGTCGAGCCCTACATCGAGGACGGCCGCCATGTCGAGGTCCAGATCCTCGCCGACACCCACGGCACGGTGTGGGCGCTGGGCACCCGCGACTGCTCGCTGCAGCGCCGCCACCAGAAGGTGATCGAGGAGGCCCCGGCGCCCGGTCTGCCGCCGGAGCTGGACGCCGAGCTGCGCACGCTGGCCGTACGCGCCGCCCGCGCGGTGGACTACGTCGGGGCGGGCACGGTCGAGTTCCTGGTCGCCGACGGCCGGGCGCACTTCCTGGAGATGAACACCCGGCTCCAGGTCGAACACCCCGTCACGGAGACGGTCTTCGGCCTGGATCTGGTGGCCGAGCAGCTCCGCGTCGCGGAGGGCGGGGCGCTCGGCGCCGAACCCCCACGCGCGCGTGGGCACGCCGTCGAGGCCCGCCTCTACGCGGAGGACCCGGCGAAGGACTGGACCCCGCAGACCGGCGTCCTGCACCGGCTGGCCGTCCCGACGAGCGTCCGCCTGGACACGGGCTTCGAGGACGGCGACCCGATCGGCGTCCACTACGACCCCATGCTCGCCAAGGTCGTCGCGCACGCCCCCACGCGCGCGGAGGCGATCCGCACCCTCGCGGGCGCGCTGGAACAGGCGACGATCCACGGCCCGACCACCAACCGGGACCTTCTCGTCCGCTCCCTGCGCCACGAGGAGTTCACCTCGGCCCGTATGGACACGGGCTTCTACGACCGCCACCTGCCCGAGCTGACCGCCCCGGCCGCCGATCCGCTCGTCCCCCTGGCCGCGGCCCTCGCGGACGCAGCACGCACCGGCTCACGCTGGGGCGGCTGGCGCAACCTGCCCTCCCAGCCGCAGACGAGGCGGTACGCGAGGGGCGGCGAGGAGATCGAGGTCGGGTACGCGTACGGACGGACCGGCCCGACCGCCGAGGGCGTCCGGGTCGTGCACGCCGACCCGGCCCTGGTCGTTCTGGAGATCGACGGGGTACGCCGTCGTTTCGAGGTGGCCCGCTACGGCGACCAGGTCCACGTCAACGGGGAGACCCTGACGGCCCTTCCGCGCTTCCCGGCTCCGCAGACCCAGCATGCCGCCGGCTCGCTCCTGGCCCCGATGCCGGGAACGGTCGTCAAGCTGGCGCCGACTCTCATCACCGGATCGAGTGTCGAAGCGGGAGAACCGCTGGTGTGGCTCGAAGCGATGAAGATGCAACACGTCATCTCCGCCCCGGCGACGGGGACGGTGACGGCGCTGCCGGTGACAGAGGGGCAGCAAGTGGAGATGGGCGAGGTCTTGGCGGTCGTGGAGGCCGACCGGCCTTAGGGGCGCGAGGAACTGCGCGACCGGCCACAACGAACCCGCAGCCAAAGGAGCCACCGTGACGACCCTGATCGAATCCGACGAGCACAAGGCACTGCGCGCAGCGGTGGCCGCCTTCGCCAAGGCCCACACCGACACCGGTGACCTCTGGCAGGCCGCGGCCAAACTCGGCTACATCGGCGTCAACCTCCCGGAGGCCTACGGCGGAGGCGGCGGCGGCATCACCGAACTCTGCCTCGTCCTCGAAGAGCTCGGCGCCGCGGGCAACCCCCTCCTGATGATGATCGTCTCCCCGGCGATCTGCGGCACCGTGATCGCCCGCTTCGGCACGGAGGCCCAGAAGCAGGAGTGGCTGCCCGCGCTCGCGGACGGCAGCCGCCTCATGGCGTTCGGCATCACAGAGCCCGACGCCGGCTCCAACAGCCACCGCCTCACCACCACCGCCCGCCGCGACAGCGCCACCGGCGACTGGCTGCTGACCGGCCGCAAGGTCTTCGTCTCCGGCGTGGACATCGCGGACGCGACCCTCGTCGTCGGCCGCACGGAAGACGCCCGCACGGGCCGCCTCAAGCCCAGCCTCTTCATCGTCCCGCGTGATGCGCCCGGCTTCACCCGCCGCCGGATCGACATGGAACTGGACTGCGAGGAGAAGCAGTTCGAGCTGGTCCTGGACGACGTACGGCTCCCGCCGGAGGCGCTCGTCGGGGACGAGGACGCGGGTCTGCTCCAGCTGTTCGCCGGCCTCAACCCCGAGCGGATCATGACGGCCGCGTTCGCGATCGGCATGGGCCGCCACGCGCTGTCCCGCGCGGTCGAGTACGCCCGCGAGCGCACCGTCTGGAAGACCCCGATCGGCGCCCACCAGGCCGTCGCGCACCCCCTCGCACAGGCGCACATCGAGCTCGAACTGGCCCGCCTGATGATGCAGAAGGCGGCCCACCTGTACGACGCGGGGGACGACACGGGCGCGGGCGAGGCCGCCAACATGGCGAAGTACGCGGCGGGGGAGGCCTGTGTGAAGGCCGTCGACCAGGCGGTGCAGACCCTCGGCGGCAACGGCCTCACCACCGAGTTCGGGATCGCCAGGCTGATCACGGCGTCGCGCGTGGCTCGTATCGCCCCGGTGAGCCGGGAGATGATTCTGAACTACGTCTCCCACCAGACCCTGGGCCTGCCCAAGTCGTACTGACCCGCCTTGGAGGAACGATGTTCCGCAGCGAGTACGCAGACGTCCCGCCAGTCGAACTCCCCATCCACGAGGCCGTGCTGGGCCGCGCCGCGGAGTTCGGCGAGCTGCCCGCGCTCATCGACGGCACGGACGGCGCCACGCTCACCTACGACCAGGTGGACCGGTTCCACCGGAGCGTCGCCGCCGCGCTCGCCGAGGCCGGGGTCCGCAAGGGCGACGTCCTGGCCCTGCACAGCCCCAACACCGTGGCGTTCCCGATCGCGTTCTACGCGGCCACGCGCGCGGGGGCCACCGTCACCACCGTGCATCCGCAGGCCACGCCGGAGGAGTTCGCCAAGCAGCTGGAGGACTCGGCCGCGCGCTGGATCGTCACCGTGTCCCCGCTGCTCCAGACGGCCCGGCGGGCCGCCGAACTCGCGGGCGGCGTCGAGGAGATCTTCGTCTGCGACAGCGCGGCCGGGCACCGCTCGCTGATCGACATGCTCGCCTCGACGGCTCCCGAGCCCCGGGTGGACATCGACCCGGTGACCGATGTGGCCGCCCTGCCGTACTCCTCCGGCACGACCGGCGTGCCCAAGGGCGTGATGCTCACCCACCGGCAGATCGCCACCAACCTCGACCAGCTCCGGTCGGTGATGCGGGCGGGCCCCGGCGACCGCATCCTCGCCGTGCTGCCCTTCTTTCACATCTACGGCCTGACGGCGCTGATGAACGCGCCGCTGCGGCAGGGCGCCACGGTCGTCGTGCTGCCCCGCTTCGACCTGGAGACGTTCCTCGCGGCCATCCAGAACCACCGCATCACCGGCCTGTACGTGGCCCCGCCGATCGTCCTCGCCCTCGCCAAGCACCCGGCGGTCGCCCTCTACGACCTGTCGTCCCTCCAGTACGTCATCAGCGCGGCCGCGCCGCTGGACGCCGACCTCGCCGCGGCCTGCGCGAAGCGGCTGAAGCTGCCGCCCGTCGGCCAGGCCTACGGCATGACGGAACTGTCCCCGGGCACGCACGTCGTCCCGCTCGACGCCATGCGCGAGGCCCCCGCCGGCACCGTCGGCAAGCTCATCGCCGGCACCGAGATGCGGATCGTGTCCCTCGACGACCCCGACCAGGACCTGGAGGTCGGCGAGGCCGGCGAGATCCTCATCCGGGGCCCGCAGATCATGAAGGGCTATCTGCGGCGTCCCGACGCCACCGCCGACATGATCGACGGCGCCGGCTGGCTGCACACCGGTGACGTCGGGCGGGTCGACGAGGGCGGCTGGCTGTTCGTCGTGGACCGCGTCAAGGAACTGATCAAGTACAAGGGCTTCCAGGTGGCCCCGGCCGAACTGGAAGCGCTGCTGCTCACCCACCCCGGGATAGCGGACGCGGCCGTCATCGGCGTCTACAACGACGACGGCAACGAAGTCCCGCACGCGTACGTGGTGCGTCAGCCCGCCGCCCCGCATCTCTCCGAAGGAGAGATCGCGATGTACGTCGCCGAACGCGTCGCGCCCTACAAGCGCGTCCGCGAGGTCACCTTCATCGACGCCGTACCACGCGCGGCCAGCGGGAAGATCCTGCGCCGCAACTTGAGGGAGCGCACATGACACCCACCACGCCCACGACACCCACCACGCCCACGACGCCCACCACGCCCACGACGCCGCCGACCGTGATCGGGCGGGCCCGGGAACGCGGGGTCGAGACGCTCAGCCTCGACTCGCCCGACACCCGCAACGCGCTGTCGGCGGCCCTCGTCTGCGCCCTGGCCGACGCCCTCGCCGAGTGCGGCGCGGATCCCGAGGTCCGGGCCGTCGTCCTCACCCACACCGGCACCACCTTCTGCGCGGGCGCCGACCTGCGCGACCCTCCCGACCCGGAGGCGTTCGTCGGCCTGCTGCGGCAGATCGTGGAGCTGCCCAAGCCGGTCGTCGCCCGGGTCGCCGGACATGTCCGGGCCGGCGGCCTGGGCCTGCTGGCCGCCTGCGACATCGCCGCCGCCTCGACGGCGTCCACGTTCGCGTTCACCGAGGTTCGCATCGGGGTCGCGCCGGCGGTGATCTCCCTGCCGCTGCTGCCGCGCGCCGACCCCCGCGCCCTCTCCCGGTACTACCTCACCGGCGAGCGCTTCGACGCCCCCGAAGCCGCCCGCACCGGGCTGCTCACCGCGGCGGGGGACGACGTCGACGCCGTCCTCGAACCCGTCCTCGACGGTCTGCGCAGCTCCGCGCCCCAGGGGCTGGCCGAGACGAAACGGCTGCTCACGGCTAGGGTGCTGGAGACCTTCGACCGGGACGCGGCCGACCTCAGCGCGCTCTCGGCCCGGCTGTTCGCCTCCCCGCAGGCCCGCGAGGGGATGACGGCCTTCCTCGAACGACGGGATCCCGCATGGGTGCTGTGAGCGCAGTCGACCGCGACCGCGCCCCCAAGCAGGACCGCAGCCGGGCGACCCGGCAGCGGCTCCTGGCGGCCGCCGTGGCCTGTCTCGCCGAACACGGCTGGGCGGGCTCCACGGTCTCCGTAGTCGCCGAACGCGCGGGCGTCTCCCGCGGCGCCGCCCAGCACCACTTCCCCACCCGCGAGGACCTGTTCACCGCGGCCGTCGAGTACGTCGCCGAGGAACGCTCGACAGCCCTGCGCGCCCTGTTCCCGCAGGGCGCCACGGGCGACCGGCGCGCGGTGGTCACCGCCCTCGTCGACCTCTACACCGGCCCGCTGTTCCGCGCCGCCCTCCACCTCTGGGTCGCCGCCTCCAACGAGGAGCAACTGCGCCCGCGCGTGACGGAGCTGGAGGCCCGCGTCGGCCGCGAGACCCACCGGATAGCCGTCGAACTCCTCGACGCCGACGAGTCCGTGCCCGGCGTCCGCGAAACGGTCCAGGGCCTGCTGGACATGGCCCGCGGCCTGGGCCTCGCCAACCTCCTCACCGACGACGGCGGGCGGCGGGACCGGGTCGTGGCCCAGTGGGCGGTGCTGCTGGAGGACCAGCTCGGCGAACAGCCGGGCTGAGGGCGTTGTCAGTGCCGGGACCTACGGTTGCGGCATGGGAGACACATTCCAGACGATCGTCGACCGCGACGCGACGGCGCAGGAAGCGCCGCAGCTCGCGCGGCCCGTGGTCGACTGGCTGGTCGCCGAGGGCATCGTCCTCGCCGAGGCGGAACCCGGCTGGGCGCTGGGCGATCATCCCGCCCATCCGCCCGGCCCCCAGTGGCACAAGGCGGTGGCGGACGCCCGCTGGGGCGCGCCGGACGGCGTCGCCGTGCACACCGAGCGGCACATCTTCCACAGCGACTTCACCGACCGGGCAGGGGCGGCGACCTGCCCGCGCTGCGGGACGGCCGCGGACGACCTGGCGCTCTTCTCCCTCGCGATCGACCGGTGGCACAAAACCGGCGAGGCCGACGTCGACTGCCCCGCCTGCGCCGAGACCGTCCCGCTGCCCGCCTGGAACTGGGTCGACGACCACCTGGCCTTCGTCCACCTCGGCTTCGCGTTCTGGAACTGGCCCTGGCTCAGCGAGGAGTTCCGCGCCCGGCTGGCGGGGTTCCTGCCGGGCCACCGCACGGCGTTCCTCCCCGGCAAGATCTGAACCGCGCCCAGCCGCGCCCGGCCGCCCGGGCCGCTCACGGACCGAGCCGCTCCACCCGCCAGCTTCCGTCCGCCTCGGCCGTGTAGCGCAGCCGGTCGTGCAGCCGGTTCAGGCGGCCCTGCCAGAACTCCACCGACTGCGGGGCCACCCGGAAACCGCCCCAGTGCGGCGGCACCGGCACCTGCTCGCCCTCCGGGTAGCGGGCCGCCAGCTCGGCGTAGGAGGCGTCGAGGTCGGCGCGGGTGGCGATCACCGAGGACTGGGCGCTGGCCCACGCGCCGAGCTGCGAGCCGTGCGGCCGGGTCCGGAAGTACGCGGCGGTCTCGTCGCGTCCGGTGCGCCGGGCCACGCCCCGCACGATGACCTGCCGGGCCATCGGATGCCACGGGAAGAGCAGCGAGACGTACGGGTTCACGGCGAGGTCGCGGGCCTTGCCGGAGTCGTAGTTGGTGTAGAAGACGAACCCCTGCTCGTCGAAGTGCTTCAGCAGCACCGTGCGGGAGCTGGGCCGGCCCTCGGCGTCCGCGGTGGAGACGACCATGGCGTTCGGCTCGAAGAGATGGGCCTCGACGGCCGCGTCCTTGAACCAGCGGGCGAACTGCTCCACGGGCGTCGCGGCGAGCTCGGCCTCGGTGAGACCCTCGGCCCGGTACTGCTTGCGCATGGCGGCCGGGTCGGGGACGGGGCCGGGGGAGACGGCGTCTGCGTCGGTCACGCAGTCATCTTGCCGTATGGCCCGCCGACGCAGATCACCCCACGAAAGGTGGCACTGAGTGCCGCGACCACTCCCCAAAGGTGGCACTCGGAGATATGGTGCAGATGCCATCCCGGTGCGTCCCGGCTGGGTGACCGTCGGCCGCACGGGGCATCACTGGGATGAGCGCCCAGGACCGCGAGCCTTCCCTCAGGCCGTGGAACCGCCGGTGTCATCCGTCGCACACCTCACGAGGAGCCGCCTGATGTCCGACTTCGTACCCGGACTCGAAGGAGTCGTCGCGTTCGAGACGGAGATCGCCGAACCCGACAAGGAAGGCGGCGCCCTGCGGTACCGGGGCGTCGACATCGAGGACCTGGTCGGCCACGTCTCCTTCGGCAACGTCTGGGGGCTGCTCGTCGACGGCGCCTTCAACCCCGGCCTGCCGCCCGCCGAGCCGTTCCCGATCCCCGTCCACTCCGGCGACATCCGCGTCGACGTGCAGTCCGCGCTCGCCATGCTCGCCCCCGTCTGGGGCCTCAAGCCCCTGCTCGACATCGATGCCGAGCAGGCCCGCGAGGACCTCGCCCGCGCCGCCGTCATGGCCCTCTCCTACGTCGCCCAGTCCGCGCGCGGCCAGGGCACGCCGATGGTCCCGCAGCGGGAGATCGACAAGGCCAGGTCCGTCGTCGAACGGTTCATGATCCGCTGGCGCGGCGAGCCCGACCCCAAGCACGTGGCCGCCGTCGACGCCTACTGGACGAGCGCGGCCGAACACGGCATGAACGCGTCCACCTTCACCGCCCGCGTCATCGCCTCCACCGGCGCCGACGTCGCCGCCGCCCTCTCCGGCGCCGTGGGAGCCATGTCCGGCCCGCTGCACGGCGGCGCGCCCTCCCGCGTCCTCGGCATGATCGAGGAGATCGAACGGACCGGGGACGCGGACGCCTACGTCAGGCAGGCCCTCGACAAGGGCGAGCGCCTCATGGGCTTCGGCCACCGCGTCTACCGCGCCGAGGACCCACGCGCGCGCGTGCTGCGCCGGACGGCCCGCGAACTGGGCGCCCCGCGCTTCGAGGTGGCCGAGGCCCTGGAGAAGGCGGCCCTCGCCGAACTCCACGCCCGCCGCCCGGACCGGGTGCTGGCGACGAACGTCGAGTTCTGGGCGGCCATCGTCCTGGACTTCGCCGAGGTCCCGGCGCACATGTTCACCTCGATGTTCTCCTGCGCCCGCACGGCGGGCTGGTCGGCGCACATCCTGGAGCAGAAGCGCACCGGCCGCCTGGTCCGCCCCTCCGCCCGCTACATCGGCCCGGGCACCCGCGACCCGCGCGAGATCGAGGGCTACGCGGACATCAGGGACTGAGCGCGGGCGTGCCCGCCCCGGAATCAGGACGGCGTCACGCGCGGCGGTGTCACGCGGGGCTGAGCAACTCCGCGTGATGCCGCTCCGCCACCAGCGGATGGGCGCGCAGCTTGCCCTTCAGCTCGTTGAAGCCGTACTCGGCGAAGAGGGGATTGGCCGGGTCGTCGGTCACGCCGGGGGCGGCGGAGGCGTGCGGGAAGGGCAGCGGCTCGACCCGGGCGTCCAGCCGGGGGTTGTAGAAGAACGGCACGGAGAACCGCTCCACGGCGCTCGGCGGCGACACGACCCGGTGGTTGGTGGCGACGAGATACCCGTCGGTCGCCACCTCCAGCAGCTCGCCCAGGTTGACCACGAAGGCCCCGTCCAGCGGCGGAACGTCATGGAACAGGCCGTCGGCGCGCTGCACCTGCAGTCCGCCGACCCGGTCCTGGAGCAGCAGCGTGAGGAACCCGTAGTCCTTGTGCGCCCCCACCCCCTGACCGGCCCCGTCGCCCGCGCTGCCCGGGTAGCGCACGAGCTTCAGATGCGGATGCGCGCGCTCGCCGAAGACCGCGTCGTAGAAGTCGACCGGCGCCCCGATCGCGGTGAGCAGCTCGTGCAGCAGCCGCTCCGCGACGGCGCTCAGCCGCTCGATCCACGCGAGCGTGGCGCTGCGCAGCTCGGGAAGCCCGGCGGGCCACTGGTTGGGCCCCTCCAGCCACCAGTACGCGGGCTCGCCCGGCCCCGGTATCCGTGCGGGCCGCTCCGCCCCGATGTCCAGCTGGTCCCGCCAGTCCTGCCGGCCGCCGGTCCGCTCGTCGCCGGTCCGCGTGTACCCGCGGAAGTGCGGCGAGTGCACGTTGTCGATCGCGAGCCGCTCGGCCTCCGGCAGCGCGAAGAAGGCCCGCATGGCGGCCAGCAGCGCGGCGGTCTCCCGCTCGCCGACACCGTGCCCGACCAGCTGGAAGAACCCGACGTCGTGTGCGGCGCTGTGCAACTGCGCGTGCAGCAGCGCCCGCGCCTGGGGTCCGCGGTCGGCGGCGGAGAGATCGATGATCGGCAGTTGCTGGTACGACGGGTCCGTCGACAGGCTCGCCGACCGGTTCGTCACGTTCGTCATGGTGTGTCCGCAGGGTGTACGGGGCCCGGCCGTCGCTGTGGGTGGGACGGCGCACGGGTGCCAAGTGGGCAGAGAAGGAGAAGACCGCAGGCGGTGGTGACCGCGAAGGGGGGCTGGACGGGGCTCAGACAGAGCTGGAGCGTCGACAGCCCATGCTCGTGACGCGGACGTAGTCCACGTGGCGGCGTCGAACGAGCGAAAGCATGGACCCAGCGTACTGCGTGCGAAAAGCAGGCGACCCGCGAGTCTGGTCCTCCCTGAGGAGGAGGCCGGCCGGACGTACCGGCGACTCGCGGGTCGGGTGACTGCGTTGGTTTGGCCGGCTGCGTGCGTCTCGCACACGCTGGTCCGGCACCGCACTAGATGGGGTGACGGGCCACTAGCCCGCAGCCACCTCTTCCGTCCGGTGTGAATCCATCTGCCGAACCACCTCCTCTCCGAAGTGCTAGCCACACTAAGAAGTGCTCGCCGTCGGCTCAAGTGTTTTTCTGAGAACTTGACGGAGGCGGCGGAATGGGCGGACCTGCGGCTCCTGCCCCGCTGTGACCAGCGCGGTGGTGCAACGATTCCTCTGCAATCTTGCGGGAACCATATGTGGGCTGCGTCACGTTCGAGTTGAATGAGGGCAAGTGAGCGAACCTGCAGGGGGTTCAGGTGAGTGCTTCCCGGCGTAGTGGGACCACCGACGAGCTGGGGCCGGACGAGCCCGAGCAGCCCGACCGGTCCGGTGAGGACGGCCCAAGGACCGTCGGCGGCCCGGTCGGCCCCGACGGCGCCGACCTGCTCGCCGCGCTGCTCGACGGCATGGACGCGGCCCTGTGCGCCTTCGACGGCGACGGAGTCGTCACCCACTGGAACCGCGAGGCCGAACGCATCCTCGGCTGGAGCGCCGCCGAAGCCGTCGGCCGGCACGGCTTCGCCGGGTGGGCGGTGCGCGAGGCCGACGCCGAGGACATCGAGGGGCGGCTGATGGCCGCCATGCACGCGCAGAGCCGCCAGGTGCACGAGTTCGCGCTGGTGACGAAGGACGGCGGCCGGGTCCTCGTGCGCACCCAGTCCGCCGCCGTGCGCGGTCCGGACGGCAAGCCCGCCGGGCTGTACTGCGCCTTCAGCGAGGTGCACGCCCAGATCGACCTGGAACGCTCCATCGCGCTCAGCGAGGCCCTCTTCGACGACGCCTCCTGGGGTGTCGTGCTGGTCGACGCCGACCTGCGCCCCGCCGTCGTCAACGCGCACGCCGCCCGCGCGCTCGGCACCGGCCGCACGGCCGTCCTGGGCCGTCCGCTGGGCGAACTGCTCACCCGGGGCGCCGAGGAGCTGGAGAACGCGCTGACGCACGTCCTGGCCGAGGGCGCCCCGCCCGCCCCCGCCGAGCTGTGGGTCGGGGTGCGCACCCCGGAGGGCGAGAAGCGGCGCTGCTGGCGCAGCGGCTTCCTGCGGCTCGCCTCGCCGCTCGCCGAGGAGCCGGTGCCGCTCGGCGTCGGCTGGCTCTTCCAGGACGTCACCGAGGCCAAGCAGGGCGAGCAGGAGGCCTCGCTGCTGCGCTTCCGCGCCAACCAGCTGCACCGGGCCGCCCGCGCGGCCGCCGAGTGCGAGGATCCCGCCGAGGCGGCCACCGTCCACCTCGACTTCGCGCTCGCCGGGTTCGCCGACCACGCCCTGGTCGACCGCGTGATGGGCCGTGCGGCGGCCGACGCGGAGGCGGCCGGGCCGCTGCGGCTGATGCGGGTCGCGGCGACCCCGTCGGGCGGGCCGGGCCCCAGCACGCTCACCGGACACGCGGGGCTGCCCGTCCGCTACGGCGAGACCCACCCGGCGCTGCAGTGCGTGGCGCGCAACGGCTCCGTGCGGGCCGGCGTGGGCTCCGTGGCGGCCGACGAGGCGCGGGAGTGGGCCCGGGCGCGCCAGTGGCCCGACGACACGGTGCACGCCCTGTGCGCGGTGCTGCGCAGCCGCGGCCGCACCCTGGGCGTGGTGACGTTCCTGCGCGGCGGCGGCCGTACGTCCTTCGAGCGCTCCGACGCCTCCTACGCGGAGGACGTCGCCGTCCGGATAGCGACCGCCCTGGACCTCGCGGACCTGACCGAGGCGACCGCCGAGGACTGAGGCCCGACACACGCGCGTGGCGCGTTTCGGCGCGCCGGCCTCAGTGGAGGCCCCAGCGGCGCCGGCCTCAGTGGCGGTAGAAGATCCGGTCCCCGTACTCGTCCATGATCCGTCCGTTCCAGTCGTGGCCGCCGTCCACGTTGCCGGAGCGCAGCAGCGGGGGCTCGATGTCGCGCTCGGCGAGGACGCCGGCCGCGGTGGCCATGACAGCCTGGAGCAGGGCCGAGGTGACGACGGTGGAGGCGGGGGCGAACGGCGCGGGGATGGTGTCCAGGGTCAGCTCGGCGTCGCCGACCGCGATCTTCGAGTCCAGGACGACATCGCAGTGGTCCTTCAGGAACGTCCCCGAGGCATGCCGGGACGTCGTCTCCGAGGCGTAGGCCACCGACGTCACGCCGATGACCTTCACGCCCAGGGCGCGGGCGTTCATGGCCATCTCCACGGGCAGGGCGTTGCGGCCGGACAGCGAGATGACCACGAGGGCGTCGCCCGCGCGCAGGGGCGAGGTGTCCAGGACGGCGCTCGCGAGGCCGTCGACGCGCTCCAGGGCCGAGCCGAGGGTCGCGGGCCGGACGTCGACGCCGACGACGCCCGGCACCGCGAGCAGGTTCATCAGGGCGAGGCCGCCCGCGCGGTAGACGACGTCCTGGGCGGCGAGCGAGGAGTGGCCGGCGCCGAAGGCGAAGAGACGGCCGCCCGCCGCCACGGTGTCGGCGAGGAGCGTGCCGGCGGCGTCGACGGCCTCGGCCTCCTCGTCGCGGGCCCGCTGCAGCAGGGCGATCGCGGCGTCGAAGAACTGGGCGGCGAGCTTGCGGTCGCTCATCCGAGGGGCCCCTTTGCCGTAGCCGGTGTCCGTGTCGCGGATCACCGTGCGGTCTGGACCAGTGCGCTGTCAATACGCCCGGTGACACCAGTGAGACCGGTGCCGGTGGGGGCGCGGAGGCGTCCTGGGGGCCCGTTCCGCGGGCGCGCCCCCCGATCGACCCCGGATGTGACCGCCTCGTTTCGACGGCACGGCACGCTTGTCAGTGGTATCCGGCAGAATTGAGTCCAGGGCCAGCGCACGCGCCGGAGAGCGGTCCAGCCTTCGGCAGAGCTAATCGAGGGGCACGAATGTCCGGACTGATCGACACCACGGAGATGTATCTCCGCACCATCCTCGAGCTGGAGGAGGAAGGTGTGGTGCCCATGCGGGCCCGGATCGCCGAACGCCTCGACCAGAGCGGGCCGACGGTCAGCCAGACGGTGGCGCGCATGGAGCGCGACGGCCTGGTCTCGGTGGCCAGCGACCGCCACCTGGAGCTCACCGACGAGGGCCGCCGGCTCGCCACGCGCGTGATGCGCAAGCACCGCCTCGCCGAGTGTCTCCTGGTCGACGTGATCGGCCTGGAGTGGGAGCAGGTGCACGCGGAGGCCTGTCGCTGGGAGCACGTGATGAGCGAGGCCGTCGAGCGCCGCGTGCTGGAGCTGCTGCGGCACCCGACCGAGTCGCCGTACGGCAACCCGATCCCGGGCCTGGAGGAGCTGGGCGAGAAGGACGGCGCCGACCCGTTCCTGGACGAGGGGATGGTCTCGTTGGCCGACCTCGACCCGGGGCTGGAGGGCAAGACGGTCGTCGTCCGCCGCATCGGCGAGCCGATCCAGACGGACGCGCAGCTGATGTACACGCTGCGCCGCGCGGGCGTGCAGCCCGGTTCGGTGGTGAGCGTGACGGAGTCGGCGGGCGGTGTGCTCGTCGGCAGCGGCGGCGAGGCCGCCGAGCTGGAGTCGGACGTCGCGTCGCACGTGTTCGTCGCGAAGCGCTGAGCATTCTCTGAGCATTGTTCAACTCCCGGGGCGCGCGGGGCAGTTGTGGCGTCCTGCCGATGTCGTCGAATCGGAGGTTCCCTGTGTCGAATCGCAGCGCTCCGCCGCTTCCCGTGCCAGGCTGTCGCGTGAGGCATATGACCTGAGGGGGCGGGACGATGTGCCGCAGAGCAGTGGAAGGCCCCGGTGCCGTACGGCACCGGGGCCTGTCCTCCCCTGTTGTGACCTGGAGCCCCGAGCTCTCAAGGTCACTTCCCTCGGACCGGTTTCCCCGAGCGGTCCGCCCCCCGCTGAAGGTCTCCCCTCGGCGGCGCCGATCATTCCTTGAGCGAGGTCACTCGAACGAGGGGTGTTGTGCGCGGAGAGTGCATTTCTCGAAAGGGCATTCGATAGCCTGCGGGTGATCGAAGGCGGTACGAAGGCATCGGCAGCGCAGCGGTACGACGGCTAGGGGGGTGCCAGGACCTATGGCGCGACGCATCGACGTGACCGGGGCGGGCGGCGTACGCCTGGCGGCCTGGGAGTTCGGCGACCCGCCCAAGGGCGATCCGGCGAAGGCCGTGACGGAACCCGTGATTCCGGCACAGCAGCCAGGGGAGAAGGGACTGCCGTCGGCCGACGGCAGCGAGGGAGGCAGGCCCAGCGTCCTCTTACTGCACGGCTTGATGGGCCGGGCCTCGCACTGGGCGTCCACCGCCCGCTGGCTCTCCGAGCGACATCGCGCGGTCGCCCTCGACCAGCGCGGCCACGGCCAGAGCGAGAAGCCGCCGCAGGCGGCCTTCACCCGCGAGGCCTACGTCGAGGACGCGGAAGCGGCCCTGGAGCAGCTCGGCCTCGCCCCGGTCGTCCTCATCGGCCACGCCATGGGAGCGCTCACCGCCTGGCAGCTCGCCGCCCGGCGTCCCGACCTGGTGCGCGGCCTGGTCGTCTGCGACATGCGGGCCTCCGCGCTCGGCGCGGCCTCGCAGCGTGAGTGGGGCGACTGGTTCAAGTCCTGGCCCGCCCCGTTCGCCACCCTCGCCGAGGTCCGCAAGTGGTTCGGCGAGGACGACCCCTGGGTGGAGCGCCCGAACCCCTCCCGAGGCGAGTTCTACGCCGAGGTGATGCAGGAGTCGCCGGACGGCTGGCGTCCGGTCTTCGAGCCCGACCAGATGCTCAAGTCCCGCGAGACCTGGGTCTACGACGCGCACTGGGAGGAGCTCACCCAGGTCCAGTGCCCCGCCCTGGTCGTCCGCGGCCTGGACGGGGAGCTCGGTCGTGCCGAGGCGCAGGAAATGGTCCGCGTCCTGCCGCGCGGCGAGTACGCCGAGGTCGCCGACGCCGGCCACCTCGTCCACTACGACCAGCCGGAGGGCTGGCGCACGGCGATCGAACCCTTCCTGGAAGCCGTCCTCACCCCCGGAATCCCCGGAACCCCGTAAGGGGCGCCGTCAGCCCTTGCTCACCGCCGCCAGGATCTCCGGCAGCCGCGTCGCCGTTCGCGGAGCGGCCAGCCGGAGCCCCAGCAGCGTGATCGCCGCCCCGTACACCGCGCCCCCCGGCAGCAGCAGCCAGGTCCACGCCTCGCCGCCCGAGCTGACGTTCAGCCAGATCGTCACCGCGATGACGGGGGCGCACAGCAGGGCCGCCGCGACCATCCCGCCGAAGACCGCGATCCAGGCGAGACCGGCCTGGCCGGGGGCCGCGCTCTTGTAGCCCTCCTGCGGGATCGAGTACGGGAAGCAGGCCGACGTCCAGGCGCCCGTCGCCAGCATCGCGCCGAGCAGCGCGAAGGACAGCCCCAGCGCCTCGGGCAGCTTCGCCCAGTCGCCGAGCAGCGCCGTCGTCAGTCCGGTCACCAGCGTCGCGTACGGCAGGGTGATCAGCAGCAGGGCCAGCGCCCGCGCCCGCAACTCGTCGTAGGCGTCCCGCGTCGACGACACCGTCATCGCGACCATCCAGAACGCGGACGTGTCCTGCCCGAACTGGTTGTACATCTGAATGCCGATCATTCCGGCGGCGAAGCAGGCGAAGTAGATCGAGCCGACGCCCTGCACCGCGTTGAAGACGGGCACGATCAGCCCGATGGCCAGCGAGGTCACCCAGGCCGCCTTCGTCTTCGGATCGCGCCAGACATAACGCAGGCTGCGTTCCATCACGGTGCCGGTGCGCCCGCCCGGCAGCAGCCGCGTCAGGCCCGCCGAGCGCCGCCGGTCCCGCGCGGCCGGCTCGGCGGCCTGGAGCGTGGAGCCGTCCGGCGAGGTCATCAACCGGGTCATCGTCCGCGCCCACACCCCCACCACCAGCACCAACGCCACCGTGCTGACGGCGAGTTGGGCGACGGCGACCCCGTACGCCCCCTCGCTCACCGAGTCCACCGCGCCCACCGCCGACGCGGGCGGCACCCAGCGCAGCACGCCCGCGGGCGGATCGAGCTCGCCCAGCCCGGCCGTCCCGAGCCGCTGCGCCCCGAAGTTGACGACCTGCGCCCCGACCGCGATGACCAGCCCGCTCAGCACCGCCAGATCGCGTCCCTTGCGGCTGGACAGCAGCCGGACGTTGGCGGCGGCCACGGCCCGCGCGAACGCCACGCACATCAGCAGCCCTAGGGCGACGGCGAGCACCCCCACCGCCCAGGCGGCCGCCCCGTGCGCCACGGAGATCACCGACCCCACCAGCATCAGCAGCGTGAACAGCGGCCCGATGCCCACCAGCGAGGCCGCCAGCAGCGCCCGCACCAGCGGCTCGGGCCGCAGCGGCAGCATCACCAGCCGGGTCGGGTCGAGGGTCTCGTCGCCGCTGGGGAAGAACAGCGGCATCACCGCCCACCCCAGCGCCAGCACCGCCACCAGGAGCACCACGACCGACACCGCGTGGTCGTTCCCCCGCAACGCGATCAGCCCGAGCAGCTGCAGCGCGGCGAACAGCAGCGTGACGACGGCGGAGGCGACATACGCGGCGCGCCGGCCCGCGGACTGCCGCAGTCCGTTGCGCAGCAGCGACAGCTTCAGCCGGACGACGGTGGCGACGAGGCCGGGTGCAGGGGCCACGGCGCCCGCCGGTGAGGCCACGGGACCCGGCGGGGAGGTCGGCGCGCTCACCGGCTCGCTCCGCCGCCCAGCCAGTCGAGGCGGGAGCCGGTGTCCCGGTCCTGCGCCCCGACGAGTTCGAGAAACGCCTGCTGCAACGAGGGAGCCGACCCCCGCACCTCCGCGAGCGTCCCGTGCGCCCGGATCCGCCCCGCCGCCATCACCGCCACCCAGTCGCACAGCGACTCGACGAGCTCCATCACATGGGAGGAGAAGACGACCGTCGCCCCGGACGCCGTGTACCGCTCCAGCACGCCCCGGATGATCTGCGCGGAGACGGGGTCGACGCCCTCGAACGGCTCGTCGAGGAAGAGGACTTCGGGATTGTGCAGCAGCGCGGTCGCGAGCCCGATCTTCTTGCGCATGCCGGTCGAGTAGTCGACGACGAGCTTGTGCTGCGCGCCGGCCAGGTCGAGGACGTCGAGCAACTGGGTGGCCCGCTTGTCGACCTCGGGGCCGGGCAGCCCCCGCAACCGCCCGCTGTAGCCGAGCAGTTCACGCCCCGAGAGCCGTTCGAACAGCCGCAGGCCCTCCGGCAGCACCCCGATCCGGGCCTTCACGGCCACCGGATCGGCCCACACGTCATGCCCCACGACCTCGACGGTCCCCTGATCGGGCCGCAGCAACCCGGTCACCATGGAGAGCGTCGTGGTCTTCCCGGCCCCGTTCGGCCCGACCAGCCCGATGAACTTCCCCGCGGGCAGATCGAGATCGATCCCGGCAACGGCGACTTGCTGCCCGAACCGCTTCCAGAGCCCACGCACGCGTACGGACGTCATGCACGAACCCTACGGCGGAGCAGCGCCCTGAAGGGGCGCGAGACTGTGCCCCATATGCGGCTCCGCCGCGTGTGCGCGACCAGCCACACACGACCCGCAGTCGCGAAACTACCGATCCCGCCCACACGCATAGGCGAGCGGCGAGATCAACTCCTCCGCGTCCGGCAGCCACCGATTCGCCGCGGTAGGCCGGCAGGCCCACTGCACGGCCCCCCGGGACCCGAACCGCGTAGGCGGCGCAGCCACATACGCGCCCTCGCCGAGCGTCACCAGATCCAGCGCCCCCAGCGACCAGCCCAGCTTGCGCACCAGGTCCGGAACCTTGGCCGACGCCCCCGGCAGCACGAAGAACTGCATCCGGCGGTCCGGCGTCAACGTGACCGGACCGAGCGTCAGTTCCATCCGCTCCATCCGCGCCAGCGCGAGGAACCCGGCCGTCTCCGGCACGGAGATCGCGTCGAACGTACGCCCGGTCGGCAGCAGGATCGAGGCGGTCGGCTGTTTCTGCCACATCCGGCGCGCGACGGTTGCGCTGCCGGTGGCCTGCGTCGCCCAGTCGGGGCGTGCAGGGTGCGCGCCCGGCGCGGTGCACGCGGTGTCGTCACAGGAGCAGCGCTGCACTCCATTGACGGCGTCCAGCCAGGTGCCGGGGAAGACGTCCCAATGACGTTCCTCGGCGTAACGAACAGCGGTCTCGAGCAGCGATTCCCCGCGCTGCTTCGGGATTTGAGTGGCGTCGGCGCCCGCGATGGTCTCTTCCACGATGAACACAACTCTAGCCGTCACCAGGGGTTACGCCCGCCACTTTGCGCGGGGGAGGAGCATCGATTCCGCGTCCGGGGCGCATGGGTGCACGTGCGGGGGCGCGCGGGAGGAACGGGCGCGGGAGCGGGTAACCAGGTAGGGGGGGGCGGCTTCCGCCGGTAACCCGGCAATTCTCCGTATTGCTCGGGAATCACATCAATCGCAGTAATGACCGGCAATGGGCAGCAATCATCAGTAATCCTCTCATGCCTCGCATTTTCGGTATGTCCGTGGGGCATTGATCTTCTCGGCCGGAACTTTTCGGTGGAAGACACGGTGGAAGACACGTCAACTCGGTGTGGGGGTAGTGACCATGGCCGCAAGGCCGCTAGTCGCGCGGCAGCCGAACGAACGGCTGCAGGCGCTCATCCAGGAGGCGGGGTGCTCGAACGCCGGGCTCGCCCGCCGGGTCAACATGTGCGGGGCCGAGCACGGCCTCGACCTGCGCTACGACAAGACGTCCGTGGCGCGTTGGCTCCGCGGACAACAGCCGCGCGGGCGCGCTCCGGCGATCATCGCGGAGGCCCTGGGCCGCAAGCTCGGCCGTACGGTCACGATCGACGAGATCGGCATGGCCAACGGCAAGAACCTCGCCTCGGGCGTGGGTCTCCAGTTCTCGCCGACGGTGCTGGGGGCCATCGAGCAGGTCTGCGAGCTGTGGCGCAGCGACGTGGGCCGACGGGACTTCCTCTCGGGTTCGTCCGTGGCCGCCTCGGCGCTGGTCGAACCGAGCCGCGACTGGCTGATCTCCTCCCCGGACGCGCAGGTGGCGCGCTCGGCGGGACCCCGGGTCGGGCTGTCCGACGTCGCGGCCGTCAACGCGATGACACAGGCGCTGGTGGACCTGGACCACCAGTACGGCAGCGGGCATGTGCGGCCGGTCGTCGTGCACTACCTCAACAGCGTCGTGTCGGGTCTGCTGGCCGGCTCCTACCGGGAGGCGGTGGGCCGTGAACTCTTCGCCTCCGTCGCCCGGTTGACGGAACTCGCCGGCTACATGGCCGTCGACACCGGCCAACCGGGCCTGGCCCAGCGCTACTACATCCAGGCACTGCGGCTCGCCCAGGCGGCCGGTGACCGCGGGTACGGCGGCTACGTCCTCGCGGCCTCCATGAGCCATCTCGCCGCGCAGCTCGGAAACCCGCGCGAGATCGCCCAGTTGGCGCGGGCGGCGCAGGAGGGAGCGCGGGGGCGGGTGACCCCGCGCGCGGAGGCGATGTTCCTCGCGGCGGAGGCCCGGGGGCACGCGCTGATGGGCGACGCGCGCGGGGCGCAGGCGGCGTCCGGCCGCGCGGTGTCGGCGCTGGAGGCGGCCGATCCGTCCTCCGGGGACGATCCCGCGTGGATCGCGCACTTCGACGAGGCCTATCTCGCCGACGAGTTGGCGCACTGCCACCGCGACCTGGGCCAGGCGGAGGCGGCGGCGCGCTGTGCCGAGCAGTCCCTCGCCGGGCACCCGGAGAGCCGTGCGCGCCGACGGGCGATCGGGTACGTCCTGCTGGCCACCGCGCAGGTGCAGCAGCGCGAGATCGAGCAGGCCTGCAGCACCGGTCTGCGGGCCGTCGAGCTCCTGGAGACGCTCCGCTCCAACCGGGGGGCCGAGTATCTCGAGGATCTGCAACAGCGGCTGGAACCGTTCCGGGACGAGTCGGTGGTACGGGAGTTCGGGGCGCGGCTGGAGTTGCAGACCGCGGCGTGAGGGACGGGGCGCCGCTGCGGCGGATACAGCGCGCGGCGCTCCGGATCTGTTACCCATCTCACTGCCGGACCGGGACAGGCCCTGGCCGGGAGGCAGATCACGTCCTGAGCTGCGTGGCACGGGGTTCCGGGGACCCGGTAGCGTGAACCGACGATTCCGAAGGTCCCCCATTCGTAGGAGTCCCGGTGACGCAGAGTGGACAGGGCGAGGAGCCCTCGGCGCAGCCCGCGCGCGAAGGCATCGTGCTGCCCTCCGACGGTGGGGAGCCCCTGCTGCCGGGACACTATTCCGGCCAGTACGGCGCTCAGCAGCCCAGCCGGCCGGAGTACGGGCAGCAGCCGGAACCGGAGCAGCCGGAGTACGAGCAGTCGGCGTACGGGCAGCGGCAGCCGTACGGGCAGCAGCCGGAACCGGAGCAGCCGGAGTACGAGCAGTCGGCGTACGGGCAGCGGCAGCCGTACGGGCAGCAGGACTACGGGCAACCGGAGTACAGACAGTCGGACTACGGGCAGCAGGACTACGGGCAGCAGGCCCCGGCCGCGGGACAGACCTGGGGACAGCCCTGGGGTCCCGACCAGCAGGCCCCCGCCCCGCAGCAGTCGGCCCAGGGCTGGCCGCTCCCCGCGGACCAGCCGGACCCGGCACACCAGGCCCAGCCGCAGCCTCAGCCCCCGCAGCAGGTTCAGCCGCAGTGGAACGGCGGCGCCCAGGTCGGTGCCGGGCCGCTGCCGCCGGAGGGCGCACCCGCCCCGGCGCATCCGACGTACGGCCAGGGCACGCCGGGCGTCCCCCTGCCGCCGGTCGACGAGGGCGCGACGCAGTACATACCGCCGGTCCCGGCGGCCCCGGCCTTTCCGGTCGACGAGGGCGCGACGCAGTACATACCGCCGGTCCCGGCAGCCCCGGCGGCCCCGGCCTCCCCGATCGACGAGGGCGCCACGCAGTACCTGCCGCCCGTGCCCGCCGCTGGGTCCTACGACGAGGGTGCGACGCAGTTCCTCCCGCCGGTCGCGCCGGGCGCTCTGCCGCCCGAGGCCCCGGCCGAGTCCACCCACTTCCTGGGCCGCACCCCGCAGCCCGCCCCCGGCCCGATGCCCGCCCCCGGCGCGCAGCCGGTGGCCGCGCAGCCGGTTGCCGCACACCCCGACTCCGAGGCCACGCAGTACATCCCGCCCGTCCCCGCGCAGGACGGCGGGGACCGGCAGCCGCCCGCCGGGTTCGAGAACCTCTTCCGCAGCGGGCCGGGCAGCGAGAGCCCCGCCGGGTCCACCCAGCAGCTCCCGCGCTTCTCCGAGCCCGCCGGTGGGCCGGGCTACGGCGGCGGCCCCGCCGCGCGCCCCCAGCAGTCCGCCTACAGCCCGTCCTATGCCCCGCCCGGCGGTCCCGCGGCGGGCGGGCGGCGCGGGATGCGCGACGACGACGGCGGCGACCGGGGCGACCGAGGGGGCCGTACCGGCTCACGGGTGCCGTTGTTCGCGGCGATCGGCGTGGCCCTCGCGGTCGTCGGCGTCGGCGCGGGCGCGATGCTCGCGGGCGGGGGCGGCGATCAGGGCGAGGACGACAACAAGACCGTCGCCGCGTCGGCGCCCGCGACGGAGGGGTCGGCGTCGCCGTCCGCCGGGGCGGCCGAGCAGCAGGCCGTCGCACTGGACAAGCTGCTCGCCGACAGCGGCGACAGCCGGGCCAGTGTGATCAGCGCGGTGGCCGATGTGAAGGCGTGCGGCAATCTCGCCCAGGCCGCCACGGACCTGCGGGACGCGGCGAAGCAGCGCACCGACCTGGTCACCAGCCTGGCCGCGCTGAAGGTCGACGAGCTCCCGGACCACGCGGCGCTGACCACCGCGCTCACCAAGGCGTGGCAGGCGTCGGCGTCCGCGGACAACCACTACGCGGCCTGGGCCGACCAGGTCGCCGCGACCAAGAAGAAGAGCTGCAAGAAGGGCACGGCCCGCGCGACTGCCGAGACGCAGGCAGGCAACCGGGACAGCGGCACCGCGAGCACCCAGAAGTCCCAGGCCGCGAAGTTGTGGAACGCGATCGCGAAGACCTACGGCCTGACCCAGCGCCAGCCCGTGCAGCTGTGACCGGCTGCGGTCGGCCGCGGTCGACCGCAGCGGACCGTCAGTCGAGGTCCGCCTTCTCCATGGTCTGCGTCATGTCGGCGAAGCCCTTCTTGGCGGGTGCGAGCACGCCCTTGCGCACGGTCTGGAGCGTGACGTCGGCGTTGACCAGGCGCGGGAAGCCGATGGAGGCGAGGCGGTCGGTGAACTGCCAGCGCAGCGTCGGGGTGAGCCCGCCCGTGGTGACCTTCAGGCCGTGGTCCAGGGTGCCCCGCACGCTGGCGGTGGTCACCTCGTCGCCCTCCAGCGACTCCACGGCCTGCCGGAACACGGTGTAGGCGATCCAGGTGGTCTGCACACCGGTGTCGGAGGGGTCGATCCGGGTGTCCGAGAACGCCTTCTCGCTGATCACCTTCTTCATCGGCGCCCAGGCCGCGTCGCTGGTCACCGGGTACCAGCCGGTGACGTACGCCCCCTCGAACGGTCCGGAGGTGGCGCCGGAGGCGTTGATCACCGTCTGGTCGACGCTGCCGAGGACGGTGGCGGTGCGCACGCCGGGGTAGTCCTCGCGGGTGCGGCGGAAGGAGTCCATGAAGGTGCTGGTGCGGTCGCCGAGGGCGGTCACCACGCACCCTTTCTTGCCGTCCGCTTCAGTATTGGAGCCCTCGCCCTTCGACCCGCCGCCGGTCGCCGACTGCAGCGCGGACTTGGCCTGTGCCGAGTACTCGGTCGCGTCCTCAGGGGCCAGTAAATCCTTGGACTTCGCGTGTCCGCCCGCGGTGAGGCCGGCGTCGAGCATCGGGGGCAGCGCGTCGCCCGCGATCGTGTCGGGGCGGACGAGGGAGACCGCGCCGCAGGTCGCGGCCAGCTCCTTGCCGAGGCCGGCCAGGAGCGAGGGCTGGCCGCCGTTGACCGGGTAGGACAGCGGGCTGGTGAACTCGTCGTTCGTGACGCCGTAGCCGCCTATGTAGGGGATGCCGGCGCCTTCCAGGTACGGGAAGAACGCGTCGGAGTGCTGGCTGTAGGAGCCGATGACGGCGACCGCGCCCTCCTTGACGGCCCGCCGGGCGCACTTCGCCGTCGACACGGTGTCGTTACGGGCATTGCAGGTCAGGACCTTGAGCTTGCGGCCGCCCAGGCCGCCCTCGGCGTTGATCCAGCGGGCGTAGGCGAGGGCGAAGGCGGGCATGCCGGGCTTGTTGGTCGCGGACGTGCCCTCGGGCGCCCAGGTCATCACGACGATCGGGTCGTCCCCGGAATCCCCCGTGGTACCGGGGACGACACCGCATCCGACGGCGAGCGACGCGCAGGCCGCCAGCGCACCCGCCGCGAGGGCGGTCGCTCTGCCGGACCTGGTGAAGCGGAAGGACCTGGGGAGGAAGGTGCTTCGCGGGGCGGTGCGTCGCTTGCCGGTCATGTTCACGCACGATTCCGTCACATCGCTAACCTGGGAGTGACCCTCGGTCAATGAGGGGTGACGTGCAGGTGAATTGCAGGGGCCCGTGAGGCTCCCGGGACGGGTAAACGTACGATCGATGACCGTGCAAGGTTCGGAGAACTCTTCCCGTCGCGGCCGTCGCTCCTCCACCATGGGCGGCATGCCACTCAACGACATGCCATGGTGGCGCTGGCGCAGCAATGTGCGCTCCGCGCTGCACATGCTCTCCGACCCGGTGTTCCAGCAGAACGTCTGGCTGGCCGGCGGCGAGGGGTACGGGGACGTCACCGACGCCGTGTACCGCCTCGTCGAGGACACCTGGCTCGACAACTGGTCCGCCGAGAAGTACGTGGGCACGATCTTCCGCGACTCGCAGGAGGCGGCCCTCGTCGACACCGCCGTGCTCCGCGTCCTGCGGATCATGCACCAGGTCGGGCCGGACGCCCCGGTCTCCGCGTACGTCGACCACGAGGCGTGGCCGGAGGCGGTGCGGGCGGCGCGGGACGCGCATGTGCGCATGGCGGCCAGCGACGGCGACGACCCCGACGCCCCGCCCCGGACCCTCGAAGTGCTGCGCATCATGACGCGGACGGCGTAGGCGCGGACGTCGCAGGCGCGGCGGGTTCCGGCCTGCGGGACGGTTGTCCACGGTCGTGGACGGTATGCGACCCTGTCGGGCATGAACGCGCAGTCTGCCCGAGCCGCGGCGACCCCCGCCGACCAGTACGTCCTCACGCTCTCCTGCCCCGACAAGCAGGGCATCGTGCACGCCGTGTCGAGCTATCTCTTCATGACCGGCTGCAACATCGAGGACAGTCAGCAGTTCGGCGACCACGACACGGGCCTGTTCTTCCTGCGCGTCCACTTCTCGGCGGAGCCGCCGGTGACCGTGGAGAAGCTGCGGGCGAGCTTCGCCGCGATCGGCGACTCCTTCCACATGGACTGGCAGCTCAACCGGGCCGACGAGAAGATGCGCATCGTCCTCATGGTCAGCAAGTTCGGGCACTGCCTGAACGACCTGCTGTTCCGCGCCAGCATCGGCGCGCTGCCGGTGGAGATCGCGGCCGTGGTGTCCAATCACACCGACTTCGCCGAGCTCGTGGGTTCGTACCACGTTCCCTTCCACCACATCCCGGTGACGAAGGAGACCAAGGCGCAGGCGGAGGCGCAGCTGCTCGAACTGGTCCGGGAACTGGACGTCGAGCTGGTCGTGCTGGCCCGCTATATGCAGGTGCTCTCCGACGACCTGTGCAAGCAGCTCAGCGGGCGGATCATCAACATCCACCACTCCTTCCTGCCGAGTTTCAAGGGCGCGAAGCCGTACCACCAGGCGCACGAGCGGGGCGTGAAGCTGATCGGGGCCACGGCGCACTATGTGACCGCGGATCTCGACGAGGGGCCGATCATCGAGCAGGAGGTCGAGCGCGTGGGGCACGGGGTCACGCCGGATCAGCTGGTCGCCGTCGGGCGGGACGTCGAGTGCCAGGCGCTGGCGCGGGCCGTGAAGTGGCATGCGGAGCGGCGGATTCTGCTCAACGGGCGCCGGACGGTCGTATTCCCCTAGGCACAGGGCGGCCAGGGGTTCAGTTCCCCGCGCCCCTGAAGGCACGTTCACCGCAGGCATCCAAGGGGCGCGGGGAACTGCGCGACCAGCCACCGACCACCTGTGGCCGCCGACGAATCCGCAACCGGCCGCTGCATCCGGCTCCACGCCGCCGCTGCATCCGGCTCCACGCCGCCCCTACATGCGGCTCAACGCCGCCGCTGCGAACAGGACGTCCCTGATCGCCTCGCGGTCGCCGTCCTGGCCCGCCGCCGCTTCCGCGGGGGCCACATGCCCGGCGGCCAGGCGGCAGAACTCCACGTCGTCCAGGGCGACGTGGGCCACCTCGTGGGCGGCGGAGCCCACCGCGCCCGGTGAGTCCAGGGGGATCAGCCACTGGCCGCCGCCCGAGCCCTCGATCTCCAGCCGCAGGCTGCGGCCGGGGCGGCCGGCGGTCACCAGATGGCGGGTGTGCGAGCGCGAGGCGAGGCCCGCGCGGCGGCGGGCGGCGAGCGTCTCCGGCAGCATCCGCGCGGCCAGGTCGATCATGTCGTGGAGGTGGCGCGGGGCGGGCGGCGCGTAGGGGTAGTCGACCGCTTCCGCGATGTCCTCGGCGTGCACCCAGCACTCGAAGGCCCGGTCCAGCATCGCGTCCCGCAGGGGCAGCTCGAAGCCGCCGTACGACACCGGCAGGCGGCCGGGGCCTCCGCCGGTGAAGGACACCGTGCGCACCAGGGCGTGGGTCTGTTCCCGCCAGGGGCCGCGCACGGAACGGGTGGGCGGGTAGTGCGAGCCCGCCCAGAACGCCTCCGTGCGGCGGGAGGGCGTGGCCGTCGGGGCGGCCGGTGCATCCGGTTCGTCGGGTTCCTTCGGCCGGTCCGGGGCGCCGCCGGTGGCGAGCGGGTCGTCCAGGCCCAGGGCCACGGCGACCAGGCCGTCCACCGCGAGGAGGTGGGCGATGACGCCGGCGACGGTGGTGCGGCGGCTCGTCGGCTCCTCGCCGCGGAACCAGCGCAGCCGCACGGGCGCGTGCCACTCGGCGTCCCCGAAGTCCTGGAGCAGCGCGTCCAGCCGCGCCCGTCTCGGCGTCGTAGGACGCCGCCCAGGCGGGCACCGGGATGCGGGGCGGACGGCGGTTCAGACAGCCGTCGAGGACGCGGGTGCGCAGGCCGGGGTCGAGGTCGAGGCTCTCCGGGCGCTGGAGGAGGCCGACGGCTTCGCGCAGGCGTCGTGCCTCGTCCGCGCAGGCTCCGCAGTCGCCGAGGTGCTCCTCGACGGCCGCCGTCTCCTGAGCGGAGCAGGCCGCCAGCGCCCAGGCGCCCAGCAGGGACTTCAGCACCGGGTGTTCGAGCCTGAGCGGCTCCGGGCCGGTCGGCTCGGCGGGCGCGGGCGCGGGCGCGCGCGTGGGCGTCGGTGCAGGGCTCGGCGCGGGCAGTGGTGCTCCGCCGTCCTCGACGGAGGCGCGCGGGACGGGGATCGACGGAGGGCCCTGTGGGCCGTGGGCCTCGTCCTCCTCGCCGTCGTCGTGCGGATCGAACCCGTCCGTGCCGCTCACGCCGCACCTCCGTATCCGGGCGGCGCCCCCGGTGACGCGGCGTCGTGCGCCGTGGAGAGGAGTTGCAGGCCGAGGCGGAGCCGACGGCGGGCCTCGTCCTCGGTGACGCCGAGGTCGACCGCGGTCTGGCGGTAGTCGCGGCGCTGGAAGTAGGCCAGCTCCAGGGCGGCCCGCAGCGGGGCGGGCATGGCCTGGACGATGTAGTCGGCGCGGGCGGCGACCGACGCGTGCCGCACGCGCAGCTCCAGTTCCTCGGTCGCCTCGGCGGAGCCGTGGCCGGCCTCGGCCAGGGCGGCGGTCTCGGTGGCGCGCAGCCGCTGCACGGCGAGGCGGTGGGTCAGCGCGGCGACCCAGGTGCGCAGCGGGCCCTGCTTCGGGTCGTAGGACTCGGGGTGCTCCCAGACGTGGGCGAAGACCTCGCGGGTGATGCCGTCGGCCGCTCGTTCGTCTCCGAGCACGCGGTGGGCGAGACCGTGCACAAGCGAAGCGAACCGGTCGTAGAGCTCGCCGAGGGCGGCCGCCTCACCGCGCGCGAGTCGCTGCTGCATCTTGCGGTCCCAGCGGGGCGGTGCGTCCCTCTTCGCCATGCGGCCCCCTCACCCGTGCCCGTGCGTCGGGCCGTGCCCGTGTCCAGCGTGCGTCCACCGTCACCTCGAATGTAGTCGGCACGTCCGACAACGCACGCCCCTTTGTTTCAATGAGCGCCCCTTGTCAGCGAGAGGGTGATATGGGGCGCGTCTACCCGACTGACAAGGATCGAACCGGACTGGAACTGACTGAATCAAGCCTCTTTCCCTCTCATTCTCTAGGGATCTGTTTTCCCGTCGGTGTTTCGGGGCACGGCCGCTGGGCAGCCGCGCTGCAAGGAAGCGAAGGGACAGCTTCCGTTTTCGGCGGGCTGCGGCGCGCTACAGCGAGCGAAAGGCGTGGTGGTGGCCTTCAAAGTGACCGGCGGCGAGCAGGGCGGATGGGCCGTGCTCCATGTGTCGGGCGAGCTGGACCTGGTGACGTCGCCGGCGCTGCGTCAGCGGGTGCACGACGAGGTGGCCGAGGGCCGCCACGACCTCGTCCTGGACCTCTCCGAGGTGTACTTCTGCGACTCCAGCGGCGTCGGCGTCCTGATCGCCGCCCGCCGTCTGATCCGCTCCTGCCGGGGGCGGCTGCGGCTGATCCTTCCCGCGCGGGGCGCGGCCGAGGACTCCCACGTCAACCGGGTCCTGGGCGCGCTGGGCGTGCGCCGGCTCTTCGACGTCTACGGCGACCTCGCGGCCGCGGTGGACGACGGGACGGAACCGCTCTCGGCGTAGTCGGCGCGGTCGCCGCGCGCGAGCGGCGCGGTCCCCGTCCACCAGGGTCCACCAGGGCCCACCAGGGCGGTCTCCGCTCCGGCGACCGTGCCACACCCTTGTCCTGAAATTCCCCCGGTCTTGGCACAGGCGTCGCTTTCCCGCTGCCCCGACGTCTGTGACGTCGTACGCTCCCTGCCGGAAGCATCCCCGCACGAGCGACGTCAGGTGGTCCGAGAAGACATGGTCAGCAGTGAGTACGAACGCAGGATCGCCGCGCGGTTCGCCACCTTCGACCAGGACGGCAACGGCTACATCGACCGCGAGGACTTCGGCGCCGCGGCCAAGGCGGTGCTCGCCGAGTTCGGCGCCACGGCCCGCTCCGACAAGGGGCAGGCCCTCTACGCGGGCGCCGAGGCGTTCTGGCAGGGCATGGCCGGCATCGCCGACCGGGACGGCGACCAGCGCATCACCCGGGAGGAGTTCGTGAACGGCGCGGTCAAGCGCCTGAGGGACAACCCGGACCGGTTCGCCGAGATCGCCCGCCCCTTCCTGCATGCGGCCCTGGACATCGCCGACGCCGACGGCGACGGGCGGGCCACGGTCGAGGACACCGTACGGGTGCTCAGGGCGCTCGGCGCGCCGGAGGAGGTCGCCCAGGGGGCCGCCGCCGTCCTGGACGCCGACGCGGACGGCAGGGTCGGCGAGGCGGAGATCGTCCCCGCCTTCGCCCGCTACTTCACGGTCGCCGAGTAGTGACTCCCTGCGTCGTTCACTGAGCGAAGCGCTCGCGCAGCTTGTACTTCAACACCTTCCGCAGCGTCTCGTTGCGCGGCAGGGCCTCCACCACCTCCAGCCGCTCCGGCAGCTTGTGGACCGACAGCCCGCCCGCGCGCAGATACGACGTGAGCGCCGCCAGGGTCAACGGCTCCCCGGCCCCCGGCGCCCGCTCCACCACCGCGCACACCAACTCGCCGCGCTCCGCGTCCGGCAGGCCGATCACCGCGACGTCCCCGACGGCCGGGTGAGCGGCCAGCAGGTCCTCGATCTCCTTGGCGGAGACGTTCTCCCCCTTGCGGATGATGACGTCCTTCAGCCGACCGGTGAGCACCAGATGCCCGCTGCCCGTCACGTGCCCCAGGTCGCCGGTGCGCAGGAACCCGTCCGCGTCGAAGGCCTCGGCGCTCTGGCCGGGATCCAGATAGCCCCGGCACACGGCCTCCCCGCGCAGCCGCACCTCGCCGTCCACCACGCGGATCTCCATGCCCTCCGGCGGCCGCCCCTCCGTCGTCGCGAGGTTCTCCGCGGTGTCGTCCGGCGCGCCCATGGTGATCATCGGTACCTCGGTCATCCCGTAGCCGTGCGTCAGCTGCACCCCCATCTCGCGCACGACCGCGTGGTACACCTCGGGCGGCTTGGGCGCTCCGCCGCCCGCGAGCAGCCGTAGCGTGGGGATCACGCGCGTGTGCGGCTGTTTGCGCTGCTCGGCGAGGAACATCGAGTAGAAGGCCGTCGAGCCGCCCGCCACCGTCACCCCGTGCCGCCGGTACCCCTCCAGCGCGTCCGGCAGCGCGAAGTGCTCGAACATCACCGCCGGGAAGCCGTACAGCAGCAGCATGACGGTGTAGTCGGGGCCGGCGATGTGGGCGTACGGGAACGCCATCGAGCCGACGTCGTCCGCCGTGAGGCGCAGCGCATGGGCGAGGCAGGAGCCGCCGGCGATCAGCGAGCGGTCGGTGTGCAGCACGCCCTTGGGGTCGGAGGTGGTGCCGGAGGTCCAGTAGATCCAGCGCACCGACGTGCCGTCGGCGGGCGGGGCGGGGAGCACGGCGGGATCGCCCTCGGGCAGGTCGTCGTAGGCCTCGAAGACGCCCTTCGCGCCGAGCCGCCGGGCCATCTCGGTGTGGTCGAAGCCCCGCCAGACACCCGGCACGGCGAAGAACTCCGCCTTGGACTCGCGCAGCGCGAAGCCGACCTCGCGGTCGCGGTAGAAGGGGATGACGGGCGACTGCACGGCCCCGAGCCGGGCCAGTGCGAAGGACAGGACGGCGGTCTCCAGGCGGGTCGGCAGCTGCCAGGCGACGACCGTGCCGGGGCGCACGCCCATGCCGTACAGCCCGGCCGCGACCCGCTCGGCACGCGCGCGCAGCTCGCCGAAGGTCAGCGCGCGCTCCTCCTGGAGGAGGACCCGGCGGTCGGGGGTGAGGTCGGCGCGGCGGGCGAGCAGGTCCCAGAGCGTGCGGGACGTGCTCAGCTCATGGGCGGTGGCGGTGTCGTTCACGGTCGGCCCCCTGCCGTAGCTGACGGACAGTCAGATTTTGGGCAGAGCGTAAGCCCGGTCGCCTTGTCGGTCCAGGGGTCGCGGACTAGCCTGCTGGGCAGAGTGAATCTGACGGTCCATCAGATAGCCGCCATCGGACAACTGGCGTTCCGCCAGGCGGAGGGAAAGCCATGAGCACCGAACTGCCGCGCATCGTCAGCGTCGACGACCACGTGATCGAACCCGCGCACCTCTTCGCGACCTGGCTGCCGCGCAAATACCGCGACCGCGGGCCGCAGCCCCTCACCGCCGGGATCGGCGAGCTCGCCTACGTCGCCGGGAAGTACCAGATCACGATGGACCCGGACGGCCAGCCCACCGACTGGTGGATCTACGAGGACCTGAAGTTCCCGTACAAGCGCAACATCGCCGCCGTCGGCTTCGACCGCGACGAGATGACGCTGGAGGGCATCACCCGCGAGGAGATGCGGCGCGGCTGCTGGGACCCCAAGGCCCGGCTGGCCGACATGGACCTCAACCACGTCGAGGCCTCGCTCTGCTTCCCCTCCTTCCCCCGCTTCTGCGGGCAGACCTTCGCCGAGGCGCACGACAAGGAGGTCGCGCTGGCCTGCGTGCGCGCCTACAACGACTGGATGGTCGAGGAGTGGTGCGGGGGCAGCGGCGGCCGGCTGATCCCGCTGTGCCTGATCCCCCTGTGGGACATCGACCTGGCGGTCGCGGAGATCCGGCGCAACGCGGAGCGCGGGGTGCGCGCGGTGACCTTCTCCGAGATCCCCAGCCACCTCGGGCTGCCGTCGATCCACTCGGGCTACTGGGACCCGTTCTTCGCCGTGTGCGAGGAGACGGGCACGGTCGTCAACATGCACATCGGCTCGTCGTCGCAGATGCCGGCCGCTTCGCCCGACGCGCCCCCGGCCGTCCAGGCGTCGCTTTCGTTCAACAATGCGATGGCCTCGATGATGGACTACCTGTTCAGCGGCGTCCTGGTGCGCTTCCCGCGCCTCAAACTCGCCTACTCCGAAGGCCAGATGGGCTGGATCCCGTACGCCCTGGAGCGCGCCGACGACGTCTGGGAGGAGCACCGCGCGTGGGGCGGCGTCCGGGATCTCATCCCCGAGCCGCCGTCGACGTACTACTACCGGCAGATGTTCTGCTGCTTCTTCCGCGACAAGCACGGGGTCGCGTCCCTGGACGTGGTCGGGCGCGACAACGCCACCTTCGAGACGGACTACCCGCACGTCGACTCGACCTTCCCGCACACCAAGGAGGTCGCCCTCGACCATGTGAAGGGCCTCGACGACGAGACGGTCTACAAGCTGATGCGGGGCAACGCGATCCGCATGCTGGACCTGGACCTCGACAAGTAGGCCCGCCCATGGACCTCACGTACACCCCCGAGGAAGAGGAGTTCCGGGCCCGGCTGCGGGAGTGGCTCGGCAAGGCGCTGCCGAGCCTGCCGCCCAAGCCGTCCCCGGACGACTGGCCGGCCCGCAGGGCGTACGACCTCGGCTGGCAGCGCATGCTCTACGACGCCGGCTACGCCGACGTCCACTGGGACGCCTCCCCGACCGTCCGGCTGATCTTCCTGGAGGAGACGGAGAAGGCGGGCGCGCCCTATGTGGGCGCGGGCTTCGTCGGACTGCTGCACGCGGGGCCGACGATCGCCGCCGAGGGCACGGCCGAACAGCGGGCCCGCTGGCTGCCGCCCGTCCTGCGCGGCGAGGAGGTCTGGTGCCAGGGCTTCAGCGAGCCCGACGCCGGGTCCGACCTCGCGGCGCTGCGCACGCGCGCGTGGCGCGACGGCGACCACTACGTGGTGAGCGGCTCCAAGATCTGGACCTCGCACGCGGAAGTCGCCGACTGGTGCGAACTGTTGGTCCGCACGGACCCGGCCGCCCCCAAGCACAAGGGCATCACCTGGCTCGCCCTGCCCATGGACGCCCCCGGCGTCACCGTCCGCCCGCTGCGCACGCTCGCCGGGTCCGCCGAGTTCGCCGAGGTGTTCCTGGACGAGGTGCGGGTGCCGGTCGCGAACCGGGTGGGGGACGAGAACGACGGCTGGCGGGTGACGATGGTGACGCTGTCCTTCGAACGCGGCACCGCCTTCGTGGGCGAGGTCGTCGCCTGTCGGCGCGTGCTGGGCGAACTCGCCCACGAGGCACGGAGGAACGGCCGCTGGGACGAACCGGCCCTACGGCGGCGGCTGGGCCTGCTCAACGCCGAGTTCCGGGCGCTCTGGCGGCTCACCCAGTGGAACGTGAGCGAGGCCGAGGCCACCGGGGGCCTGCCGGGCGTCGGGGGCTCGGTCTTCAAGCTGCGGTATTCACAGGCGCGCCAGGAGCTGTACGAGGCCGCTGCCGACGTCCTGGGCGACGAGGCGCTCGACCTCGACCGCCCCTGGGCCCTGGACCGGCTCTCCTCGCTGTCGTACACCATCGCCGCCGGCACCTCGCAGATCCAGCGCAACATCGTGGCCGAGCGGATCCTGGGCCTGCCGAAGGGAAGGTGAACGGTCCGACATGCGCTTTCAGCTGACGGACGATCAACGCGCACTGCGCGACGGGGTGCGCGCACTGCTGGCGCGCCGCTTCGACCGGGAGGCGCTGCGGGCCGCCGTGGACCGGCCGGGAACCCTGGACCGCGCGCTGTGGCGGGGGCTGGGGGCGGCCGGCTTCTTCGCCCTGCGGCTGCCCGAGGCGGACGGCGGGGTCGGACTGGGGCTGCCCGAGGCGGTGTTGGCGTTCGAGGAGGCGGGCCGCGCCCTGCTGCCCGGACCGCTGCTGGCCACCCACCTCGCGGCGGGCCGCGTGCCCGGCGCGGCCGACGGCGAGACGGTCGTCGCGGCCGTCCACGGCGGCGGGACGGTGGAGTGGCTGGCGGCGGCCGACGTCGTGCGCGGGGACGCCGAGGGGGCCGTGCCGCTGAGCTCGGTGGACCCGCTCACCCCGCTGCACCGGGTGCCGGGCGCGGCGAACGGTGCAGCGGCCGTGGACCCCGTCGCCGTCCTGCTCACCGCGGCCGAGCAGTTGGGGACGGCCACACGCGCGTGCGAGCTGGCCGTGCAACACGCCCGGGCGCGTGAGCAGTTCGGGCAGCCGATCGGGGCCTTCCAGGCGGTCAAGCATCTGTGCGCGGAGCTGCTGGTGCGGGTCGAACTGGCCCGCGCGGCGGTCTACGCGGCCGCCGTCACGGCCGACCCCGTCGACATCGCGGCCGCCCGGCTCCTCGCCGACGAGGCCGCCGTACGCGGCGCGCGGGACTGCCTCCAGGTGCACGGCGGCATGGGGTTCACCTGGGAGGCGGACGTCCATCTCCTGCTGAAACGTGCCTGGGTGCGCACCCGGCGTACGGGATCGGCTACGGAGAGTGAGGAGCTGTTGGCGGGCGATCTGCTGTCCGGGGCGGGTCGATAGCGGCCGTCGGCGGCGTCTGCCTGCAGTGACGGGCGGGGGTCGCGGGCCGACGGCCGTATGGATGTCGCGGATTGTGGCATACCGGAATCACGGAGCGTCGATATCGGGTTGTGTCCGATGCGTGACCCGTCACGGCCCGGAGTCGACGGGTCGCTCCGGTACCTTCTGTGAGATGCGAGTGGTTCCGAGCATGAGCCATGCCGGCGGTGCCCCTGGGGCGGTGCCGGATCCGGCGGTGCGCGCCGCCGCTCGCAGGTCGGACGAGCCTTCGACCCCCGCCTGTTCGACTCCCCGGGGCGGGCGTCGCACAGTATGCCGCACGGGTAATCCTTCGCGCTGGAATATGCCCGAAGCGCTTGTTGGGGTGACTGTCCGTCAATCAAGCTGTCTCGTAAGGGATTCACGTTCCGTCACCCTGCCTCTGGCCGTTGTTCTGGCCATGCAGAAAATGGCTACGATCGTGGCCCCCGTCGTCATGGTGCACACGCGGCTCGCGTGGCTCGCGTGGCGTACGGCCATGTGTCCGCCGGTTCGGATGGTGTGAGCGGTGCAGGTGCTTCAAGTGCAGCTGGAGATCCGGCCCGACCCCGCTGAGGTGGGGCGCGCCCGGAGGTGGGCCCGTTCGCGCCTGGCCGGGTCCGGGATAGGGGACGAGGAGCCGCTCGCCGAGACGTTGATCCTGCTCGTCTCCGAACTGGTCACCAACGCCGTGGTGCACACCGGCTGTCCGGCCGTGCTGCGGCTCTCCCTGCCGGGCGGCTCGGCCGGGCCGGGCGCGACGGCCGAGCCGTCCGTCGTCCGCCTGGAGGTGGCCGACACCAGCGACCGGGCCCCCGTGCCCCGGTGCGCCGGCGACGAGGCGACGGGCGGCCGCGGTCTGGCCCTCGTCGACGGCCTCGCGGACCGCTGGGGCTGGAGCGTCGAGGGCGCGGGCAAGCGGATCTGGTGCGAACTGGACCGCTGTGCGCGGCCGGGCGAGGTCGAGGCGGATCGCGGGGGCGCGGCCGAGTGCGCGGCGGTGCGACAGGAGGCCGTCGAGCCGGCTTACGGCGGGCTCGCGTACGAGGTCGTCTGACGGCTCGACAGACTGCCGGGCCGACGAGCCGACGGGCCGACGAGTTGCCTGTCTGCCCTGTCTGCCCTGTCTGCCCTGCCTGGCTGGTGCCGGGCTGGCGCGCTGCTGGGGTGACGCGCTGACGGGCCTGCGGGTGCGTGGGTCGACCGGTTGACGGCGCACGGGTGCCGAATGCCTTGCAGGGTGCGGGGCACGGGCGCAGAAAGCGCTGTCGCGTTCGGCCGGGCGGGGGGCGGTGCGCCTGGCTGTGCTTCCGTGCGCGCCCATTGCGAATAGGGCATAAGTGAAAAATCCCCGTTCTGGTGTTGACGCCACGTGTCCGTTTGATCACGCTTGTGGTCAGCGATTCGCCGTGAGGGGACGGCGAGGGCTTCGGTGACGGAAGCCCTTGTCGAGTGTGGGTCGTGATTCGGCGTCGGTTCCCTCAGGGCCGAGGGGAGACGGGGCACGTACGCCGGAGCCGGATGGCGGTGCGCGGTGCCGTGCTCGGGGCGGGCAGCCGCGCGCCGCCAGCCGAGGTGGGTCGTCGGTGTTCAGAGAACGGCCACGGGGGCCACCGGAGTTCCCGTACCGCCGACGAACGGCTCGGGCATCGCCGACAGCCAGAATGTATGGCGGCCTGCTTGTCCACAGGCTGTGGACAACTCTTCGAGATTCCAGTTCTGGCCCTGCAGCATCCCCATCTCCACGAGATCGAGGGCGTGCACGGGCAGCCACAGGTCGTCGATCTCGGGCGGGAAGATCTCGAACGTGAGGGTGTCGTTGGCGACCGCCGCCACATCGCGCGCGTGGAACCACTCCGGTGTGCGGACCGACAGCCCGGGCGACGGATAGCCGTACGCGTGTTTGTCGCCGGACAGATAGACCTGCACCTGCCCGGTCCGCACGAGCACGATGTCGCCCGCACGCACGCGTGTGCCGGCCAGTTCCTCGGCCGCCTCCAGATCCTCCGGTGTGACGGCGTGTCCGCCCGCCAGCCGATCGACGCCACGCGCGCGTGCCACGTCCAGGAGCACCCCGCGCGAGACGATGTGCCGCGCCTTGTCGATGCCGCTGAACTCGGCCCCGCCGTGCGCGGTGATGCTGGCGGCCGGGCGGCCGTTGTAGAGCTTCCCCGAGTGCGAGACGTGGGTCAGCGCGTCCCAGTGGGTGCCCGCCTGCAGCCCCATGGTCACGGCGTCGTCGCTGCACGCCACCGTCCCCGGGCCGAAGATCTCCTGGTTGATCTGCACCATGGCGTGCAGCGGGTTGACGCGTCCCGGGATCATCCCGGTCTGCACGCCGTCCTCCCTGAGGGGGAGCGCGAGCGGGACGCGGCGGCCGGTGCGGATCTCGGCCGCCGCCGCGCGGACGACGTCGTCGGTGATGAGGTTGAGCGTGCCGATCTCGTCGTCGGCTCCCCAGCGCCCCCAGTTGTTGACGCGCTTGGCGATGTCGTGGAACTCGGCCGGCAGTGACATCCGGTGCCTCCCCGGGGCTTGTCCTGGCCCAGCTGACGGGACATAAAATCTAACGGTCCGTCAGAAACTGTGGGAAGGGGCCGGGCGTGGGGAACTTCTTGGCAGGCAGGGTCGTCGCGGTGACGGGCGCCGGACGCGGGATCGGCCGGGCGGTCGCGCTGGCGGCGGCGGCCGAGGGCGCGCGGGTCGTCGTCAACGACTACGGGGTGGGCGTGGACGGGGCCGAGCCCACGAGCGAGATCGCCGAGACCGTCGTCAAGGAGATCGAGGCGGCGGGCGGCGAGGCCGTCGCCGTCGCCGACGACATCTCCACGATGGCGGGCGGCCAGCGGGTCGTCGACGTGGCGCTGGCCTCGTACGGACGGCTCGACGGGGTCGTCTGCGTGGCCGGGATTCTGCGCGAGCGGATGCTGTTCAACATGTCCGAGCAGGAGTGGGACCCGGTCGTCGCCACCCATCTGAAGGGGACGTTCACCGTGTTCCGGGCCGCCGCCGCGGTGATGCGCAAGCAGCGGGCGGGCACGCTGATCGGTTTCACCAGCGGCAACCATCAGGGGTCCGTCTCCCAGGCCAACTACAGCGCGGCGAAGGGCGGGATCATCTCGCTCGTGCGGAGCGCGGCGCTCGGCCTGCACAAGTACGGGGTCACCGCCAACGCGGTCGCGCCGGTCGCGCGTACGCGGATGTCCGCGGGCGTGCCGATGGAACTGGCGGAGATCGGCGAGCCGGAGGACGTGGCCGCGTTCGTCGTCTATCTGCTGTCGGAGCAGGCGCGGGAGGCGGGCGTCACCGGGCAGGTGTACACGGTCGCCGGGCCGAAGATCGCGGTGTGGGCGCAGCCGAGGGAACTCCGGTCGGTTTATGCGGAGGGAGGGTCCTGGACGCCTGAGCGGATCGCGGAGGTGTTGCCGGGGGCGGTGGGGGTGGATCCGATGCCGATGCTTGCGCGGTTGTCGGAGATGGCGCGAGCGGCGCGGGACGGGGCTCGACCGAACGCCCAGTAGCTCGGGGGTGCGCCTTTCTCGGCGGCTGCGGGCTCGTTGTGGCTTGTCGCGCAGTTCCTCGCGCCCCTAGGGGGTGCGGGCAGCCTGACTCTGGAGGTGAACGTGGAGTTCGGATTCACTCCCGTCGATGAGGAGTTTCGCCTGGAGGCGCGGGACTGGCTGGTTGGGCAAGGGGGGTTTCCGGCCGATCGGCGGGACTGGGAGCGGAGGCTGGGGGCGGCCGGGTGGATCGGGATCGGGTGGGGGGAAGGCGGGTACGGGAATCGGACCGCCTCCCTCACTCAGCAGGTCGCCTGGGCCGAGGAGTACGCGAGGGCGGGGGCGCCGGCCCGGTCCGGGCACATCGGGGAGAACCTCCTCGCGCCCACGCTGCTCGCGCACGGCACGCAGGAGCAGAAGCAGCGGTTCCTGCCGCCCGTCGCCGCCGGTGCGGAGCTCTGGTGCCAGGGGTACAGCGAGCCCGGGGCCGGGTCCGATCTCGCCGGGGTGCGGACCGCGGCCGTGCGGGAGTCGCCGGGGGGTTATCGGATCACCGGGCAGAAGATCTGGACCTCGCTCGCCCATGAGGCCGACTGGTGCTTCGTGCTCGCCCGTACCGACCCGGAGTCGAGGCGGCATCGCGGCCTGAGTTTCCTCCTCGTCCCGATGGACCAGCCGGGGCGGATCGAGGTGCGGCCGATCCGGCAGCTGACCGGCACCAGCGAGTTCAACGAGGTCTTCTTCGACGGGGCGCACGCGCGCGTGGAGCATCTCGTCGGCGCGGAGGGCGACGGCTGGCGCGTCGCGATGAGCCTGCTCGGCTTCGAACGCGGGGTGTCGACCCTGGCCCAGCAGATCGGCTTCGCCGCGGAGTTGGGGCGGGTGGTGCGGACCGCGGTCGAGACGGGCGCGGCCGACGACCCCGTCGTACGCGAGCGGCTGGTGCGGCTGTGGGCCGAGTTGCGCACCATGCGGTGGAACGCGCTGCGGACGCTGGGCGGCTCGGGCGGGCCCGGTGCGCCCAGCGTGGCCAAGCTGCTGTGGGCGGGCTGGCACCAGCGGCTCGGGGAGGTGGCGATGCAGGTGCGGGGCGCGGCGGCGAGCGTCGGACCCGCCGACTGGTCGCCCGCCGCGCCGTACGAACTCGACGACGCACAGCACCTGTTCCTGTTCTCCCGGGCCGACACGATCTACGGCGGCTCGGACCAGATCCAGCGCACGATCATCGCCGAGCGGGTGCTCGGCCTGCCCAGAGACCGCAAGGAGGTCGTCTGATGCGAGGCGTGGTGTTCGACGGGAAACGGGCCGAGGTCGTGGACGACCTGGAGGTGCGCGACCCCGGGCCGGGCGAGGTGCTCGTCGCGATCACGGCGGCCGGGCTGTGCCACAGCGATCTGTCGGTGGTCGACGGGACGATCCCCTTCCCGGCGCCCGTCGTCCTCGGACACGAGGGCGCGGGCGTGGTGGCGCAGGTCGGGGCGGGCGTCACGCATGTCGTCCCCGGGGACCATGTCGCGCTGTCCACGCTCGCCAACTGCGGTACCTGCGCGGAGTGCGACCGCGGCCGGCCCACGATGTGCCGGCAGGCCATCGGGCGGCCGCGGAAGCCGTTCACGCGCGCGGGGAACGCGGTCCACCAGTTCGCGGCCAACTCCGCCTTCGCCGAGCGCACGGTGGTGAAGGCCGTGCAGGCGGTGCCGATCCCGAAGGACATCCCGCTGACGTCCGCCGCGCTGATCGGCTGCGGAGTGCTGACCGGCGTCGGGGCCGTGCTCAACCGCGCGCGCGTGGGGTACGGGGAGAGCGTCGTCGTCATCGGGACGGGCGGGATCGGGCTCAATGTGCTGCAGGGGGCGCGGATCGCGGGCGCGTCACGGATCGTGGCCGTCGACGCGAACCCGGCGAAGGAGGCGATGGCCCGGCAGTTCGGGGCGACCGAGTTCCTGCCGTCGGCGGACGGCGTGCGGGACGTGCTTCCGACGGGCGCGGACCATGTCTTCGAGTGCGTGGGGAAGGTCGAGCTGATCCGCACCGCGATCGATCTGCTGGACCGGCACGGACAGGCGGTGCTGCTGGGCGTCCCGCCCGCGACCGCCGAGGCGTCCTTCCGCGTCTCCTCCCTGTTCCTGGACAAGGCCATCCTGGGCTGCCGTTACGGCGCCTCCCGCCCCCAGCGGGACATCGCGCTGTACGCCGGGCTGTACCGCGAGGGCCGGCTGCTGCTCGACGAACTCGTCACCCAGGTCTATCCCGTCGAGGACTTCGAGAAGGCGACGGCGGACGCGGAGGCGGGGCGGGTGGCGCGGGGGGTGCTGACGTTCTGATGCGCTGATGTTCTGACGGTCCGGCGGTCCGGCGGTCCCGTGGGTCGGTGGGAGTTATCCACAGGGCGGGGAAAATCGGGGGGCGATGTCGGTGTCACCGCCTACGGTCGTGTCATGACCTACCGTGACGTCGCCACCAAACAGGTCCTGACCTGGACCTTGACCGCCGTCGGCGCCCGTATGCCGGTCGCCATGGCGCCGCTGGCCGTGGTGTTCCTGGTGCGCGAGCGCCCCGGCGGCTACTCGCTGGGCGCGATTCTCGCGGCGGTCTACGTCATCGGCGAGATCGTGGGTGCTCCGGTCCTCGGGCTGCGGCTGCGCCATGAGCGGGCCCGGCTGCACCTGGCCGTCGGGCTCGGGGTCGGAGCCGTCGGCTTCGCGGGTCTTGGGGGATTTCCGGGGGCGCATCCGGTGGTGCTCGCCGGGTTCGCGCTGGTGGCCGGCGCCGCCCCGGCCGCGTCCACCGGGGGACTGCGCACGCTGCTCACCACGCTGGTGCCGGAGCGGGCGGCCACGCAGGCGCTGTCGGTCGAGTCGATGCTGATGGCCGGCGTGTGGGCGGTCTCCCCGGCCGCGGTCGCGGGGCTGGCCCTGGGCGCCGCGCCGCGCGTCCCGTTGCTGCTGGCCGCCGCGTTGATGGCGTCGTCGCTCGTCGGGCTGTGCTTTCTGCCGGCCGCCTGGGGCGCGGGCGACACCGGCGGCGGTGGGGATGGCGGCGGTGGGGCGCGGATACGGATGCGGGTGCTGGTCGGGGCCTGGCCGGTGTACGTCACGGGCGCGGCCAGCCTGACGCTGATGGGGCTCGCCGAACTCGTCCTGCCGGCCCTGCTCGAACAGCGCGGCATCGGCGTCGGCTGGTCCGGCCCGCTGCTGACGGGGATGGCGGTGGGCGGCGGGCTCGGTGCGTTCGCCTACGGCCTGCGGGCCTGGCCGGGGCGGCTGCGCACCCGCAGCGCGGTGCTGATGGCCGGGCTGTCGGTCTGCGTGTCGATCGCCGCGCTGATACCGCACGCGGCGGTGATCGCGTCGGCGCTGGCCCTGGGCGGCGTCCTCCAGTCCGCCGCGATCCTCACCCGCAACCTGTCCCTGCGCGAGGTTCTCCCGCCGAGCGCCCTGGCCGCGGGTTACTCCGTCATGTACGCGGCGGCCGGGGCGGGTTACGCGGCGACGGGGTCGCTGGCCGGGGCCCTGCTCCGGGTGGTCGCGCCGTCCACGGCCGTCCTGGCGGGGGTGGGCCTGACCCTGGTGTTCGTCGGGGTCGGCTGGTGGGGAGAGACCCGGCACGCGTCCCGTGCCTCAGCGCAGGGCGCGAAGACCGCGGTGGCCACCGGTCCGACCGACTCCGCCGGGGTCGCCGATTCCGCCGGGGTCGCCGATTCCGCCGGGCTCGTCGACTCCGGCCGGGCCGATACCCGGCTCGCCGTCTCCCGCCGCACCGGCGACTCGCGTCCCGTCGGTTCCGCTACCGGCGAGGCCCGTCCCGCCGTTCCCGGTTCGCAGGGTCAGGGTCCGGAAGGTTCGGCGGTAGGCCGTCGGGGTGACTCCGAGGGCGGTCTGTAGGTGTTGCCGCATGGATTGGGCGGTGCCGAAGCCGGCGTCCCGGGCGATCTGGTCGACGGACAGGCCGCTGGACTCCAGCAGGTGCCGGGCCCGCTCGACGCGCTGCTGGGTGAGCCACTGGCCGGGGCTGATGCCGACCTCCTCGCGGAAGCGGCGGGTGAACGTCCGGACCGACATGGCCTCCTGCTCGGCCATGTCGCGCAGTTGGATCGCCTCGTGGAGGCGGCCCAGCGCCCACGCGCGGGCGGCCGTCGTGGTCGCCTGCTGCGGATCCGGCACCGGCCGCTCGATGTACTGCGCCTGGCCGCCGTCGCGGTGCGGCGGCACGACCGTGCGGCGGGCGACCTCGTTGGCGACGGCGGTGCCGTGGTCGCGGCGGACCATGTGCAGGCACAGGTCGATGCCGGCGGCGACGCCGGCCGAGGTGAGGACGTCGCCGTCGTCGATGAACAGGACCTCCTGGTCGACGTCGATCTGCGGGAACAGCCGCTGCAGCCGGTCCGCGTCGGCCCAGTGCGTGGTGGCCGGACGCCCGTCCAGGAAGCCGGCGGCGGCCAGGACGTACACGCCGGTGCAGATGGAGGCGAGGCGGGTGCCGGGCCGGACGTGGGCGAGGGCGGCGGCGAGATCCTCGGTCAGGACGCCCTCCTCGAAGACCGGCCCGAGCTCGTACGACGCCGGGACGATCACGGTGTCGGCGGTGGCCAGCGTCTCCGGGCCGTGCTCGACCATGATCGCGAAGTCGGCGTCCGTCTCGACGGGGCCCGGCGGCCGGACGGAGCAGGTGACGACCTCGTACAGGTGCCGTCCCGCGGCGTCCTTGGGGCGGCCGAAGATGCGGTGCGGGATGCCCAGTTCGAAGGGGAGCAGGCCGTCGAGGGCGAGGACGACGACCCGGTGCGGCGCCTGCGGAGGGGTTTCCGGACCGAGGAGGCTCATGGCCCGATCCTAGCGAATGCTGACCTTCGGGCCACTCGTGGTGAGGATACGGACACCGCACCCTTTATGTCGTGACCCAGACAACCGAGGCTCCCGCAGCCATAGAGGATCAGAAGCCCTCTGCCCGTCGTCCTCGTCTTCGCATCCACCGCGCCTGGTTCGTCGCCGCCGTCACCTTCGTCACGATCATCGGCGCGGCGGCCTTCCGCTCCGTCCCCGGCCTGCTCATCGACCCGCTGCATCAGGAGTTCGGCTGGTCGCGCGGCACGATCGGCGCGGCCGTCTCGATCAACCTCGCCCTCTACGGGCTCACCGCCCCGTTCGCGGCGGCGCTGATGGACCGCTTCGGCATCCGACGCGTCGTCGCGGTGGCCCTGATGGTGATCTCGGCCGGCTCGCTGCTGACCGTGTGGATGACGGCGGCCTGGCAACTGCTCCTGTACTGGGGCCTGCTGGTCGGCCTCGGCTCGGGCTCGATGGCGCTCGCCTTCGCCGCGACGGTCACCAACCGCTGGTTCACCGAGCGCCGGGGCCTGGTCAGCGGCATCCTCACCGCGGCCTCCGCCTCCGGCCAGCTGATCTTCCTGCCGCTGCTGTCCTGGATGGTCACCCGCCACGACTGGCGGCCGGCCGCGGTGACGGTGGCGCTGGCCGCCCTGGTCGTCGTCCCCTTCGTCTGGCTGCTGCTGCGCGACCACCCGGCGGACGTCGGCCAGAAGCCGTACGGGGCGACGGAGTTCGTGCCGAAGCCGGCGCCGGTGACGGGGGCCGCGCGCCGGACGGTCCGGGTCCTGCTGAAGGCCGTGCGGACCGGCCCCTTCTGGCTGCTGGCCGGAACCTTCGCGATCTGCGGCGCCTCGACGAACGGCCTGGTCCAGACCCACTTCGTGCCCGCGGCGCACGACCACGGCATGCCGGTCACCGCCGCGGCCTCGCTCCTCGCCGTCATCGGCGTCTTCGACATCGTCGGCACGATCGCCTCCGGCTGGTTCACGGACCGCTTCGACGCGCGCCGGCTGCTGGCGGTGTACTACGCGCTGCGCGGCATCTCGCTCCTCTTCCTCCCGATGCTGCTCGCCCCGACGGTCCACCCGCCGATGATCTTCTTCATCGTCTTCTACGGCCTCGACTGGGTCGCCACCGTCCCGCCCACGCTCGCCCTGTGCCGCGAGCACTACGGCGAGGACAGCGCCATCGTCTTCGGCTGGGTCCTGGCCTCCCACCAGGTCGGCGCGGCCCTGATCGCCTTCCTGGGCGGGTTCGCCCGCGACACCTTCGGCTCCTACGACATGGTCTGGTACGCCTCGGGCGCGCTGTGCGCGGCGGCGGCGCTGATGGCCCTGGTGATCCGCCGGGCACCGGCGACTCCGGGACTGGCGGCGGCCTGAGGGCAGTGCGCTGACGGACCCGGATGTCACATCCGACGGCTCGGCGGTGTCTTCATGCCCGACCTTCACTCAGGCATACGTACAAGGAGAACGCCGTGACGTTACGTCTCCCCAAAGCCGAGCTTCCCGCCGAGCTCAAGGAGAACATGATCAAGCAGCTCGGGGCCGTGCCGGAGAACGTCGAGGTGCTGTGGCACAGCCCTCAGGTCACCCGGGACAACTCGGAGTTCGGCGCCAAGGTGGCCGCGTGGGATGCGGCCGACACGAGTCTCAAGTCGTTCGCGCACATGGCCGTCGCGGCACAGGTCGGCTGCAGCTGGTGCCTCGACGTCGGCTACTTCCAGGCGCAGAACGAGAACCTGGACCTGGCCAAGGCGAGCCAGGTGCCGCGGTGGCGGGAGTCGGAGGTGTTCAGCCCGCTGGAGCGGGACGTGATGGAGTTCGCCGAGGCCATGACGAACACGCCCCCGACCGTCACCGACGAACAGCACGCGGGTCTCCTCGACCGGCTCGGCCCGCCGGCGATGGTCGAGCTCACCGCGTTCATCGCCTTCGTCAACCTGGCGACCAGGGCCAACGTGGCGAACGGGGTCACCTCGCAGGGCTTCTCCGATCGCTGCGAGATTCCGCTGGCCGAGCGTCCCGGAACATCCGGGACGTCCGGGGCGTCCGGCGCGGTGGCGACGGCGTGATCGAGGACCTGATCGAGGACCCGTACGTGGCCCACCGCAGTCTGCTCTTCACGGTCGCCTACGAGCTGCTCGGGTCGGCGGTCGACGCGGAGGACGTGCTCCAGGAATCCTGGCTGCGGTGGGCCGACGTCGACCGTGCGCAGGTGCACGACCCCCGGGCGTATCTGGTGCGGATCGTCACGCGGCAATCGCTCAACCGGCTGCGGACGTTGGCGCGCAGTCGCGAGGACTACATCGGCGAATGGCTGCCGGAACCCCTGCTGACCAGCCCTGATGTCGCCGAGGACGTCGAACTCGCGGAGAGCGTCTCGATCGCGCTGCTGACCGTGCTGGAAACGCTCGGCCCGACGGAGCGGGCGGTGTTCGTGCTCCGCGAGGTCTTCGACCTGCCGTACGGCGAGATCGCCGAGGCCGTCGGCAAGTCCGCCGCCACGGTGCGGCAGATCGCGCGACGAGCACGCGAGCATGTGGCGGCCCGGCAGCCCCGGATGCGGGTGAGCCGGTCGGAGCAGCAGACGGTGGTGGAGCGGTTCCTGGCCGCCTTGAGCACCGGGCAGGTGCAGGAACTGATGGAGGTTCTGGCGCCGGACGTGGTGCTGATCGCCGACGGTGGCGGGTTCGCGGCCGCGGCCCCGGTCCCCGTCCACGGGGCGCGGGTCGTGGCGGCCCTGCTGGCGCGCCCGGACCGCGTGGTCTCGGCCGTGTGGCTCAACGGGGCGCCCGCGGGCCGGATCGAGGCGGACGGCCGACTGGCCGCGGTGAGCGTCGTGGTGGAGCACGGACGGATCACGCGGATCCACGCGGTGGCGAACCCCGAGAAGTTGACGCGACTGGACGTGCCGGCCCAGCTCGCCAGATAGGAGGACGGCGTCCATGTGTGGCAGATCTCGGACGGAACGCGCTGGTATGTGCCTATGTGAGGCCCACTTCTGACTACCCCACGTATCGTATGGCTACATAACGTGATGGTTCGGTGGGGGTGCCCGGTGCTCTGCCGACCGCTGTCCGAAGAGGTGGTTCATGACGTCGTTGGGTCGCCGTGGTGTGTTGAAGTGTCTGCCCGTTGTCGCCGGGGCGGCCGTCGTCGGGGCTGGGGCGGGGGCGCGTGCCGGGGAGGCGGGTGAGGGCGGGTTTCCGCAGCCTGAGGTGCGCAGGGCGGCGGCGGAGACCGGGCGGCTGGTCACCCGGTTGAGCGTCCGGTTCAGCGAGCTGGTGCTGCCCGGGGTGGGCACTGTCGTCACGCGGGCCTACGAAGGGGCCGTGCCCGGGCCGACCTTGCGGGTCCGGGCCGGCGACTCCCTCGACATCACGCATGTCAACGCGTTGCCGCCGAACACCGCGGGGATGCACGGGGACGTCAACGTGCCGCATCACTTCAACACGTTCAACCTGCACGCGCACGGCATGCACGTCGATCCGAACGGGGACGCGGACAACGTCTACCGCGCCTTCGAGCCCGTTGCCGCGGGCGGCGTGGACGGGGCGGGTGCTGTCTATCGCAGCAGCATCGCCGTGCCCGCCGATCACCCGGCCGGGACCTTCTGGTACCACCCGCACCAGCACGGGTCCACCGCGACCCAACTCCTGAGCGGCATGGCCGGGCTGATCATCGTCGAGGGCGACGTCGACCAGGTGCCCGAGATCGCCGCCGCCAAGGACGTCGTCGTCTGCATCAACGAACTGAAGCTGTCCGCCGGGCGGGTGCCGGATCTGACGTCCGCGGGCACCTATGACCGCATCCCCTCGACGTTCCTGGTCAACGGCGCGAAGAACCCCGTGCTGACCATCGCCCCGGGGGAGGTCCAGCGCTGGCGGGTCGTCAACGCCGGGCCGATCAGCGCGCACTTCCTCAGCCTGGGCGGGCACGAGATGCATCAGATCGCCTGCGACGGCGTCACCTTCATGCGTCCTGTCCCGCTCACCGGACTGACCCTGCCGATGGGCGGGCGGGCCGACCTGCTGGTCCGCGGCGGCGCGCCCGGCACCTACCGGCTGGCCGCCGCGGACGCCGCCCATCCCCTGCTGACGCTGGTCGTCACCGGCCCCGCCCGGTCGAAGCCGATGCCGCTGCCGACCAGCCTGCCCGGTCGGCCCACCAGCCTGCCCAAGCCCACGCGCACCCGCGCGCTGACCTTCCGCAGCTACGAGAACGTGCTGTCAGGCGCCTTCCCGAACGCCTACCGCATCCTCGGCGACGGCGAGACCCCGCCCGCCGACTCCCGGGCCGGCCGAAGCGATCTCGCCTGGGGCCGCTTCGCACCCGACTTCGTCAACCAGCGCATCCGGCTGGGCGAGGTCGAGGAGTGGACGATCGTCAACGACTCCCGCAGTCACAGCCACAGCCATCACCCCTTTCACCTGCACACCAACCACTTCCTGCTCACCGCCGTCGACAACCGCCCGCTGGCCACGCCCGTCTGGCACGACACCGTCGGCATCCCGCCGCACGGCACGATCACCTTCCGGCTGCGCGCCGAGGACTTCACCGGCCGCTCGATGCTCCACTGCCACCAGCTCCAGCACGGCGACGAAGGCATGATGCAGATCGTCGAATATGTGAAGTGACGCGGTGGGCGGGGTCCGTCAGAGGAATCTTCCGTTGTGGAAGACGAGCGGGAGGGCGTCCTCCGCGTCCGGGCTCGTGCCCAGGGCGTCCACCCTGCCCACGACGATGAGGTGGTCGCCGCCCGTGTGGACCGCGTGGATCGTGCAGTCGATCCACGCGAGCGTGCCCGCGAGGCGGGGCGCGCCCGACACCGGGGCCGGGTCGTGGTCGACGCCCGCGAACTTGTCCGAGCCGCTCGCCGCGAAGGCCCGGCACAGCGGGCCCTGGGCCGCGCTCAGGACGTTCACGCAGAACGCCCCCGCGCGGGCGATGCGCGGCCAGGTACTGGACGTGCGGCCGACCATGAAGGCGACCAGGGGAGGGTCGAGGGAGAGGGAGGAGAAGGACTGGCAGGCGAAACCGGCGGGGCCGGCCTGCCCGGCGGGGCCGCGATCGTCGTCGGCCACTGCGGGAGCCGTCACGATCGTCACGCCCGACGCGAAGCTGCCCAGTACGCGCCGGAACTCGCCCTGGTCGACCGGGGCCCGTTCGTCCTCGCGGACGCAACGCAGTTCGGGGCGGGGCAGTGCCTCGACCGGGCGGCCCGTCCTGAGGTAACGCACGGCCGCGGCCGCCATCCCCGCGTGTCCCATCATGTCCTCATTGAAGCTGACGGTATGTCAGAAAGGAAGGGGTGCGAGGGGCTCCGACGGGCACGCGTACGCTGCCGTCGGGGGTGGGGTGGCATGCGCACGAACACGGGCCTGCGCCGGGCCGACACCGACGTGATCGCGGCCGTCGCGGTGGGAGCGGCACAGCTCCCGTCGGCCTGGTTGATCTGGTGGATGGGGAGCTTGTCCGACGACAGGTACGGCAGAGGCTACGAACCCCTGGGACTGCCCTTCGTGGTCCTCGTCGCGCCCGTGTGCCTGCCGGTTCTCGGGCTGCTGCAGGCCTGGGCGCAGACCCTGCCGGCGGCTGCCCTCGCCGAGCTCACGCACGGCCGGATCCCGTGGCCGCGCTGGGTCCGGCAGCTGGCCACCGCCGTGCTGATCGGGGTCGGGTGGGCCGCTGTGGCCGCTGCGGCGTGGGGCCTGCCGTTCGTCGCCACGGCCCTCGTCCTCGCGGCGCTCGGTGTCCTGCCGGTCCTCGCGATGGCGTACACGCGCGGCCGCGAGTGGGGCGCCGGGAGTGTCTGGCTGCGTGCGGGGGCGGGCTCCGTCGTCCTGTTCGTGCTCACTTTCCTCGGCGGGCAGCTGGCCTCGGTCACGGGCCTGCTCGACGAGTACGAGCCGCCCCGGCTGTCCGCCGCCCAGGTCGCCGGCGTCTGGCGCGGCGCGGACGGGGCGGGACTGCGGCTGTCGCCGGGCGGGCGCGCCGAGCTGACGAACATGCCCGCCGACGGCGATGCCGAGTTCGAGTACGGCGCGGGCGAGGCCGAGGCAGTGTGCGAGGGGACCGGGACCTGGGTCTTCGAGGCGAGCCAGGGCTCCGACAGGTGGGACAAGGTCCGGGTGCGGCTCGCCGACGGCAGCGGCACCAGCAGTCGCTGCGGGGACGAGGTGTCCTGGCGGATCGGTGGGACGGACCGTGCGCCCGAGCTGTTCGTGATCTTCGGGGACCCGGACGTCGGGGAGCTGTGGATTCTGACGCCCGGCGAACCCGGCGGCCAAGCGGGTCGGGCGAAGTCGGGTGCGGTTCGGCATTTGCCCTGAAGGGGCGCGGGGCGCTGACATTTGCGGCTCCGCCGCGATGGGGGTCCCCCTGCTCGAGCGCAGTCGAGAGTGGGGGAGCGACCAGCCACGATGGCGCCGCAGCGGAACGACGGCACATGGCGGCACTTCCAGCAGAGCGCTCAGTGAGGGTCAGCGGCCTCGGAAGCGGGCCTCGCGGCGTTCCACGAAGCTCGCGACGCCTTCCCGCGCGTCCGCCGTCGTCATGTTGATCTCCTGCGCGGCGGCCTCGGCGGCGAAGGCGGTGCTCCGGTCGCTGTCGAGGGAGGCGTTGACGAGCTGCTTGGTGAGGGCCAGGGCCCGGGTGGGGCCCGCGGCGAGGCGGGCCGCCCACTCGCGGGCCACCTTCGGCAACTCCCCGTCCGGAACCACCCGGTTGACCAGGCCCAGCCGTTCGGCGTCCGGCGCGGTGAGCGCGTCGCCGAAGAACATCAGCTCCTTGGCGCGGTGCGGGCCGATCAGCCGGGGGAGGAGATAGGCGCCGCCGCCGTCCGGGACCAGGCCGCGCCGGACGAACACCTCGATGAAGCGCGCCGATTCGGCGGCCAGGACGAGGTCGCAGGCGAGGGCGAGCTGCGCGCCGAGGCCGGCCGCCGTGCCGTTCACGGCGGCGATGACCGGCTTCTCGCAGTCGAGAACGGCGGCGATCAGGCGCTGGGCGCCGACGCGGAGGGTGCGGGACACGTCTCCGGCGATGCGTTCGCCCGCCGCGCCGCCGCCCGAGCCCCGCAGGTCCGCGCCCGCGCAGAAGCCGCGGCCGGTGCCGGTCAGGATCACCGCGCGTACGTCCGGGTCGGCGGAGGCCGCGGCGAGGAGGCCGATCAGGTGGTCGCGGGCCTCGGGCGTGAGGGCGTTGAGGGTCTCGGGACGGTTGAGGGCGAGGTGCGTGACGTGGTGGTCGGTCGTGATCTCCACAGACGTCGAGGTCATGGCGGCGGGCTTCCTTCCGAAGGGGTCGTCACCTGCACACCGCCAGCGCGTCCAACGCCACCGCGCCCTGTCCCCAGGGCAGGACCACCAGCGGGTTGATGTCGAGCTCGGCGAGGTCGTCGCCCAGTTCCAGGGCCATGCGCTGGACCCGCAGGACGACCTCGACGAGGGCGTCCACATCGGCCGGGGGCCGGCCGCGGACGCCGTCCAGCAGGGCGTGCCCGCGGAGTTCGGCGAGCATGTCGCGGGCCTGGTCCTCGCCGAACGGCGGCACCCGCACGGCCGCGTCCCGGAGGACCTCCACCAGGACGCCGCCGAGGCCCACCGTGACCGTCGGCCCGAACAGGTCGTCGTGCGTGACGCCGACGACCATCTCCACGCCCGGCTCCACCATCTGGCACACCAGGACGCCGTCCAGGGCGACGCCCTCGTAGCGGGCGATGTCGGTCAGTTCGCGGTAGGCGTCGCGGACCTGGCTGGCCGAGGTCAGGCCGATCTTCACCAGGCCGAGTTCGGTCTTGTGGGCGATCTGCGCGCCGGACGCCTTCATCACCACCGGATAGCCGACCAGCCCCGCCGCCCGGACGGCCGCCGCCGCACTGGTCACCAGCTGCTCGCGCGGCACCCGGATGCCGTACGCGCGCAGCAGCTGCTTCGCCGCGTGCTCGCTCAGCTGCTGTCCGGGCCGCATCAGCAGCTGCGCCTTGCGGAAGGACGGGGAGAGGGTGCGCGGGGCCTCGTCGAAGGGGGAGCGGTAGTCGCTGACGAAGCGGTGGTGGTCGAGGTGGGCGCGGACGGCCGTGAGGCAGTTGGCGAGGGTGCGGAAGGTCGCCACCCGCGAGGAGCCCAACAGCACGTCCCGGTAGGCCGGTTCGGTGCCGACGGGGGAGCCCCAGATCACGCACACCAGCTTGTCCGTGTGCTCTGCCGCGTCCACCAGGTCCTGGACCAGGCGGTCGCTCAACGGGGGGAACGGGCCGGTGATCGGGCAGATCAGGACGCCGACGGCCGGGTCGTCGAGGATCGCGTCGATGATTTTCCGGCCGCGCTCGTCGCCGACCGGGTGGCCGCCGTTGTCGACCGGGTTGGCCACGTTCAGGTACTCGGGGATCCACTGGTGCAGTTCGGCCTGTTTGGCCGTGGACAGCACCGGCAGCCGCAGGCCCGCCGTCGTCGCCAGGTCGGCCGCGTGGGCGCCGGTGCCGCCGGAGATGGAGTAGACGACGACGCCGTCCGCCTGCGGGGGCCGGGCCCGCGCCAACAGGGTTGCCGTGTCCTGGAGTTCGTCCAGACCGTCGACGCGGATCACGCCGTACTGGCGCATCGCGGCGTCGACGACCTCGTCCGCGCCGGTCAGCTTGCCGGTGTGGGAGGCGGCGGTGCGGGCGCCGGTCTCGGTGCGGCCCACCTTGACCGCGACGACCGGCACCCCGCGGCGGGCGGCCCGGTCGGCGGCGAGGAGGAAGGAGCGGCCGTCCTTGAGGCCCTCCACGTAAGCGGCGATCGCGCCGACCTCGGGGCGTTCGGCGAAGTAGGAGAGGAAGTCGGCGGTCTCCAGGTCGGCCTCGTTGCCGGTCGGGGCCCAGTGGGAGAGGCGGATGCCGAGCTCCTGGAGGGCGAAGACCGGACGGCCCTGGTGGCCGGACTGGGTGATCAGCGCGATCGCCGGACCGGTGAGGTCCTCGCGGAACCGCTCGAAGGCGTTGAGGTTGGTGTTGGGTCCGAGCAGCCGGATGCCGGAGCGGGCCACGGCGGCCGCGAGCCGGGCCTGCGCGGCCGCGCCCTCCTCGCCGGTCTCCGCGAACCCGGAGGCGAAGGCGACCGCGAACTTCACCTTCGTCTCGGCGAGTTGCTCGATCACCGGGAGCGGGTCGGCCACCAACAGGACGGCCAGATCGACCTGTTCGGGCAGCTCGCCGACGGACGGGAAGCAAGGAAGGCCGAAAACGGTCTCGCGGGTGGGGTGCACGGGGTGCAGCCGTGCCCCCACCCGCTCGGCCCAGCCCACCAGTTGCCGGGTGACGCCGGTGTTGGGTCGTCCGTCGGCGTCCGAGGCGCCGACGACCGCGACCGACTCGGGCCGGAAGAACCGGTCCAGGTCGGGGACGTCCGCGTAGAGCGGACGCCCGCTGACGTCGAGGTCGTCCGCCTCGGCCGGCCGGCCGTGGACGGCGGGCCCGGGCTGCTCGCCGCACGCGATGACGCGGGCCCGGCGGGAGTCGGTGGTGAGAGTGCCGTGGGTTGATCCAAGCATCGGTCCGCCCGCTCCTGTGTGACGGCCGTGTCCGACCGTCGGGTGTGACTGCCAAGTAACTGACGCTCTGTCAGATTACATAGCTGACGGGATGTCAGGAATGGGCGTGCAGCGAGAAATGCGTGGCTCGGTGAACGGCTACAGGACCGCGAGGACCTCCTTCGCCACCCGCTCGCCCGAGCGCACCGCTCCGTCCATGAAGCCCATCCAGTAGACGGACGTCTCCGTCCCGGCCCAGTGGATGCCGCCGACGGGCGTGCGCAGGGCCGGGCCGTACTGGGTCAGGACGCCCGGCGCGGCGATGGAGACCGGGCCGCCGCGCGTGTAGGCCTCGTTGTTCCAGCGTTGCAGGACGAAGGACGTGGGGGAGGCGGCTTTCTCGCCGAAATACGTCACGTAGTCCTTCAGGACCGCCGCCTTGACCTCGGCCTCGCTCGCCGCGTCGTGCGCGCGTGCCTCGTCGGCCTCGATGAAGCCCATCAGCGCGCCGTAGGAGGCGTCCGGCGGGGAGTTGTCGAACGTGGAGCTGACCACGCCGGTGTCGCTGACGACCTGCCCGTTGAGGCCGTCGGCCCGCCAGAACGGGGTGTCGTAGATCGCGATCGCCTTGCCGACCGAGGCCATCGGCAGCCGCTGGGTGAGCTGGTCGCGGGCGGCGGGCAGCAGCGGGTCGTACGTGATGCGGGCGGCGAGCGGCGGCGGGACGGCGACGACGACCCGCTTGGCGGTGACGGTGATGCCGTCGGCCGTGACGACGTACTTGCTGCCGGACTTGGCGATCGTGCGCACCGGCGCGTTGAGCACCACGCGGTCGCCGAGGGTGGCGGCGAGCTTGATCGGCACGAGCTGCGAGCCGCCGACGAAGCGCAGTTCCTGGGCGCCGTTCGCGGTCTCGGTGAGGCGTTCCAGGGTGCCGGGCGTCGTCGCGTTGCCGGCGGCGGCGATGTAGAACAGCACGAAGAGCAGCGAGAGTTCGCGCGGTTCGGCGGAGAAGATCGAGGTGCAGGCCACGTCGAGGAGGAACTTCGCCGACGGGACCACCGCGTTGGCGTTCAGCCAGGTCTCGAAGGTCTGCTTGTCCCATTCGGCCGCCTTGGGGGCGGTCCAGGGCGCGTCGACCGGCACGGTCTTGGCCATGTCGTCCAGCGAGGCCTGCACGATCGCGGCGTTGGCCAGCCCGGCCAGGTCGATGGGCGGGACGGAGCCGAGCAGGCCGTCGGTGGCGTACGGGGTCTTCTTGCCGTCCTTGTAGAGCAGGTTCTTGCCGGTGTTGTAGGTGGCGAAGGTGGCCACCCCGAGGGAGTCGGCGAGCGCCTTCATCCGGTCCTGGGTGGGGCCGATGAACTCGCCGCCGCCCTCCGTGACCCCGCCGTTGGCCAGGGACAGGTTCACCACCCGGCCGCCCACGCGGTCGCGGGCCTCCAGGACGGCGACCGTCCGGCCGGCGGCGACCAGGTCGCGGGCCGCGGTGAGACCGGCGAGTCCGGCGCCCACGATGGCGACGTCCACGTCCCGGGCGGCGGCCGCGGCGGCCGGGCCGGCGACGGTCGCGGTGAGGGCGGTCGCACCGGCGGCCACGGCCGCGCCGCGGCCGAGCAGGGAGCGGCGGGAGAGCTGACTTTCACTTGCCACGTACGTCCTCCGTAGAGAGGGGGCGGAGCGGGAAAGGTGAACAGGGCTCACATTCTGGCTCCGTGCGGGGGCGCACGACAACGCTCTCGCTACATCTCGCACCACATCTCTCGGACTTCTCTCGCGACGCCTGTCGTCACAGCCGTCACACGTGTAACAGGCAGCGGAATTACCGCAGTTGACGATCCGAGGCTTTGCGGACGGCCTTCGCGATCTTCTCCGCGTCGATCGCCAGCTCGCGGAGCGTGCCGCTGATGGGGGTGGTGAAGCCGGTGAAGTACAGGCCGGGGGCGCCCTTCGGAGTGCGCGCGCCGTGCGCGACGGGTCTGCCCCGGTCGTCGAGCACGCCGAGGTGGCCGACCAGGCCCTCCAGAGCGCGGACGTAGCCGGTGGCCGCGACGACGACGTCCGGCGTGATCCGGGAGCCGTCGGCGAGCACGACCTTCCCGCCGTCCTCGAAGCCCTCCACGGCGGCCACGATCTCCACCTTGCCCTTGCGCACGGCGTCGATGAGGCCGACGTCCTGCACCGGGATCGCGCCTTCCTTCACCCGGGAGTAGAGGCCGCTGTCGGGGCGCGGCAGGCCGTGCGCCGACAGATCGGGCACGCTCACCCTGGCCATCGGCCGCGCGAGCCGGTCGACCAGCCGCACCGGCAGCCGCCGTACGAGGACGGCCGTGTACTGCGCGGCCCACCCGGCCGTCGAACGGCGCACGATGTGCGGGGCCGTCCGCACGGACAGCCGCACCCGGGCCGCACCGCCCTCCACCAGGTCGACGGCGATCTCGGCGCCGGTGTTGCCGACGCCGACGACGAGGACGTCCCGGCCGGCGTGGTCCGTGCCGGTGCGGTAGTCGCGGGCGTGCGTGAGCGTCCCCGTGAACGCCTCGCGGCCGGGCCAGTCCGGCAGATACGGGGTGTGGTTGTAGCCGGTGGCGACGACCACCGCCGAGCCGGTCAGCTCACGGCCGCCGCTGGCGTGCAGCAGCCAGCCGACGCCGCCCTGGCCGCGCTCGATCCGGGAGACCTCGACGCCGGTGACGATCTCCAGCTCGTGCACCTCGGCGTACTTCTCCAGGTACCGCACCATGTCGTCGCGGGCCGCCCAACGCCCGAACCGGCGCGGCATCTTGAGCCCCGGGAGGGCGGAGAGCCGACGGGTGGTGTGCAGATGCAGCCGGTCGTAGTGGCCCCGCCAGGACGCGCCGACTCCGTCGGCCTTCTCCACGACGACCGCGCGGATGCCCTGGGCCCGCAGCGCGTACGCGGTGGCGAGTCCGCCGGGGCCGCCGCCGACGACGTAGACGGGGCGGTCGGCGGGGTTCGCGGTGGTGATCGCCTGCGAGGTCTGAGGGGTGGGGCGCGGTGCGGAGTCTTCCATGAGCGCGAGCGTAATCACGCGGGGGGTTGATGGGTCTCGGTCAAGAGGGGAATTGGTTGCGGATCGATCACGCGTGGGGGAGGAGTGGGTGGGACCGGTGACGTACCCCGCCCGGTTGTGCGGAAAGGGTGCGACGCCTGGCCCAGGTGCGCTCGGGCCAGGCGTCGCGTGCGAACGGCGTCGGTGACTATGACGGGAAACAGGCGCCGTCGCGGGCGGTGACGTCAGTGACTATGACGGGAAACGGACGCCGCCGCGTTCAGGATGCCTCCTGCCGGGCGGGGAGGCGGGCGGACTACTACTTCTTGACCTTGGTCTTGGCGTCGGTCTTGGACTCGGACTTGGACTTGGCCTGGTGGCCCGTGACCTCGGCGATCCAGGCGATGAAGTCACCCGGGTCGGTGTTGGCGCCGTGGCCCTCGTCCCAGTAGTAGAGGTGGTCGACGTCGTCGCCGAGGCCGTGCGCGGCGGCGGCGATGTTCGCGGAGACCGTGTGCGCGGTGTCGGAGTCCTTCGTGCCGAGGCGGATCCACCAGTGCTTGCTGCGGCCCGCGTTGGGCTTCTCGGCCAGGAAGTACATCGGGTTCATCAGCCGCAGCAGCTCGGGGATGTCGCTGTCGAGCCGGGTGGCGGTGAGCCCGGTGGTGTCGTTCTTCAGGCTGTACGCCGTGAAGTGACGGGCCGCGGTCGTGCCCGTGCCGAACTCGTTGTTCTCGCCCGTCGACAGGTCGAAGGCGTCGAAGGCCGGGGTGTCCTTCTTGCGGGCCCCGACGTGGGTGAGGAAGTCGGCCCAGGAGAAGGACGCTTTGCCGTTCTTCCAGGTGATGAAGGTGTTGGCGGCGAGGTAGGTCGCGCGGTCGGCGTCCGAGAGGGCCGCGAGGTAGGTGGTCGCGGACGGCTCCAGGTACTGCTCGACCAGGTACTCGTCGTAGTTGCGGGCGTTCAGCGTGCCGAAGCCGTTCAGGCCCTTCAGCTTCAGGCCGGCCTGGTACTCGGCGAACTGGGCCTGGAGCGCCTTCGACACCGTCTGGTCGACCTGGCTGCCGGTCTTGAGGGCGTTGGCGCCCCAGTTCCACTCGTAGGAGCCGTCGGCGTGCTCCAGGTCGGTGATCGGGCACCAGGCGCCGGTCGCGAAGATCGCGTCGGAGGCGTCGGCCGCGCCGAGCTCCTTGAGGTGCTTGGCGTAGAGCGGGCTGTCGCCGGACGCGCCGAGCAGCGCGGAGACGGCGCCGCCCGCGCTGGTGCCGGCGGAGACGATCCGGTCGGTGTCGCCGGGGATGCGGCCCTTGTTGGCCCGGATGTACCGCACGGCGGCCTTGAGGTCGACGATCACGGTGGGCGCCACGCCGTAGTACTCGCCGGCGGAGTTCACCAGCGTGCGGCCGCGCGCGCCGGGCTCGATGACGACATAGCCGGCGCCCAACGCCAGGTACTGGTTGGTGTTCAGGGCGCCGCCGTTGGCGTTGGTGTTGCCATTGGCACCGGGGGCCGCAGCGGAGGCGGAGGCGCTCGGCGCGGCGCTGGCGGAGGCGGAGGCGGAGGCGCTCGGCGCGGCGCTGGCGGAGGCGGAGGCGGAGGCGCTCGGCGCGGCGCTGGCGGAGGCGGAGGCGCTGGCGCTGGCGGAGGCGGTGCCGCCCGCACCGCCGCCCATGCCGCCGACCGGAGCGCCGGACGCGCCGACCCCGGTGGCCTCGGTGATCGTGGACGGCATGTAGCCGCCGACGGTGTTCGCGAGCAGGATCGGCGCGTCGCTCGCGTCGACCGCCACGCCGTCGATCTCGACCGGCACGCTGACGTTCAGGCTCTGGTATTTCTCGTCGACCGGCTCGGCGACATAGGTGATCGCCTTCCAGAAGTGGTACTTGACTTCGTGCTCGGTGCCGGCCGTGTCCGTGACGGTCGTGGTCAGCTCCGTGTAGCCGTCCGGGTCGAAGACCAGGGAGCCCGTGGCGGAGCCCGCGGCCGAGGACGTGTCGCTGGACGCCTGTGCGCCGAGGGCGATGCCGCCCACTGCCGCGACGCCGGCGGTGGCGCCGAGTCCCAGGACGACGGACCTGCGCTTGACTGCCCTGTGCTTCACGATGCTGCCTCTCGGACGTACGGCGTGGTGTCTGGCGTGCTGTCTGGCGTGGTGTCTGGCCTTACGGATGGCGAACGTAATTCGGGCCCGACAAAATCGTCAACAATATGCGGGACATTCACGGGCGACGCACAGCTTCATGGCGAACGCAAAGGAATCCCTCATGCGAAATACATGGGGTTCCCGGAAGGGTCCGTATGCACGGGGTTCCCGGAAGGGTTCGCATGCACGGGGTTCCCGGCAAGGTCCGTCTGACGTACCGTCAGATCTATGGACCTGCCCGAGGTGGACGCCTTCACCCGCACGTACTGGGACGCGGCCGCCGAGGGCCGCCTGCTGATCCGCCGCTGCAGCGCCTGCGCCCGGCCCCACCACTACCCCCGGGAGTTCTGCCCGCACTGCTGGAGCGAGGACGTCGCCTGGGAGGACGCGAGCGGCCGGGCCACCCTCTACACCTGGTCCGTCGTCCACCGCAACGACCTCCCGCCCTTCCGTGAGCGGACCCCGTACATCGCGGCGGTGGTGGACCTGGCGGAGGGCCCGCGGATGTCCACGGAGCTGATCGGCGTGCTCGGCGCGGCGGAGACCGACCTGCGGGCGGGAATGCGGCTGACGGTCGCCTTCCGGGAGGGCGTGCCGGTGTTCCGGGCGGCGGGGTACGGGTTGTCCGCGTGACGCGAGTGGTCCAATACTCGGATGATGGGCATCCACGAGTCCTCTCCCACACGGCCCGGCAAGGGCTTCGACGGCTTCGACGCTCTCGACGGGCACGGCCTTCGCCTTCGTTTCTGGGATCCGGAGTCCGCCGAGGACGTCGACGCATGGCTGCGGGCGCACGTCGAGCCGGAGTTCCAGCGCTGGAACACACCGCTGCGGACCATCACGGACACCGACAGCGCGCGGGAGTCGCTGCGGGCGAAGGCGACGGACGTGGCCGCGGGCGGCAGCGCGACCTTCTGTGTGACGGACGCGGCGGACGGCACGATCCTCGGCTCGGTCGCGGTGAACGCCATCGACCGGATCCAGAGCTCCGGCGTCGTCGGCTACTGGGTTCTGCCCGAGGCCCGCGGCGCGCGGGTGGCCACCCGGTCCCTGCTGCTCGCGGCGCGCTGGGCGTTCGACGAAGTCGGGCTGTACCGGCTGGAGTTGGGTCACGCCCTCGGGCACGAGGCCTCGTGCCGGGTCGCCGAGCGGTGCGGGTTCGCGTACGAGGGCACGCTGCGGGGCGCGATGTGGGAGGCGGGCCGCAGGGACGCCTACCGGGACGTCCACGGCCATGGCCGGCTGGCGGCGGACCCGGAGCCGCAGGCGCCGTAATTCGGCGGCGGCCGGGGCGGGCCCTGCGTGAGCATGAGGGGCATGAGCCCTGAAGACCCCCAAGCCCCCCACGACCCTCAAGCCCCCCACGACCCTGACGGCCCCCACGACCCCGATGACGCCGGCGGCTGGCAGCTCACTCGGGATCTCGACGGCTTCCTCGACCGGGCGGGCGGCTTCCTGGCCTCCCGCCCGGATCTGCACACGGTCGCGCTGACGGTGACGGCGGGCCTGCGGCGACGGGGGCTGCGGCTGTACGGGGACGAGGCCCCGTTCTTCGGCACGCTGACGGGGGCGGACGGCTCCGTGCGGGCCGCGTTCTTCCGGACGCCGCCCTACCCGATCAGCGTCACGCCCCTCGCCGGGGAGGACGCCGAGGCGCTTGCCGCGCGGCTGGCGTCCGCGGGCCACCGGCTGTCGGGAGTCGCGGCGGTGAGCGACACCGCGAGCGCCTTCGCGGCCGCCTGGCGGCGGCGGACGGGCGCCGAGACGGTCGACGACCCCGAGCACCAACGCCTCTACCGACTCGGCGAGTTGGTGTTCCCGGCCCCGCGTCCCCCGGGCGGCCCGCGCATCGCGACCACCGCCGACCGCGCCCTACTGGCGCGCTGGTACCGGGAGTTCTGCGTGAGCGTCGGCGAGGGCGGGCTCCAGGACGCCGACGCCTGGGCCGACGACCGTATCGCCTACGGCGGGATCACCCTCTGGGAGACCCCGGACGGCACCCCCGTCTCCATGGCCGGCGTCTCCCCGGAGGCGGCCGGTCAGGTGCGGGTGTTCCCCGTCTACACCCCGGCCGAGCTGCGCGGCCATGGCTATGCGGGCGCGGCGACGGCCGAGGTGAGCCGTGCCGCGCGGGCCGCCGGGGCGACGGAGGTCCTCCTCTTCACCGATCTGGCGAACCCGACGAGCAACGCCCTCTACCAGCGGATCGGCTACCGCCCGGTGGCGGACTTCGCGGTCCACGAGTTCGTCACGCGGGACGTGTGACTCACGCCCCGCGAGATCTGTGACTCACGGCCACAGCAGCTCCGTCGACCATCCGCCGTCGCCCTCCGCCGACGGCCTGCGGTAGGCCAGCCGTACGTGCCGACGCTGCGCGTCCCCCTGGAAGAACTCCACCTCCGTGGGGCGCAGGCGGTACAGGGTCCAGGTCGGGGACTCGGCCGCCGGGTCGCGCCGGGCTTCGTCCCAGGCCGCCTGCGACACCTGGGCCAGCTCCGCGAGTGAGCCGAGCGGCTCGCTCTGGCGGCCGGTCAGGGCCGCGGCCAGGGCGCCTGTCGAGCGGGCGTGCAGATCGGCCCGGGCGTACCTGGCAGGGGCGATCGTGACGGGGCCGCGGACGCGGACCTGGCGGGCCAGGACGGGCCAGTAGAAGGTGAGGGCCGCGTACGGGCGGGCGGCGAGCTGACGGCCCTTGCGGCTGGTGACATGGGTCGCGAAGGACCAGCCGTCGGCGATGTCCGCGCCGTGCAGCATGACGATCCGGGCGTCCGGGAGCCCGCTCTCGTCGGCGGTCGCGAGGGTCATCGTGTGGGGCTCCGGCTGGCCTGCCGCCACCGCCTGCGCGAACCACTGCGTGAACAGCCCCAGCGGCTCGGCGGGGGCCGTCGTCGGGTCGAAGGGCGGCAGCGTGGTCACCTCGGGGGCCCACACCCGCAGTGACGTCAGCAGCTCATGGAGGTCCGTTGCCATGCACCGAGTATCGCCGTCACCGCCGCGCGAACTGGACGCCCGTCGCCTGCACGGCCTCCGCGCGCACCGCGATCCCGTTCACCGTCAGCTGCTCCCCGTAGACGTCCGTCAGCCTGATCGGGCCGCCGCAGCCCGCGCCCGACTCGGACAGGAAGTAGTTGTACTCGGTGCGGGCGAGGCGGATCCATGCGCCGCCGCTGCGGACCTCCAGCCGGGCCAGCGGATTGCGGTGGCCGATGGCCTGGATGCCGCACCAGTACTGGGTGGAGCCGGTCTTGTAACGGATCGAGATCTTGTCGGACGTCGCCGGGCTCAGCAGGCTCCAGGTGATCGGGATCCGGCCGGCCGAGAGGGGCGCAAGCTTCGCGAAGGCCTGTCGGCTGAGGTCGATCTGGCCGGCCTCGCAGGGCGCCGGGCACTCGTTGGTGATCCGGACCGTGACCGACGCCCCGCCCGCCGCCCGGACCGACACATACGCGCCGCACGCCTTGGACGTCTCGTAGTCGGCGGTGTTCATCGCAGCGGTCATGACGTCGGAGGTCGGCCCGTACGAGCAGGCGCCGTCGCCGTCGCCGACGTCGTAGGAGGTGGCGACGCCCTGGTAGGCGGTCCCGGGCCGGATCCGCCCGGCCAGTGACGCCGTTCCGGACGCCGCCCGGGCGGCGGGCTCGCTAGAGGCAGCGGCCGGGTTCGAGGGCGAGGACGCGGCCGAGGGCCGCGCGGAGGTGGCCGCGGGAGCGGCCGTCGAGGTCCGGGACGCGGAGGGGGACGCGGACGCCGTGGCGGGCGTCGGCGACGCGGACGTCGGCGTCGCCGAGGTCGTCGGAGACCCGCTCGCCTGCCCGCCCGCGACGGACTCCGCCGAGTCCTCGCCCCCGCCTCCCGGCCGGAAGGCCACGACCAGGGACACGACGAGCGCGACGGCGGCCACGGCCGCGACGACCGCCGCGGGGACGGGAATCGCCCGGCGGTCGGGGCGGGAACGGCGGTGCGAGGAGGATGCCACGGTGAATCCTTACGCGGTTCGGCGGAGCCTGTCCGGGAAAGCTGCTGACTCCTGGTGGCCGCCGCGCCCGGAAAGGTTGCCGGGAGGCATCAAGCGCCCCGCCCCAGCACCACCGTCCCCGCGGAGCAGAACCAGCCGCCGGTTCCGGAGGCCACTCCCAGCCGGGGCAGTTCGCCGTCGCGTGCCCGCACCTGCCGGGCTCCCGCCTCCCCCCGCAGCTGCCGTACCGCTTCCACCAGGAGGAACAGGCCGCGCATGCCGGGGTGTTGGGCGGAGAGGCCGCCGCCGTCCGTGTTGACGGGGAGTTCGCCGCCCTCGACCCGCAGGCGGCCCTTCTCCACGAAGGCGCCGCCCTCGCCCTTCTCGCAGAAGCCGAGGTCTTCGAGGGTCACCAGAGTCATGTAGGTGAACGCGTCGTAGATCTCGGCGAAGTCCATCTCCTCGGGGCGCAGCCCCGCGCGCTCGAAGGCCAGGCGGCCGCTCACCGCCGCCGGGGAGACCGTGAAGTCCTCCCACTCCGTCAGGCTCGCGTGCGAGACGTGCTCGCCGGTGCCGAGGATCCACACGGGCGCGCTGCGGCAGTCCCGGACGTACTCCTCGGCCGCCAGGAGGATCGCCGCGCCGCCGTCGGAGCGCAGGCAGCAGTGCAGTTTCGTGAAGGGGTCGGCGATCATCGGGCCGGACAGGACGTCGTCCACGGTCACCGGGTCGCGGAACATCGCCTCGGGGTTCAGGGCGGCGTTCGCCCGCGCCTGGACCGCCACCTCCGCCAGCTGCGCGATCGTGGTGCCGTACTGGATCATGTGGCGGCGGGCGGCCATCGCGTACTTGGCGACCAGGGTGTGCCCGTAGGGGACCTCGAACTGGAGCGGACCGCGCCCGCCGAAGGCGAAGGTGCCGGTGCGGCGGCCGGCCCGGACGTCCGCGCGGGCCGTCGAGCCGTACGCCAGCAGGACGACGTCGGCGTGCCCGGCGGCGATCGCGTCGGCCGCGTGGGCCGCCATGACTTCCCAGGTCGCGCCGCCCACCGAGGTGGAGTCCACCCAGGTGGGGCGCAGGCCCAGGTACTCGGCGATCTCGGCGGGGGCGAGGGTGCCCGTGCCGGTGGAGGCGACGCCGTCCACGACGGACCGGTCCAGGCCCGCGTCCGCGAGGGCGCGGCGGGCCGCCTGGGCGTGCAGCGCGTACGGGGTCGCGTCGTCCAGCCGCCCGCAGTCGGAGAGCGCCACCCCGACCACGGCCACTTTTCTGCCCGCTGCGGTCCTGGCCGTCATGAAAGGCCACCTCCCTCTGTGCATCTCGTTCCCGGACTCCTAATATGACGGACCGTCAGATCCGGAGGGAAGTGCCATGAACCCCGACTTCACCGCCGAGCAGGACGGGATCCGCCGCGCCCTGCGCGAACTGCTCCACAAACGCTGCGGCCCCGAAGAGCTCCGCGCCGCCCTCGACACCGCCGGCGGCCACGACCCCGCCCTGTGGACCGCCCTCGCCGAGCAGCTGGGGCTGCCCGGACTCGCGCTCCCGGAGCAGTACGGCGGTGTCGGCTGCTCGCTCACCGAGCTCGCCCTGGCCGCCGAGGAGACCGGCCGGGCCCTCGCCCCCTCCCCGCTGCTCGCGACCGCCGTCCTCGCCGCGCCCCTGATCCTCGCGCTCGGCACCGACGCCCAGCGCGCCGACCTGCTGCCCCGGATCGCGGACGGCACGCTGACCGCCGCCCTCGCCGTGCCCGCCCCCGCCCTCGGCGCCGCCCTCGCCCTGACCGGCGAGAACGGCGGCGACTGGGCCGGCGGCGGCCGGGCGGGCGGTGTGCAGGCGCGGCGGGCGGGGGACGGCTGGCGGCTGTACGGGGAGGCCGTGCAGGTGCTCGACGGGCACAGCGCCGGGGCGCTGGTCGTCCCCGCGCACACCGGGGGGTTCGTACGGTCGCGCATCCTGCTGTACGTCGTCGCAGGGGACGCCGCCGGGGTCGTCCGCACAAGGCAGACCGCCCTGGATGCGACGCGGCCCCAGGGGCGGGTCCAACTGCGCGATGTGGAGGCCGGGTTGCTGGGCGGTCCGGCCGGTGAGGGAGTCGACGTCGGTGAAGTCCTGGCCCGGGTCGGGGACTTCGCCGCGGCCTTCCTCGCCGGTGAGACCGTCGGGGCCGCCGGCCGGATACTGGAGCGGACCGTCGAGTACCTCGGGCAGCGGCAGCAGTTCGGGCGGGTGATCGGGTCCTTCCAGGCGGTGCAGCACCGGCTGGCCGATGTGTATGTGCAGCTCCAGGCCGCCCGGTCCGCCGCCTACTACGCCGCCTGGGCGACCGGCGGGCAGGGCGGGCAGAGCGGGCAGAGCGGGCAGGATGCGCAGGGGGAGCGGGTCGGCGGGCTCGCCCTCGCGCAGGCGCTGGACGCCCTGCGGCGGGCCGCCGCCGAGGGCATCCAGCTGCACGGCGGCATCGGGTTCACCTGGGAGCACGAGGCCCAGCTCTACTTCAAGCGAGCCGCCGGAGACGAACTATTGTTCGGACCCGTGCATCGGCTGCGCGCCCACGCGGCCGACGCGGCCAGGCTCTTCGAACGGACGGAGGTGTCGGTGTGATCGGCGGCCGAGCGGCGCGCGCAGCCGTGCAGAAAGTGTCCTCGACGCGGGTCTTCGCGAAGGTCGCCCCGCATGTCATCCCCGCCCTCGACCGGGCCGTCCACCGTCTCACCCGGGGAAAGGTGCTGCTCAGCGCCCAGATGCTGCCCGGGGTCATTCTCACGGTCACCGGGGCGCGCAGCGGACAGCCGCGGCGGACGCCGCTGGCGTGCATGCCCGAGGAGGGCGGCGCGGAGGGTGGGACGAGCTGGATCCTCATCGGCTCCAACTTCGGCCGCACCGGGCACCCCGCCTGGACCGCCAACCTGCTCGCCCACCCCGACGCCGAGATCAGCTGGAAGGGCACGGACATCCCGGTGCGGGCCGTACTGCTGGCGGGGGAGGAGCGGGCCGCCGTCTGGAAGGCGCTGCTGGTGTTCTGGCCGCCGTACGCGACCTATCAGGCGCGGGTGGATCGGGAGATCCGGGTGTTCCGGATCAGTCCCGGCTGACGGTCGCCCCCACCGCGCGCGGCGGGCGGCGGTCCACCGGAGTGGACCGCCGCCCGGCAGACAGGACGTGGCCGTGGGACAACCGTGAAAGTGGGGCGCGTGCGGTGCGCGCGGGGCTACTTCGTCGGCTTCTTGCCGGTGATGCCCAGGTGCACCAACAGCGCCAGATTCGGCTTGAGTTCAGCCTGCTTGACGCCCCACGTCTGGAAACCCTTCTGGTGCGAGGCGACCGCCGCGAGCATCGCGACGAGCGCACCGGCCACCGCGGCCGGGTTCACGTCCTTGTCGACCTTGCCCTTGGACTGCAGCTCGGCGACCGCGTCCGAAAGGGAGTTGTTCACCGAATTGAGGATCTTCATGCGGAGTTTGTAGAAGCGTTTGTCGCCTTCCGCCGCGCCCAGGTCGACCACCCGCAGGATCGCGTCGTTCTTCCGCCAGAACTCCAGGAAGCCGTCCACGAGTTCCTGCGCCGTCTGCCAGCCCGCCTTGCCGACCCAGGACCGTCCGGCGACCAGACCGGTCAACTCCGCGCCCTCGGCGGCCATTTGCTCGGCGATCTCCAGGACGGCGCCTTCGACGTCCGGGAAGTACTGGTAGAAGGTCGCGGGTGAAGTGCCCGCCTTCCGGGCGACGTCGATGACCTTGACGTCCCGGTACGGAGAGGAGCTGAGCATCTCGCTGAGGCAGTCGAGCAGCTTCTGCCGCGTCGCCTGCCCGCGCCGACCGGCCACGCGGCCGTCGACGGTACGCACTTGTCCTGTCATGCCGTCAGCTTACCGAGGGGTGATCGGAGCGCGATTCGGCCGACTGCAAATGGGGTGCGAGGGGGTGCGGAGGCGGGTGTGCCTGGTCTGCGGCTTGCGTGCGGCACCGTTACTTTTGCAGCATGGCCGAAAACAGGGCATCGGTGTACGCAGAGGGCGTCCCCTGCTGGGTGGACGCGCAGCTCCCCGACGTGGACGCGGGCAAGCGGTTCTACGGGGAGCTCTTCGGGTGGGGTTTCGAGGAGGCGTACGGCTCCTCGGTGTGGGCCCGGCTCCAGGACGCTCCGGTGGCCGCGCTCGCCCACAAGACGGACGGCCGGATGCCCACCGTCTGGACGGTGTACTTCGCGACGCCGGACGCGCGCAAGACCGTCGGCCGCATCCGCAACGCCGGCGGGCAGGTCGTCATGGGGCCGCTGCCGGTCGGCGGGGCGGGCACCGCCGTGCTCGCCGCCGACCCCGAGGGCGCGGTCTTCGGCCTGTGGCAGCCGGCCGACCACCCCGGCTTCGGCGTGCGGCACCGCCCCGGCGCGTTCGCCTGGGCGCAGCTCTACGCCCGCGACACCGCGGCCGCCAACGCCTTCTACGGCCATCTCTTCCACGAGGCTCTGTTCGGGCCGGGCGCCGAACCCGACTTCGGGCGGGCGCCGGTGGGCGACGTCTTCCCGGACGTCATGCCGTCGCATTTCCTCGTGCACTTCGGCGTGGCGGACTGCGAGGCGGCCCTCGGCGCGGTGAGCCGGCTCGGCGGGCGGGTGCAGGCGGGTCCGTTCACCGCCTCGTACGGGACCGTGGCGGTCGTCACGGACAATCAGGGGGCGTCGTTCGCGCTTCTCCAGCGCTGACAGACGCCATATGCGTGCTGTATGCCCGCATATGAAGTGAGACACCCCGAATGCCCCCGGGTTCGCAACCAGCCGTCCGGCCAGGAAGAATCAGGGTGCGTGCCGTTATGGCGGTGCGGTGGGTGAGACGCTGCACGGGGCCGTGTACACAAGTGGGTGACGCGGCTCGTACGGGGAGGTGGCAGGCAAGTGGTGGATCAGCTGACGCAGCACGATCCTCGGCGGATCGGGCCGTTCGAGGTGCTGGGACGGCTGGGTGCCGGCGGCATGGGGCTGGTCTATCTCGCCCGCTCGGCCTCGGGCCGGCGCGTGGCGATCAAGACGGTCCGTACGGAGCTCGCCGAGGACCAGCTCTTCCGCGTGCGCTTCACGCGCGAGGTGGAGGCGGCGCGGGCGGTGTCCGGCTTCTACACGGCCGCCGTCGTCGACGCCGATCCGCGCGCCGCCGTGCCGTGGCTCGCCACCGCCTATGTCCCCGCGCCCTCCCTCGAGGAGATAGTGAACGACTGCGGGCCGCTCCCGGCCCAGGCGGTGCGCTGGCTGGCGGCGGGCGTGGCGGAGGCCCTCCAGTCCATCCACGGGGCGGGGCTGGTCCACCGTGACCTCAAACCGTCCAACGTGCTCGTCGTCGAGGACGGGCCGCGGGTGATCGACTTCGGTATCGCGTCCGGCGTTTCGAACACGCGTTTGACGATGACGAACGTCGCCGTCGGCACCCCCGCCTACATGTCCCCCGAGCAGGCGAAGGACTCGCGCAGTGTGACCGGCGCGAGCGACGTCTTCTCGCTGGGCTCGATGCTGGTCTTCGCCGCCACCGGCCACCCGCCCTTCCACGGCGCCAACCCGGTCGAGACGGTCTTCATGCTGCTGCGCGAGGGCCCGGACCTGGAAGGCCTCCCGGACGAACTCCGGCCGCTCATCGAGTCCTGTATGCAGATGGAGGCCACGGGCCGCCCCAACCCGGCCGACCTCCAGGCCCAGCTCGCGCCCCACCTCTTCGGCTCCGGCTCCGACGACAGCGGCACGGCGTCGGCGTGGCTGCCCGAGAAGGCCGTCACCCTCATCGAGACCCGCCGCGGCGGCCGCCCGGCGCTGCCGGCGCCGCCCAGCCCGCGCAGCCCAGGCGGCCACGCAGGCCATGGCGGCCACGGCGGCGGTGGTGCGGGCGGTGGCGGCGGTGTGGGCATGGCCCGGCCGGCCCTGCCGCCCGCCCTGCCGCCCGTGCCGCCCCCGCCGCCGCACGCCCCCGTGGTCCTCACCCGTCCGCCGTCGTCCGTCGCCGTCGGCGCGCCCGACGTCGGTCCCGTCCGGCTGGCGGGCGCGGCCGTCCCGATCGGTCCCGGTCCGCGCGTCGCCGACGTCCGCGCCACGGCCGCGGTGAAGGTGCCGGTGGCCGAGCCCGGCCTGGTCGCCAGCTGGGCCCGCCCGCAACCCGGCGTCAACGGCGCCGACACCGCCCTCCCGTCCCCGCAGACCGTGCCCTCGGAGACCCCGGCGGGCTGGCGGCCGTGGCGGTTCCGCATGTCGAACGATGTGTGGGGCACCCCCTCGGTCGCCGGGGACCTCGTCTACGTCACCTCCTTCGAGGTGCACGCCCTGGACGTGGCCACCGGTCGCCGTCGCTTCAAGACGCGTGACGTGGCCTGGTCGATGGCGGTCGCGGACGGCCGTGTGCACGCCTCCGACGGCCCCACCCTGTTCGCCCTGGACGCCCGCGAGGGCGGCGACCTGTGGCGGCTGTCCACGGACGCCTGGGTGTACTCGCTCAAGGCCGAGCGCGGCACGGTCGTCACCGGCACGCGCGGCGGCGGCGTCCAGGCCTGGGAGGCCTCGGGCGGCCAGAAGCTCTGGGAGATCACCGGCTGCCAGACCGACTTCGAGTCCCCGGAGGCCGGCCCGGTGCTCCACGAGGGCACGGTCTACGTCTGGCAGGACGCCCGGCTGAGAGCCCTGGACGCCCGCACCGGCGAGGAACGCTGGTCCTACCCGATCGGCGACATGGCCTCCTGCGGCGGCGTCCCGGTCCGCGTCACCCCCGCCCCCGACGGCTACGTCTACCTCTCGGCCGGCACCCGCGTCCTCGCCGTGGACATCGCGAGCGGCATGGTCCGCTGGCACTTCGAGGCCCCGGCCGTCTTCCTCTCCCCGCCGGCCTTCGTCCACGGCCCGGCCGTGACCGGCGGTGGCGTCTACCTCGCCGACTACCTCGGCACGGTGTACGCCATCGACGCCACCGACGGCCGCGACCGCTGGCGCATCGCCACGGAGGCGCGGTCCTCCGTCGACCCGGTGCTGGTGGCCGCCGGCCATGTCCACGTGGGCAGCGGCAAGGGCCTGTACACCCTGGACGCGGTCACCGGCACCCCGAAGTGGCGCTTCCAGGCGGGCGGCGACATCGTGGGCGCCCCGGCCGTCGCCGAGGGCCGCATCCACTTCGGCTCCACCGACCACCTGCTCTACACCCTGAAGGCCGACGACGGCCGCCTGCGCTGGAAACTGGCGACCGGCGGCGAGATCACCGGCTCCCCGGTGGTCCGCGACGGCGTCGTGTACGCCTGCAGCAAGGACCGCTGCGTATACGCACTGGACGCGGAAAAAGGCACAGGCACAGCAAGAACGACGTAACACTCACCCATTCGGCCCCGGGACGACCTCCGTTCCGGGGCCGCGGAAAAGCCGGGGCGAACGACTCTCTCAGCGGCCGGCGCGGATTATCAGGTCGGTCGGACGCCGATGTCCTTCAGGGCCACGGCTGCGCTGCAGTCCGGCGAATTGATCTGCCGATAGCGTCGGTTGCCTCACCCGCCCGTCCGACCCCCCAAGGAACATGAGCGGACAACCGGCACAGCCCGTCATCGACACTCACGTCATCCTCCGCGATGGCGACAGGATTCTTCTCTCGCAGCGGGGCGGCCCTTACGGTCACGGTCGATGGCACATGCCGTCGGGGAAGCTCGACCAGGGCGAGTCCCTTCCCGACGGCGCCGCTCGGGAGTTGTACGAGGAGACCGGAGTCACCGTCGCCCCGGCTCACCTGCGCCTGGTCCACACCGTGCACCATCGGCAGGACGCGAGGGTGGAGCGGATCGGGTTCTTCTTCGAGGCCACCGAATGGGAGGGGCAGCCGGTCAACAAGGAGCCCGAGAAATGCCTCGCCCTCGAGTGGTTCACCGTGCACGACCTGCCCGACGACATCATCGAGTATCCGGCGGTCGGCCTGCGCGGCTACCTCGGCGGCGACAGCCCTCTCACGGAACACGGCTGGCAGTAGACCGACGCCGCATTCTGGCCGGCCCCTGTTCCCTTTGCCCTACCGCACGAGAGATGGTCAAGGGAGCAGCACGTCTGGCCATCGCCTTGCCGGACTCTTGTCCGCGAGGGTCCGGCGGGTCGCTGACCTCCTGAAAGAACCGGGGGAAAGAACTCCCCGCCCACCCACCCTCCCCGGCCGCGAAGCCCGCGTCACCCGTACGAGTGACCGGCTTGCAGGCGCGGGATGCGGACGGTTACGTTCGCCGCGACAACCGCAAACAGATACGGCCCCCGGCCGGGACTGGCATCCCGAACGAGGGCCTGACCTATCAGGAAGCTAGACCTTCCCAATGGCTGAATCGCAGTCTAACGCGCCCCTGCGCGCCGCCGCCGGAACTCCGACCACCGGCGTGATCCACGTCCGCACTCGCCTGACGTCCGAGTTCACCGTGATCTCCAACGCCCTCGTCCAGCGGCGCGGCAGCGCGGTCACGGTCGGCGTCGCGGCGTACATCTCCTCCCTGCCCGACGGCACCCCCGTGACCATCACCGCCCTGTGCGAGCACTTCAGCGAGGGCGAGATCCTGATCTCGCGTGCGCTCAGGGAGTTGGAGGCGGCCGGGTACCTGGAGCGCCGCCGCGAGCGAACGCCCATCGGGCAGGTCCGTACCCGAACGTACTTTTACGACGTCCCCGGCGGCGGCTCGGATCCGGAGGGGCCGCCGAGCCCGCCGAGCCCGCCGAAGTCGCCCAAGCCGCCCAAGCCGCCCCGGCCCCGTGAGCAGCCTGCCGACGCAACGCCGGAAACGACGCGCACGCAGGTCGCCGAGCCCGCGACGCCGACCCCGCTTGCCGACGCCGATCCGCAGGCCGTCGCCGTACTCGCCGCCCTGCGCCGGGTCGATCCGCGTCTGCTGCTGTCCGAGCGGGAGGCTGCCCGGCTGGCTCCCGCCGTGGCACGGTGGCTCGCGGCGGGTGTGGGAGCACACCGGATCACCGAAGTGCTCACCGCGAACCTCCCCGACCGCCTCCTCGGCCGCCCGGCGGGCATTCTCGCCTTCAGGCTGCGGGAAACGCCCCTGCCCGCGCCGCCCCTGCCTCCAGCGCCGCAGATCAGCGAGCGAGCGGCCGGGCTGCCTTTCCAGAACTGCGACGGCTGTGAGCGCGCCATCCGCGCACCCCAGCCCGGACTCTGCCGGGAATGTCGGTCGAGGGCGTCCAGAGGTCTTCGCGCGGCCTGCTGAGCCGCGCGCCTGGCCGTGACGGGGCGGAGTCAGCGGGTTCGGGGCTTCGTTGGCGAGCGGGCCGTGAACAGGTCCGTCTGCTCCTCCGTGGGCAGGTTGCCCAGGGAGATCAGGTGGGGGGCCTGGGCCCAGCCTGCCGCCCGGGTTGCTTCCTTTGCCGTCCACAGGGCCCGGACCGTGCCCTGGACGCCGGTGGGCGGGTAGCCGGCGATGACGGTCGCGCAGGCTGTCGCGGCCGCCAACGCGCCGCCCGGCTCGGTGACTTCGCTGACCAGGCCGATCTCGTACGCGCGCCGGGCGGAGATCCGTTCCGCCGTGCCCATGAGCATCATGCGGGCGACCTCGCCGTACGGCATCCGCTGGGCCAGCAGCACCGACTCGTACGCGCTGACCATGCCGTACGTGGTGTGGGGGTCGAAGAACTCGGCGTCGGCCCCGGCGACGACGAACTCGGACTCCCCGAGCAGGTAGAAGGCCCCGCCGCAGGCCATCCCCTCCACGGCGGCGACGACCGGCTTCCACAGGTCGTTCGCCTTGGGGCCGACGGTGAGCAGCGGATCGTCCTGCATGTAGGGCGAGTCGGGCTGGGGGACCACGGCGTCGCGGTCCAGGCCGGTGGAGAACGCCCGGCCGCCGGCCCCGGTGAGGACCACCGCGCGGACGGTGTCGTCGAAGCGCAACTCCCGCCAGAGTGACGTGAGTTCGGCGACCGTCGGCAGGTCGATCGCGTTGAGTCGCGCCGGGCGGTCGAGGGTGACCACTGCGACCCCGGTGTCCTTGTCGGCGGCGAGGCGCACGGTCATGGGCGCTCCAGGATCCACTGGGGGAGACCGGCGTCGGTGAAGACCGCCTGCACCCGGGCGCCGATGCGGACGCGGTCGGGGGAGACCGAGTCGAGGGGGGCGCCGGGTTCCGTCACCAGGTTGCCCACCAGGCGGATCCGGGGCGTCTCGGCCAGCTCGACGAGGATCACGTTGTAGGGGGCCTGCGCCGCGTACTCCGGCAGGAGGGGCGGGTGCGGGACCACGTAGGACCAGATGCGGCCGCGGCCGGAGGTCGGACGCCACTCGCTCGCGAAGGACCGGCAGTGCGGGCAGCAGGGGCGGGGCGGGAAGCGGGGTTCGCCGCAGTCGGCGCAGGCCTGGACGCGGAGCTCGCCCTGGGCCGCGTACCGCCAGAAGGAGGCGCCGTCGGCGTCGGGCACGGGGGTCAGCATCGCGGATTCAACTCCCTCGGATTCTGCGTCGGTTCGGTACCTCGGTCGGTTCGTCGGTCGGTACCTCGGTCGATACCTCGGTCGGCTCTTCCGGTCGGTTCCTCGGTCAGTTGCGCAGCAGCAGGGCCGATGTCGGGACGCCCTCGCCCGCCGTGACCAGGCAGGTCGCGGCGTCCGGGACCTGGGCGGTGCTCGTCCCGCGCAGTTGCTTGACCCCCTCGTTGATCAGGTTGAACCCGTGGACGTAGGCCTCGCTGAGGCCGCCCCCGCCGGTGTTGAGGGGCAGCCGTCCGCCGGTCTCCAGGGCGCCGCCCTCGGTGAACGCGCCGCCCTCGCCCCGGCCGCAGAAGCCGTAGCCCTCCAGGGAGAGCGGGACAAGGGGGGTGAAGGCGTCGTAGATCTGGGCGACGTCGACGTCGTGCGGGGTGAAGTCGGCGTGTTTCCACAGGTGTCGGGCCGCCGCCCAGGCGGGGCCGGTGAGCGGGTCCTCGTTCCAGTAGTTGACCATGCCGTGGTGCTGGGCGGGCAGGCCCTGGGCGGCGGAGTGGACGTAGACGGGACGGCGGCGGCAGTCGCGCGCCCGCTCCGCCGACACGATCACGCAGGCCAGCGCCCCGTCCGTCTCCAGGCAGTTGTCGTAGAGGCAGAGCGGCTCGCTGATCCAGCGCGCGGTCATGTACATCTCGCGGGTCAGCGGACGGTCGTACATGATCGCCGCCGGGTTCTGGTTGGCCCGGTTGCGGCAGGCGAGGGCGACGTTGAAGAGGTGGTCGCGGGTCGTGCCGTACTCGTGCATGTGGCGGCGGGCGAGCATCGCTATCTCGTCGGCCGGCCGGAGGAGTCCGAAGGGGCGGGTCCACTGGGCCGGGGTGGGCAGCTGGACGGCCGTGTTGGTCCACGGGCGGGGCCCGCTGCCGCGCTTGCGGGACCGCCAGGCGACCCCGACCGTGGCCTGACCCGCGGCGATGGCGGCGGCCAGGTGTGCGACGGTGGCGCAGGACCCGCCGCCGCCGAAGCCGACCTTGCTGAAGAAGGTCAGGTCGCCGAAGCCGACGGCCTTGGCCAGCTCGACCTCGTCGGTCTCCTCCATGGTGTAGGAGGCGAGGGCGTCGACCTCGCCCGGGGCGATCCCGGCGTCGTCGAGAGCGGCCAGGACGGCCCGGCAGGCGAGGGTCTTCTCGTCGTCGGGGAGGTGCTTGGCGAACGGCGTCTGGCCGATGCCGACGACGGCCGTGGCGTCCTTCAGGGTCACGCTGCACGCACCTCCGTATGGGGAAATGGCGGCTGACAACAGGCGGCTGACAGTCCGTCAGGTTACAGCTAATCTGACGGGTAGTCAGCTAGTGGGGAGGCCGGTCGTGCGCGGTGACGTGGAGTGGGGAACGATCCCCGGCCTGGTGAGCCGGGCGGCCGAGCGGTACGCCGACACCGAGGCGGTGGTGGAGGGCCGCACGAGGATCTCGTACGCGGAACTCGGCGCCCGGGTGGAGCGGGCGGCGGCGGCCTGTCTGGCCAACGGGGTCGGGCCGGGGGACCGGGTCGGCATCTGGGCCCCGAACTCGCTCGACTGGATGGTCGCGGCGCTGGGCGCCGTCTCGGCGGGGGCGGTGCTGGTGCCGGTCAACACGCGCTTCAAGGGCGTCGAGGCGGCGGACGTGCTGCGCAGGAGCGGCGCACGGCTGCTGTTCGTGACGGGCACGTTCCTGGGGACGTCGTACGTGGCGTCGCTGCGGCGCGCGGCCGGCGTGGACGGGGGCGGGAACGGCGGCGGCGCGGGGCCGCTGCCGGGGCTGCCGGACCTGGCGGACGTGGTCGTCCTGTCGGACGACGCGCCCGCCGACTTCCGCACCTGGAAGGACTTCCTGGCGAGCGGGGAGGGCGTGGGGCGGGCGGAGGTCCGCGAGCGGGCGGACGCGGTGCGCGGCGAGTGGCCGTCGGACATCGTCTTCACCTCGGGCACCACGGGCCGCCCCAAGGGCGCGGTGATCACGCACGCGCAGACGCTGCGGGCCTACGAGGCGTGGTGCGATCTGGCCGGGCTGCGCCAGGGCGACCGCTACCTCATCGTCAACCCCTTCTTCCACACCTTCGGCTACAAGGCCGGCGTGATCGCCTCGCTGATGCGGGGCGCGACGATGATCCCGCAGCCGGTGTTCAACGTGGACACGGTCCTGGCGAACGTGGCGGCGGAGCGGGTGTCGGTGCTGCCCGGCCCGCCGACGCTCCACCAGTCCCTCCTGGACCACGCCTCCCGCGACAAGCACGACCTGTCGGCGCTGCGGCTGGTGGTCACGGGCGCGGCGGTCGTGCCGCTGCGGCTCGTCGAGCGCCTGCGGGGCGAACTGGGCGTGGAGACGGTCCTCACGGCGTACGGCCTCTCCGAGGCGAGCGGCGTCGTGACGATGTGCCGCCGCGGCGACGACCCGACGCTCATCGCCGCCACCTCGGGCCGCGCGATCCCCGGCACCGAGGTACGGGTGGACGCGGCTCCCGGCGAGCCCGGGGAGGTCCTCGTCCGGGGCTTCAACGTCATGGGCGGCTACTACGAGGACGCGGCGGCCACGGCGGAGGTGCTGACCGCCGACGGCTGGCTGCGCACCGGCGACGTGGGCGTCCTCGACGCGGCCGGCAACCTGCGCATCACCGACCGGCTGAAGGACATGTTCATCGTCGGCGGCTTCAACGCCTACCCGGCGGAGATAGAGCAACTCCTCGGCCTGCACCCGGACGTGGCCGACGTCGCCGTCATCGGCGTCCCGGACGCCCGCCTCGGCGAGGTCGGCAAGGCGTACGTGGTCCGGCGCCGGGGCGCCCACTCGACGGCCGACGACCTGATCGCCTGGGCCCGCCGGGAGATGGCGAACTACAAGGTGCCGCGCGCGGTCGAGTTCGTCCCGGAACTGCCCCGCAACGCGAGCGGGAAGGTCGTGAAAGGGGAGCTGCGGGCGCGCTGAGCCGCGGATCGCGGCCCCGGACGCACCTCGGCCGCGGCGGCTCCCCTCTGTGCCGCCGCGGCCGATCCCCGTCGAAGTGCTGCTCGGTTCCGCTCAGTTCCGCTCAAGCGCTCCGCTGGGGGTGCCGCGATCTGCCGTCGTTCCGCTGCGGCGCCGTCGTGGCTGGTCGCGCCCGCGCGGCGGAGCCGCATATGTCAGCGCCCCGCGCCCCTTCAGGGCGCTGCCGAACCGCAGCCGATTTTGCTCAGTTGCCGCCCAGGTCCAGGGCGGGCGGGGCCGGCATCGCGTTGTTCAGGGCGATGATCTGGTCGTCCTGGGTGGCGGGCTCGCTCGGCATCGCGTTGTTGAGCGCGATGATCTGGTCGTCCTGGGTGGCCGGCTCCTTGGGCATCGCGTTGTTCTTCGGAGAGACAGTCGCGTTCGTCGTCTGGTCGTCGCTCATGATCCTTCAGTTCCTCTGCTGTGGTGACGAGTCAGGAACGCCCGTCCGGAAGCTCCCCCGAGGGCTTCCGGACGAGCGTTCGGAGCCGCACATTAGCCGTAGGGCTCCTGGCCGGACCGTCTGCCCCCCGACGCGACGGTCTGACTCCGGAAACAGTGCCCGGCGGCGATAAACAAACGCTGAACGCCCGCCCCGCGCCTGGGGCGTTCAGCCCGCGGACGCCGGCGCCAGGAGCGAGCGTACGACGTGGGCCTCCGGGGCGGCGCTCTGTTCGAAGAGGTTGAGCGCCTCGCGCCAGCAGGCCTTGGCCCGGTCCGCCTGGCCCAGCCCGGCGAGGGTGCGGCCCAGCAGCGTCAGGACGTTGCCCCGCATGCGGTCGCCGCCGATGACCCCCAGGGTGAGCGCCACCTCGGCGTGCTGGGCCGCCTGCGCGGGCCGTCGCGCGGCCAGGTGCACCTGTGCGATGCGGAAGTTGGTCACGCCCTCCCACAGCCGCTGCCGGTGCTCCTTGAAGATGCGCAGGGCGTCGGCGAACTCGTCGAGCGCCTCGCCGTACCGGTCGGCCTGGGTCAGCGCGACCCCCAGCGCGAAGTGGCTGTTGGCGAGGCGCACCGACCCGCCGATCTCACTGTGCGCCGCGAGGCCGCGGCGGGCGATCTCGACGGCCTTGGCGGTGTCGCCCATCCCCAGGTACGCGCGGGACAGATTGCCCAGGGCGGTGGCCTCGAAGGGCCGGTTCTGCGCCGCCCGGAGGCCTTCGAGGGCCTGGTCGAAGAACACCTTGCCGTCGGCGAACCGCTCCTGGTGCAGGCAGATCAGTCCCCGGTTGTTGGCCACCCAGCTGACGGCGGTGGCGTCCCGCGCGTTCCCGGCGAGCTCCATGGCGACCCGGGCCTCGTCCTCCGCCTCCTCGATGCGGCCGGAGACCAGCAGGACGTCGCTGAGGACGGTCCGGGCCCTGCCCTCCGCCCGTTCGTCGACCATGGCCCGGGTGGCGTCACAGGTGGCCCGCGCGGTCATCTCGTACTGGTACGAGCTGGCTCCCGACTCGGTCAGGTCCTTGGCCGCCCAGAGCAGATCGACGGCCCTGCGCAGCCGCTCCGTGCCGGCGGCCTGCCGGACGCAGGCCAGCAGCGGCCCCGCCTCGGTGTACAGCCAGTCGAGGGCGGTCGCCCCCTCGGTGAGGCACAGCCCCGGGTACCGGGTGGGCTCCAGGTGGTCGACGAGCCGGTCCATGGGGTGCTCGATCTCGTACACCTGTGCGGTCGTCGCCAGGTAGAAGTCCAGCAGCCGCGACAGCGCCGCCTCCCGCTCGCCGGGCGGCGACTCGTCTCGCTCCGCGCACGCACGCGCGTAGAGGCGGACGAGATCGTGGAACCGGTAGCGGCCGGGGGCCGCCGACTCCAGCAGGGAGGTGTCCACGAGGGACTCCAGCAGGTCCTCGGTGTCCTCGGCCGACAGGTCCAGGACGGCCGCGGCCGCCGCCAGCGAGATGTCCGGGCCGTCCGCCAGGCCCAGCAGCCGGAACGCCCGCGCCTGGGCCCGCTCCAGCTGGCCGTAGCCCAGCTCGAAGGTGGCCTTCACGGCCAGGTCGCCGGCCTGGAGTTCGTCCAGGCGGCGGCGCTCGTCGGCGAGCTTCGTGGCCAGGACGGACACGGTCCAGGTGCGGCGGGCCGCGAGCCGGGACGCGGCGATGCGGATCGCCAGCGGCAGGAAGCCGCAGGCCGCCACCACGTCCAGGGCCGCCTCCCGCTCCGCGGCCACCCGCTCCTCGCCCACGATCCTGGTGAACAGGGCCAGCGCCTCGTCCGGGGACATGACGTCCAGGTCGACGAGGTGCGCGCCCGCCAGGTCCACCATCCGCCCCCGCGCGGTGACCAGCGCCGCGCAGCCCTCGGTGCCCGGCAGCAGCGGGCGCACCTGGGCCGCGTCCTTGGCGTTGTCCAGCAGTACGAGGACTCGGCGGCCGTCCAGGAGCGAGCGGTACAGCGCGGCGCGCTCCGCCAGGGAGTCGGGGATCGCCGAGTCGGCCGTGCCCAGGGCCCGCAGGAACGACCCGAGGACCGTCTCCGGCTCCGCGGCCCGCGGGCCCGCGCCCTGGAGGTCCACGTACAACTGCCCGTCGGGGAAAGCCGAACGGGCCTGGTGGGCCACGTGCACGGCGAGGGTCGTCTTGCCCACGCCGCCGATGCCGGCCACCGCCGACACCGCCATCACCCGCCCGCCCCGGCCGCTACGGCTTCCGTCGGCCCCGGTGCCCGCGAGCACCTCGCCGAGCTCGGTCACCAAGGATGCGCGGCCGGTGAAGTCGGGCACGGTCGCCGGGAGTTGCGCCGGACGGACCCGCACCACCGCGGGCCCCGCGACCGGCTCCGTCGGCTCCGCGAGCTCCGGGTCGGCCTGAAGAATGCGGCGCTGCAACTCGCGCAGCCCGGCGCGCGGATCCACCCCCAGCTCCTCCGCCAGCAGCCGCCGGGTGTCCGCGTACACCGCGAGCGCCTCCGCCTGCCGGCCGCCCCGGTACAGCGCCAGCATCAGCAGCTCGCGCAGCCGTTCGCGCAGCGGGTGCGCCGCGGTGAGCGCCGTGAGCTCGGAGACCGCCTCGGCGTGGCAGCCCTGCTCCAGGTCCAGGTCCAGGCGGGATTCGAGGAGGCCGAGCCGCCACTCCTCCAGGCGGACGCGCTGCGCCTCCGCGTACGGCCCGGGCACGCCGGCGAGCACCTCGCCGTCCCACAGGCCCAGGGCGCGGTTCAGCACCTCCCGGGCCCGGGCCGGATCCCCGGCCGCCTTGGCCTTCTCGGCCTCCGCCGCCCACTCCTGCGCCACCGTCAGGTCCAGCGCTTCCGGGCCCAGCCCGCGCACCGCGTACCCGCCGGACTCGCTCACCAGGACGCCCGGGTCCAGCACCTTGCGCAGCCGCGAGGCATAGGTGCGCACCGCCGCCAGCGCCTGCAGCGGCGGATCCTGGCCCCACAGCGCGTCGATCAGCTCGGCGGCCGTCGCCGTACGGCCCTCCCGCAGCAACAGGGCTGCGAGCAGGGCGCGTTGCTGGGGGGAGCCGACGGCCAACTGGTCGTCGCCGCGGTGTGCGCGCACCGGGCCGAGCACGGCGAAGCGCAGCGCCGCCGGCTCCGCGGGGGAGCCGGGACGCCTCTGCTCCGGCACTCGCGGTCCGCCGTGTCTTCCACGGTCGTCCATCAAGGCTCCCCCTAGGCATCCGAACTACTAGGTCAGTTTGCCCTGTCCATGCCGGAGTCGTCAGCCTCCCCGGGAGGTGCGCGGGAGTCCGCACGGCCCCGCACAGCCGGCGCGCAGCGCGTGCGCGGCGCGTGGGCGGCGGCCGGGCCTCGGCCGGGCGCACATCGTCACAGAGTTGATCAAGTGGTTCGAGTCGATCAACTGTCGTATGAAGTCGCCCCGTTCCCGGCGGTCGACGGACTGCTGACGAGCGGTCGACAGACAGCTGACGATCCGTCAGATCGGCGCTACCGTGCCCCCATGGAGACCACACCGACGAGTACGACGCCTGCCACGCCCGCCACGCCTGCCACGCCCGCCACACCCCTCCCGCTCATCATCTCCGTCGACGACCACACCGTAGAGCCCAGCACCGTCTGGCAGGACCGCCTCCCGAAGAAGTACCTCGACACCGGGCCCCGCGTGGTCCGCGCCCCGCTGAAGGAGATGACCTTCCTCGGCGGCCGCTTCAAGCCCGTCATGGGCGAGCCCGGCGACGACGGCCCCATCGGCGACTGGTGGATCTACGAGGACCTGCACCGCCCCCTCACCCGCCTGGACACCGCCGTCGGCTTCAGCCGGGACGAGATCAAGCTGGAGGTCATCACCTACGAGCAGATGCGGCCGGGCTCCTACGACGTCCCGTCCCGGCTCGCCGACATGGACGTCAACCACGTCCAGTCCGCCGTCTGCTTCCCCACCTTCCCGCGCTTCTGCGGCCAGACCTTCACCGAGGCCGCCGACCGTGAACTGGGCCTGCTCTGCGTGCGCGCCTACAACGACTGGATGGTGGAGGAGTGGTGCGGGCCGCAGGCCCAGGGCCGTCTCATCCCGCTCACCCTCATCCCCCTGTGGGACGCCGAGCTCGCCGCGGCGGAGGTCCGGCGCAACGCCGCCCGCGGGGTGCGGGCGGTCGCCTTCTCCGAGATCCCCCCGCACCTCGGCCTGCCCTCCGTCCACACCGACTACTGGGACCCCTTCCTCGCCGCCTGCGACGAGACCGGCACGGTCGTCGCGATGCACATCGGCTCCAGCAGCCGGATGCCGTCCACGTCCGAGGACGCCCCGCCGGCCGTCGGCTCCACGATCACCTTCGCCAACTGCTGCTTCTCGATGGTCGACTGGCTGATGAGCGGCAAGTTCGAACGCTTCCCCGACCTGAAGGTGATGTACGCCGAGGGACAGATCGGGTGGATCCCCTACATCCTGGAGCGCGCCGACGTGGTGTGGGAGGAGAACCGGGGCTGGGGCGGGGTCGCGGACAAGGTCCACCGTCCCCCGTCCGAGCTCTTCGCCGACCACGTCTACGGCTGCTTCTTCGACGACGCCTTCGGCCTGCGCAACCTCGACTCCATCGGCCTCGGCAACGTCCTGTACGAGACCGACTACCCGCACTCCGACTCCACCTGGCCGAAGTCGCGCGAGGTCGGCGAGGCGCAGATGGGGCACCTGGCCCCGGACGTGGTCGAGCGGATCGTCCGGGGCAACGCGATCGACCTGCTGGGGCTGACCCCAGCAGGCCTGTGGAGCCCGCGGTGAGCCCGGCGGACGGCGCGGCGAGCCCGGCGGACGGCCCGGTGAGCCCGGCGGGCCTCGCCTACGGCATCCAGCTCCCGGTCCAGTCCCAGTCCACGATCTACGCCGAGCCGTGGGAGGCGGACGCCGGACCCGCCGACCTGGTGGCGATCGCCCAGGCCGCCGACCGGGCCGGCTTCGCGTACATCGCCGGCTGCGACCACGTGGCGATCCCGCGCCGACTGGCGGAGGCGATGAGCACGGTCTGGTACGACCCCGTCGCCACCCTCGCCCACCTCGCCGCGGTGACCGAACGCGTCCGGCTCCTCGCGCACGTCGCCGTCGTCGGCCTGCGCCACCCCCTCCTCACCGCCAAGCAGTACACGACCCTCGACCACCTCAGCGGCGGCCGGCTGATCCTCGGGGTCGGGGCCGGTCACGTACGGGAGGAGTTCGAGGCGCTCGGGGTGGACTTCGAGCGGCGCGGGGCCGTGCTCGACGAGACGCTCGACGCGCTGCGGGCCGCCCTGGGGGAGGAGGAGTTCCCGGTCCACCACGGCAAGCTGTACGACTTCGAGGGGCTCGGCCAGCGGCCCCGGCCCGCCCAGCCCCGCGTCCCCCTCTGGGTCGGCGGCTCCTCCCCGGCGGCCGTCCGCCGGGCCGCCCTCAAGGGCGACGGCTGGCTGCCCCAGGGCGACCCCAGGGACCGGCTGCCCGACCAGATCGAGCGGATCAGACGCATCCGCGACGCGGGCACGACCTGCTTCGGCGTCCCCTTCCCCGACCCCTTCACCATCGGCGCCATCACCGAGCCCCTCTACGTCGGCGCCCCCTCCTGGGACGTGGGCCGCCGCACCCTGAGCGGCCCCCCGCAGGCGCTCGCCGAGTCCCTCACCGCCTACCGGTCGATGGGCGTGAACCAGATCCAGATCCGCTTCCGCTGCCGCAGCCGCACGGAACTCACCGACCAGATGGAGGCCTTCGGCACAGAGGTGGGACCACTCCTGACCGGCTCTTCCTGAACGATCCGGTTGCGAGGCGGCCTCGGCGCCCCGGATGCCGTCGAGGGCACGGCGTTGCCATAGACGCACTCGTGACGGGGGACGGTGAGGCAGAGGAACATACCGCCGGGTACGTACGCGGTCTGCACTCCCTCACCTGCGCCCTGGCAGGTGGGCCCGTCGAGGTGCCGTGCCTCCGCTGCCCGAACGATCTCATCGGCCCGCTTCTCCACCTCGACGACGAAGGCCGGTGGCGCCCCGGATCTGACCATCGGTCCTCGTGCGTTCAAGGATGACGACGGCTGGCTCCTGGATGCCGACGCGGTCGAACTGGCCGTGGAGGTCAGCTCTCCGTCCGAGCGGCTCAAAGGCATCAACGAGAAGACGGCGTGGTACGCGGCCGCAGGCGTCGCTCGTCTTCTGCAGGTCGACCCACGGACGGGCACGTGGTCGCTGTTCGGCCGGCATACGTCGTGATGACGTCCGCGACCGTGGAGGTGTCCAGGGTGCGAGCGAGGTCGGCCTCGAAGCTCTCGGCGTCGCCCGGGAAGCCCCGCCCGTTCCACAGCGCGGCACGGATGTCGGCCACCGTCCCGAGGTGCGGCAGCGGGTTACGGGGCGCCTGTTCCCTGGTCCTCGTAGGAGGCGACCCTGGTGGCTACCAGAGTGCTGTTGGCGCCCGGGTCCTGCGGTGCGGGAAGCACCTTTTCGCTGTTGCACATCAACTGAACCTTGCCCGCCGTCGCCAGGGTCACAACTCCGGTGCCGCTCAGTGACATCTCGTTGTAGCCGCTGCTTCGAGGCGTTGCCATCTGAGGGCCACCAGGCGTGAGGTAGCAGTTCGCCTTGTCCGCGTATATCAGGTGGGCGGTACCAGTCACGGTGTAGGTCCCTGCCGGAAGTGACAGAGCGACGACCTGCGTGTAGGTCGTGCCGAACAACTTGTTCGATCTGGCCTTGTAGACATCGCCCGGGGCTGCGGATGCGGCGACCGACTGGGAAGCGTTCGCGGTGGATCCCGCGTAGGCGACTCCCAGCGCAGCGATGGCGACGGCGGACATCCCAATGGCTCCGGACTTGGCGACCTTGCGCATGACTCATTGCCTCCGCGACAGGTTTTGGATCAAGAAACGCCAAAGTACAGGCAGCACAGTCCCGTTGGCGGACTCAGGGAACAAGAGCTCGAATCGTTACGCGGGCGTAGATCTTGTTGCGGCACTGTTCACGCCTTTGCGGTGGAGCGGCCCGATCGGCCGCCGCGGGAGCGTGTGCGCATCGCAACGGCCTTCGGTATCAGCACCCGCAGTCGGAGGGACCGGCCCGCCACCCGTGTGCTGACACAGTATCTGACGGTGTGTCAGCTCAAGCGCTACGATGCGGACTCCAGCGACGCGAAAACGCCAGGGAGGTCGGCATGGGCAAGCTCGACGGAAGGGTCGTTCTCGTCACCGGGGCCGCGCGGGGCCAGGGCGAGCAGGAGGCGCGGCTGTTCCGGGAGGAGGGTGCGCAGGTCGTCGTCGCCGATGTGCTCGACGAGCAGGGGCAGGAGCTCGCGGACGAGATAGACGCGCGGTACGTCCACCTCGACGTCGGGCGGGAGGACTCCTGGCAGGCCGCCGTGCGCACCGTGCAGGAGGCCTACGGCCGGCTCGACGGCCTCGTCAACAACGCCGGCATTCTGCGCTTCAACGCCCTCGTCGACACGCCCCTCGACGAGTTCATGCAGGTCGTGCAGGTCAACCAGGTCGGCTGCTTCCTCGGTGTGAAGACGGTCGCGCCGGTGCTGACGGACGGCGGCACGATCGTCAACACGGCCTCGTACACGGCCCTGACCGGGATGGCGGCGGTGGGCGCGTACGCGGCGACCAAGCACGCGATCCTCGGGCTCACCCGGGTCGCCGCCCTGGAGCTCGCGCCGCGCGGGATCCGGGTCAACGCGATGTGCCCCGGGGCCGTCGACACCGCGATGTCCAACCCGTCGCTGCTGGACCCGGACGCGGACCCCGAGGAGACCTCGAAGGCCCTGGACGGGCTCTACCGCAAGCTCGTGCCGCTCGGCCGGATCGGCCGGCCCGAGGAGGTGGCGAGGCTCGCCCTCTTCCTCACCTCGGACGACTCCTCGTACATCACCGGCCAGCCGTTCGTGATCGACGGGGGCTGGCTGGCCGGGGTGTCCTTGTTCTGAGTCAAGGGTTCCGAGTTCAGGGTTCAGGGTTCCGGTTTTCGAGACCGGCACTTCTGACTAGTCGTCAGGTATTGACGGTGCATGCCGCCGGTGCCACAGTCGGCGACAGCCGTTGGAGCTGACGGTTCGTCAGAAACGATGCTCATTGACTGACTGGGGACGGTGAACCTCCTTGGAATTCGGGCTCTTTGTACAGGGATACGTGGGCAAGCGTGCCGAGACCGATCCACTCGCCGAGCACAAGGCGCTGATGGAGGAGACCGAGTACGTCATCCAGGCGGACAAGTCCGGGTTCAAGTACGCCTGGGCCTCCGAGCACCACTTCCTGGAGGAGTACTCGCACCTCTCCGCCAACGACGTCTTCCTCGGCTACCTCGCCCACGCGACGGAGCGGATCCATCTGGGGTCGGGGATCTTCAACCCGCTCGCCCAGGTCAACCACCCGGTGAAGGTCGCCGAGAAGGTCGCCATGCTCGACCATCTCTCCGAGAACCGCTTCGAGTTCGGCAGCGGCCGCGGTGCCGGCTCGCACGAGATCCTCGGCTTCCTCCCCGGGATCACCGACATGAACTACACGAAGGAGATCTGGGAGGAGACCATCGCCGAGTTCCCGAAGATGTGGCTCCAGGACGAGTACGTCGGCTTCCAGGGCAAGCACTGGCAGCTGCCGCCGCGCAAGGTCCTGCCGAAGCCGTACGGGAAGTCCCACCCGGCGATGTGGTACGCGGCCGGGTCGCCGCCGTCGTACGCGATGGCCGCGCGCAAGGGGCTCGGCGTCCTCGGCTTCAGCATCCAGAAGGTCTCCGACATGGAGTGGGTGCTGGAGCAGTACAAGACGGCGGTCGTCAACGCCGAGCCGATCGGTGACTTCGTCAACGACAACGTGATGGTGACGACGACGGCGATCTGTGCGCCCACGCACGACGAGGCGATCCGGATCGCCGTGGACGGCGGGCTGCACTATCTGCCGTCGTTGGTGTTCCGCTACCACGACACGTTCCCCAAGCCCGAGGGCTTCCCCGTCTGGCCGGAGACGCTGCCCGAGTACAACGCCGAGTTCGTCGAACTCCTCATCGAGGAGGAGCTGTTGATCTGCGGCGATCCGGACGAGGTGACGCGGCAGTGCAAGCGGTGGGAGCAGGCCGGGGCCGATCAGCTGTCGTTCGGGCTGCCGGTGGGGGTGCCGAAGGCGGAGACGTTGCAGACGATCCGGTTGATCGGGGAGCACGTGATTCCGAAGATCGACACGGATCCCGTGCATCGGACTACGCGGTTCCGGCAAGGGGCTTGAGCGTTCGTCGGCGGGTGCGGGTCCGTCGTGGCTGGTCGCGCCCACGCGGCGGTAGCCGCACATCGAAACAGCCCCGCGCCCCTGGGTGGGCATCCCGCACGCATCTTGAGGAGGCATCCCATGCTCGATCACGTCATCAAAGGCGCGACCGTCGTCGACGGGACCGGTGTGCCCGCCTTTGTTGCTGATGTCGGGATCCGGGACGGGCGGATCGCCGTCGTCGGGTCGGTCACCGAGGAGTCGCGTACGGTCGAGGACGCCGCCGGGCTCGTCCTCGCGCCCGGGTTCGTCGATCCGCATACGCACTACGACGCCCAGTTGTTCTGGGATCCGTACGCGACCCCGTCCCTGAACCACGGGGTGACCACCGTCGCCGCCGGGAACTGCGGGTTCACGCTCGCGCCGCTGAATCCCGCCCGCCCCGAGGACGCCGACTACACGCGGCGGATGATGTCCAAGGTGGAGGGGATGTCCCTGGTCGCGTTGGAGGAGGGGGCGCCCTGGTCCTGGAGCGGCTTTGGGGAGTACCTGGACGCGCTGGAGGGGCGGATCGCCGTCAACGCGGGCTTCATGGTGGGGCATTGCGCGCTGCGGCGGCATGTGATGGGGCCGGAGGCGGTGGGCGGGCAGCCCACCGAAGAGCAACTGGCCGCCATCGTCCGGCTGTTGCACGAGGCCATGGAGGCGGGGGCCTGGGGCTTCTCCACCACCCAGTCCTCCACCCACTCCGACGGGGACGGGCAGCCCGTCGCGTCCCGCCACGCGCTCCCGGCGGAGCTGCTGGCGATGTCGCGGGCCGTCGGCGACCACGAGGGCACGCAGATCGAGGCGATCGTCGCGGGCTGTCTGGACCAGTTCAGCGACGCCGAGATCGAGCTGTTCGCGGAGATGAGCGCGGCGGCCGGACGTCCGCTGAACTGGAACGTTCTCACCATCGACGCGGCCGTCCCGGAGCGGGTGCCCCGGCAGCTGTTCGCGAGCGAGCGGGCGCGCAAGGCCGGCGGCCGGGTCGTGGCGCTGACCATGCCGATCCTCACGCCGATGAACATGTCCCTGGGCACGTTCTGCGCGCTGAACCTGATCCCGGGGTGGGGTCCGATCCTCGCCCTGCCGGTCCCGGAGCGCATCGAGCGGCTGCGCGACCCGGACGTCCGGGCGGAGATGGTGCGGCGGGGGGAGTCGAAGGAGGCGGGCGTCTTCCGGCGGCTGACGAACTTCGGGCGGTATGTCATCGGCGACACCTACAGCGCGGCGAACGAGGGGCTCACCGGCCGGGTGGTGCGCGACATCGCCGCCGAACGCGGGCTGGACGCCTTCGCCTGTCTGGTCGAGATCTGCGCGGCCGACGACCTGCGGACGGTCCTGTGGCCGATGCCCACGGACAACGACCCCGACTCCTGGGCGCTGCGGGCTCAGACCTGGCAGCACGAGGACGTCCTGCTCGGCGGCTCCGACGCCGGCGCGCATCTGGACCGGATGTGCGGGGCGCCGTACACCACGCGCTTCCTCGGCGACTGTCTGCGCGGGCGGAAGCTGGCCGGTCTGGAGCAGGCGGTGAAGATGCTCACGGACGATCCGGCGCAGCTGTTCGGACTGCGGGAGCGGGGGCGGATCCAGGAGGGCTTCCACGCGGATCTCGTCCTGTTCGACCCGGAGCGGATCGACGCGGGCAAGGCCACCCTGGTGCACGACCTGCCGGGTGACAGTCCGCGGCTCGACTCCAAGGCGATCGGGGTGCGGGCGGTCTGGGTCAACGGCGTGGCGGCCATCCGGGACGACGTCGTGACGGGCGCCGTGCCGGGACGGGTGCTGCGCTCGGGGCGGGACACCAGGACGGTGAGCACCAGGTGAGCGACGAGGCGGCGGAGGGGGAAGCCCTCGACGGGCAGCGGCTGTTCGTGGGCGGGGTCTGGGCCGAACCCGACGGCGGTCACTACGAGATCGTCGACCCGGCGACCGAGGGGACCGTCGGGTGGGCCCCGGAGGCCTCGCGGGATCAGGTGCGGGCGGCCTGCGCCGCTGCCCGCGAGGCCTTCGGCTCGTGGTCGCGCACCTCGCCCGAGGAGCGGGCGGCGGTGCTCGGCCGGGCCGCGGACATCATCCGCGGCCGGCTGGCGCCCTACGCCGAGCTCGCCCAGGCGGAGACGGGCGCCACGACCGGGACCGCGCGCGCGATGCAGGTCGGGGTCGGCGCGGCCCGCTTTCGCCGCTACGCGCGCGTGGAGCCCGCCGAGTGGCCGGTCCCGCCGCAGATCAACGAGGCCGGCCCGATGGGGAAGGCCGGGGTGATGGGCGCGGTGGCGGTCCGGCAGCCGGTCGGGGTCGTCACCTGCATCACCTCCTACAACAACCCCTGGGCGAACCCGGCCGGGAAGATCGCCCCCGCCCTCGCCATGGGCAACACGGTGGTGGTGAAGCCCGCCCCGCAGGATCCGCTGTCCGTCTACCGGATGGCGGAGGCGCTGGAGGCGGCGGGCGCGCCGCGCGGGGTGGTCAACGTCGTCTCCGGGCGCGCGGTCGAGATCGGTGAGACGGCCGTGTCGTCGCCGGACGTCGACATGGTCAGCTTCACCGGCTCGACGGCCGTCGGACAGCGCATCGCCGAGGTGTGCGGCCGGGACATGAAACGCCAGTTGATGGAGCTGGGCGGCAAGGGTGCGGCGGTCGTCCTGGACGACGCGGACGTCGGCTCGGCGGTGGCGGGCATCGGGACGACCTTCTCCTTCTACAGCGGCCAGATCTGCACGGCCCCCACGCGCGTGCTGGCCCAGCGCGGGGTGTACGACCGGCTGGTGGAGCAACTGGCGGCGTATGCGGGTCGGTTGACGGTGGGGGATCCGAGGGCGGCGGGCACGGTCGTCGGCCCGGTGATCTCGGCCGCGCACCGGGACCGGGTCGAGTCCTATGTCGAACTGGGCCGGAAGGAGGGCGCGGTGGTCGTCGCGGGCGGCGAACGTCCGCCGTTGGACCGGGGGTTCTACGTCGCCCCGACCCTCCTCGCCGACTGCACGAACGACATGCGGGTGGCCAGGGAGGAGATCTTCGGCCCGGTGGTGACGGTCATCCCGTTCGACGAGGAGGACGAGGGCATCGCCCTGGCCAACGACAGCGACTACGGCCTCATCGACTACGTCTGGTCGGCCGACGTGGCCCGCGCCTTCCGCGTGGCCCGGCGGCTACGGGCCGGGGGCGTCGGGATCAACACCGTGGGCCGCAACATGGAGGCCCCGTTCGGCGGGTTCAAGCGCAGCGGCGTCGGCCGGGACGTCGGCTCGTACGCGCTGCACGCGTACAGCGAGGTGCAGTCGATCGTCTGGCCGGGATGATGTGCCCTTTTGAGCCACGGCGGTGTCCCGGGCGTGCAGACAGCGTGGTGCCGGAGGCCCATAACCGGCCAGTAGCCTCCGAATCGTGCGGGCGGGCACGTAACGTCCCGACGCGGGAGACAGGGACAGCACATCTGTCCATTCGACATGTCTTCCCCTGAAGGACATTCAGAAAACGTTCTGGAGACCCCACTTGAAGCTCGCCAAGCGTCTCGCCCTCACCACCACGGCCGCTGCCGTCGCGCTCGCCGGTACCGTGCTCGCCACGACGGCCGATGCCGCGCCCGCGCAGTCGTCCGTCACCTCGGTCAAGGCTCCCGCCGCCCTCAAGGTGCCGGACGGCAACCGTCTCACCGGCGTCTTCGACGCCCGCGGCGTCCAGACCTACACCTGCACCGACGGCGTCTGGAAGCTCCTGGAGCCCGCCGCCACCCTGTCGGCCAAGAGAGACCGCGCCCACCGCCCGCTCGCGCTGCACTCCCGCGGCCCGGTCTGGGTGTCCACGGTGGACGGCAGCGCCGTCAACGCCGCGGCCGTCGCCACGTCCCCCAAGGCCGGCACCATCCCCGAGCTGCTCCTGAAGTCCACCGCCACGCGCGGCGCGGGCACCTTCGCGGACGTCAGCTACATCCAGCGCCTCGACACGTCCGGCGGGGTGGCCCCGACCACGGCCTGCACGGGCGCCGAGCAGGTCAGCGTGCCGTACGCGGCCACGTACACGTTCTACAAGCCGGCGAAGTGACCCGAGCCGAGCCGAGCCGCGCCGCGCGGTAGGCGCCGGCAACGACAGAGCCCCCTACGGATCCGAGGACAAGGATCCGTAGGGGGCTCTGTCGTGCCCGGTGCTATGGGTGATCCGGCTTCGGTTGCGACTCGGCAGTGCCGTCCGAGGCCGTCTCGGGCTTCGTGTGGAGGATGGCGCGGGCCTGTTCCGCGGCGCGGGCGGTGTTCTCCGAGACGAAGTCGAGGAAGCGGGCCATGTTCTCGAGGCGGACGGCGGCCGGGGTCCGCAGGCCGAGGACGCCGATGCCCTGCCGTGCGGTCTCGGCGACCTGGGCGGTGCCACGGGCGCTGGCCATCATCGAGTCGTACATGATGTCGTCGTCGACGACATAGCGCTCGCGCCGGCGCTCGTCGCGTTCCCGGCGGACCATGCCCTGGCCTTCCAGGAACGCGATCGCCTTGGAGACGGACGCCGGGCTGACCTGGAGGCGCTGGGCGAGTTCGGACGCGTTGAGGCTCCCCGAGTCCGTGAGCAGGAGGCTTGCCAGCACCCGGGCCATCATCGTGGGCATGCCCGACGAGATGAACACGGTGGTGAGCACCTCCTCGTACGCGCGCACCGCCTCCGCGTCGCGCCCGTGGGGCTGCGCGGGCGCCTTCGGGTCCCGGGTCGCGCTCTGCCTGCGCCGGTGGGCGCGCTGCTCGGTGGCGCGGTGGGCGAGTTCGGCGCGGTAGGCGGTGGGGCCGCCGTTGCGCAGCACCTCACGCGTGACCGTCGACGTCGGACGGTCGATGCCTCTGGCGATCTCCGCGTAGGCGTGGCCGTCGGCCAGCCCCACTGCGATCTGCTGGCGTTCCTGCTGGGTGAGCCTGCCTCCCGGCATCGCGGTCTCCTTCGTGCTCCGTGGTGCCTCCCAATATAGCGTTCACTCCCATTTCATTGCAACGTGCAGAGTGTGGTTATTGCATTAGCCTCCAGGTCGTTGCAACGATTTCTCTGCTCTTACCTGCGTGAATGTCATTTCTATGCAACGACGGCGTTGCCAAGTTCGTGAACGCAACGTAGCTTTTTCCTCATCGGAAACAACGACTCCAAGGAGAGAACGATGCAGAAGTTCGACACCCCCGCCGCCGTCTCCACCGTCCTCGACATCCCCGCGGGACGCATCCAGTTCATCGCCGCCGACCGCGCCGACACCACCGTCGAGGTCCGGCCGGCGAACGCCTCCAAGAGCCGCGACGTGAAGGCGGCGGAGCAGATCTCGGTCGGCTACGCGGACGGCGTCCTGCGGATCGAGGCCCCGGCCGCGAAGAACCGGATCCTCGGCTCCTCCGGATCCGTCGAGGTGACCGTCCAGCTGCCCACCGGCTCCCGCGTCGAGGCGAAGGCGGGCAGCGCCGAGTTCCGGGGCGTCGGCCGGCTCGGCGACGTCGTCTTCGAGGGCGCGTACGGCCCGCAGGACGCGGTCAAGCTCGACGAGGCCGCGAGCGTCCGCCTCATCGCCCTCGCCGGCGACATCTCGGTCGGCCGACTGAACGGCCCGGCGGAGATCAGCACCCAGAAGGGCGACCTCCGCGTCGCCGAGGCCCTGGGCGGCACGCTCACCCTGAGCACCCAGCACGGCGACATCTCGGTCGGCGCGGCCCACGGGGTCTCCGCCTCCCTGGACGCCGGCACCGGCTTCGGCCGGATCCAGAACACCCTCAAGAACGCCGACGGCGCCGACGCCGGCCTGACCGTCCACGCCACCACCGGCTACGGCGACATCACCGCCCACAGCCTCTGACCGTCGCCCGCAACCGCTGAAGCAAACCGCCGAGGCACCCGCCGAAGCAACGGCCGAAGCAACCGCTGAACAGCCTCTGAAGCAGCCTCTGAAGGAGCACCCATCATGACCAGCTTGGCCATCGCGGCGAACGGGCTGCGCAAGTCCTACGGGGACAAGGTCGTGCTCGACGGCATCGACCTGGCCGTCCCCGAAGGGACGATCTTCTCCCTGCTCGGCCCGAACGGCGCCGGCAAGACCACCGCCGTGAAGATCCTCTCCACGCTCATCTCGGCCGACGGCGGGCAGGTGCAGGTCGCGGGCCGCGACGTGGCCGCTCAACCGCAGGCGGTGCGTGCGGCGATCGGCGTCACCGGGCAGTTCTCCGCCGTCGACGGTCTGATCACCGGCGAGGAGAACATGCTGCTCATGGCGGACCTGCACCACCTCTCCCGCAGTGAGGGACGGCGGGCCGCCGCCGAACTGCTGGAGCGCTTCGACCTCACCGAGGCCGCGAAGAAGCCGGCCGCCGGCTACTCCGGCGGTATGAAGCGACGCCTGGACCTCGCGATGACGCTGGTCGGCGGCCCGCGGATCATCTTCCTCGACGAGCCGACCACCGGCCTCGACCCGCGCAGCCGCCACAACATGTGGCAGATCATCCGCGAGCTGGTCTCCGACGGCGTCACCGTCTTCCTCACCACCCAGTACCTGGAGGAGGCCGACCAGCTCGCCGACCGCATCGCCGTGCTCAACGACGGCCGGATCGCGGCCGAGGGCACCGCCGAGGAGCTGAAGCGGATCGTCCCGGGCGGACACGTCCGGCTCCGCTTCACCGACCCGGCCGCCTACCGCTCCGCCGCCTCCGCGGTGGGCGAGGCCGCCCGGGACGACGAGGCGCTGTCCCTGCAGATCCCCAGCGACGGCAGCCAGCGCGTCCTGCGCACCCTCCTCGACCGGCTGGACTCCGTCGGCGTCGAGGCGGACGAACTGACCGTGCACACCCCCGACCTCGACGACGTCTTCTTCGCCCTCACCGACGGCGCCGACGTCCCCAGCCAGTCCCGTCAGTCCGACGAGCCGAGCCAGTCCAACCAGCCGAGCCAGTCCGGTCAGTCCGGTCAGTCCAAGGAGAACGTCCGATGAGCTCCCTCTCCCTCGCCGTGCGCGACTCCTCCACCATGCTGCGCCGCAACCTCCTGCACGCCCGGCGCTACCCGTCCCTCACGCTGAACCTGCTGCTCACGCCGGTCATGCTGCTCCTGCTCTTCGTCTACATCTTCGGCGACGTGATGAGCGTGGGCATCGGCGGCACGGACCGCTCCGACTACATCGCCTACATCGTCCCGGGCATCCTGATGCTGACCATCGGCGGCACCGTCGTCGGGAGCGCGGTGTCCGTCTCCACGGACATGAACGAGGGCATCATCGCCCGCTTCCGCACGATGGCGATCCACCGCGGCTCCGTGCTCATCGGGCACGTCGTCGGCAGTGTGCTGCAGTGCGTCGCCAGCGTCGTCCTCGTCGGCGCCGTCGGGGTGGCCATCGGCTTCCGGTCCACCGACGCCACGGCCCTGGAATGGCTGGCCGCGTTCGGACTGCTCGTGCTCTTCTCCCTGGCGCTCACCTGGATCGCCGTCGGCATGGGCCTGGCCAGCCCGAACGCCGAGGCCGCCGCCAACAGCGCCCAGCCGCTGGTCCTGCTGCCGCTCATCTCCAGCGCCTTCATCCCGGCCGACACCATGCCGGGCTGGTTCCGGCCCATCGCCGAGTACCAGCCCTTCACCCCCGCCATCGAGACCCTGCGCGGACTGCTCCTCGGCACCGAGATCGGCCACAACGGCTGGCTCGCGGTCGCCTGGAGCCTGGGGCTCGCGGTGCTCGGCTACTTCTGGTCGGCCTCGACGTACAACCGCGACCCGAAGTAGCGGCCATGACGGCGCGGGCCACACCCCGCAACTCGCTTCGCAACTCGCTTCGCAACTCGCTTCGCAACTCGCTTCGCCCCAGGGCGGCGTACCCCGACATCACGTCGGAGCACGCCGCCCGTCGGCGTTCCGGCCGCCGCACCATGGCCACCGTCGCCATGGCAACGTACGGTGACCGGTATGGAACGTATGGTGACGGTCGAGAACGGCGAAATCTGGGCGGCGGAGACGGGGGCCGGGGGCCAGGGCCTACCGGTGGTCCTGCTCCATCCCGGAGTCGGGGACTCCCGGCTCTGGGATCCGGTCCTGCCCCACCTGACCCACCTCCCCCGTCTGATCCGCTACGACGCGCGCGGCTACGGCAACTCGCCCAAGCCCGCGACGGGTTACAGCCAGCGCGCGGACCTGCGCGCGATCCTCGACCACTTCGGCGTGGAGCGGGCCGTGCTCGTCGGCTCCAGCATGGGCGGCCGTACGGCGATCGGCATGGCGCTGGACGAGCCCGGCCGAGTCGCCGGACTCGGACTGCTGGTGCCGGGCGTCTCGGGCTACCCCGACGTGGAGGTGCGGGAGGTGACCGAACAGATCGAGACCCTGGCCAAGGCCGGCGACATGGACGGCCTCGTCGCGCTTGCGCTGCGGCTGTGGGGAGCGGCGGGCACGCCCCCCGACCCGGAGGCCACGGCGGCCCTGCGCGCGGCGATCCCCGCCTGGTTCACGACCTACGGCCACGAGGCCGAGGAACCCCCGCTCTTCGACCGCCTCGGCGAGCTGGACCTGCCCTGCGCGCTGCTGCTCGGCGAACGGGACCAGCCCGAAGTGGTCCGCTGCAACGAGGAGATGGCCGCCCGCATCCCCGGCTGCGAGCTGCTCCGCCACCCGGACAGCGACCACTTCCCGACGCTGCGCGCACCGCGGGCGGTGGCGGAACTGGTGACGAGCCTGTACGCGCGGGCGGCCAAAGCCCCGGCCTGAGCCGAGGCGCTTCGCCCGATCGGACGTCAGTCGGTGAGGTCGACCCGCACGGTGAGCAGCCCGGTCCCCAGCGCCCGGACGGCCGTGCTGTTGGCCTTGGGCAGGGTGCGCAGGCGGGCGACCGGGTCGTCGTCGGGCAGCAGGTGGGCGGTGCCGTGGTGCCACCGCCCGCCGATCCGCACCCGTACCCGCGGATCGGCCTGGATGTTGCGGACGTACTGCGACCGCTCCCCGAACTCCGAGACCAGCCAGAACGTGTCGCCCTCGCGCCGCCCGCCCAGCGGGGTGCGGCGGGGCAGGCCGGAGACCCGGCCGGTGGTCTCCAGGAGCGTGTGGAACGGCAGGCGGCGCATGAGCGGGTTGGCGAGGTACCGCTGCACGGCGGTGGTCGCGCGGAAGCGGAGGTCGGTGGGCCGGGCCATGATCCGTGGCACTCCTTCGCGGACAGTACTGCTGCTGTCGCTGCTGTCGCATCTGTTGCTTCAATGGTCCCCCGACCCCTTCTGCGTGACGAGAGCGGGTGGCTGCACATGCGCGTGGTGAGCTGGAACCTGTGGTGGCGGTTCGGCCCCTGGCGGGAACGGCAGAAGGCGATCCTGTCGGTGTTGCGGGAGCTGCGCCCCGACGTGATCGGCCTCCAGGAGGTGTGGGCGGCCGGCGACGAGAACCTCGCCGAGTGGCTGGCCGGCGAGCTGGGCCTGCACTGCGCGTGGGCGCCGTCGCCGTCCCCGGAACGCTGGCGCAAGCGCATAGGCGACGAGGGCGACGGGAGCGGGGCCGCCGGGATCGACATCGGCAACGCGGTGCTGAGCCGCTGGCCGGTGGTGGAGCAGGAGACGCTGCCGCTCCCCACGCCCCCCGACCTGGCCGACGGCCGCCTGGCCCTCTACGCGCGCGTGGCCGCACCCGCCTTCGACGTCCCCTTCTTCACCGCGCACCTCACGTCGGTCACGCACGCGTCGGCGGTGCGCTGCGCCCAGGTGACCGCGCTGGCGGAGTTCGTCGCCCGGCACCGCGCCGACACCCCGTTCCCGCCCGTCGTCACCGGCGACTTCAACGCCTGGCCGGACTCCGACGAGGTACGCCTCTTCGGCGGGACGAGGACCGCGCCGGCCGTCCCCGGCCAGGTCCTCTACGACGCCTGGGACTACGCCGACCCGACCGCCCCCGCGGCCACCTGGACCCCCGAGAACCCCTACGCGGCCCGCGTGCTGGAGCCTCCGGCCCGCATCGACTACATCCACGTCGGCCTGCCCGGCCCGGCGGGCGAGGGCCATGTGCGGAAGGTGTGGCGGGCGGGCCACGGCCCCGTCGACGGCGTCTGGCCCTCGGACCACGCGGCGGTGGCAGCGGACCTGGCGGAGGGTCAGCCCGCTTCCGGGTCGAACGCCCGTGCGACGGCAAGGCTGTCCTCATAGACGTGATGCCGCACGACGAGGCCGTCCTCGATCGTCAGATGCAGCGCGAACCGGGCGCGGTAGGCCCGCCCGGTCGAGCGGGCGGTCTGCCGGATCTCACCGAGCACGACGGCGTCGTCCCCGTCGACGAGGATCCGCTCGATCTCGGTCGCCGCCTGTCCCGGCACGTGGTGCTCGGCGAGCTCGCGGAAGTGGGCGGCGGCGTCGGCCCGGGTGGCCCGATGCCGGATCCAGGGCGTGGCGCTCCGAGGACGACCGTGCTCCCCCTCGGGCCAGTCCAACTTCCAGTCCCCGCGCTCGGCGTACAACTCCGCGATACGCCCGGGATCCCCCTCCCCGATCCGCCGCAGCAGTTCCTCGACAGCGGCGCGGGTGGTGGTGTGCGTGACCGAAGACTGCGTGTCCGACGACAAGGTCGTTCCCTCCCCAGCTGGATCCGCGCCCTCCGACGCGAACCGACCGCCAGTCTGACCGGCCCGGCCGGGGCGACGCGATTACCTCTCAGGTAATGCGGTCCTGAGACACCGCGCCCAGCAGCGCGGCAAAGGCGGCGGGCGTGGCGGTCAGGACGGAGCGGGAGGCGTCGCCGGATTCGATGAGGCGAATGGCAGCGGGGCCGGTGCCGAGATCGGCGGATATGTGGACGCACGATTCGCCTTGCCCGCAGTAGGACGACTTCTGCCAGGTGTGGGTGGGCATCGGATCTCCTTACAGGTCGTTGATGAGGCCGCGGAGGAAGTCGCGGGACTTCGACGGCTCCAGTGCCACGCGCTCCATGCGGTCCAGCAGCATGCGGTACATCTCCAACTGTGCCTCGGCGTCCAGGAGTACGGGACCATGGGACTGGTCGAGTGAGACCGTGTCGAGCTGGGGCAGGGGGCCGGACGCGTAGTGGATGTTCTGTCCGGACCCGGGGTACGCGCCGATGGCGAACGGGATCACCTGGACGGTGATGTGCTCGCGTTCGCTGTGCTCCAGGAGGTGCTCAAGCTGACGCTTGGCGGCAGCGGGGCCGCCGACGGGCACGCGCAGAGCGGCTTCGTGAATGACGGCGCTGAACGGGATCGGGTCGCTCCGCTCCAGGAGCGCCTGGCGCTGGAGCCGATGGCTCACGCGGAGTTCGACGTCCGATCGTGAGAACTCGGGTACGACCTGCCGGAAGATCTCGCGAGCGTGGTCGGCGGTCTGGAGCAGCCCCGGGATGTGCGCGGTGTTGGCGGACCGCAACGCGGTGGCGTGATGCTCCAGTTCCGCGATGTTCAGAAGCGCCGGCGGCAGCACCTCCCGGAACGTCTCCCACCATCCGCGGGTCTTGTCGGCTGCCATGGCGGCCAAGGCCTCGACGAACGCGGGGTCCGAGCATGTGTACGCGCGCGCCAGCGCGTTCACGCGCTCGGGACTCACGCCGAACCGGCCTGACTCCACATTGCTCAGCTGCCCCTGGCTGGTGCCGAGCGTGCGTGCGGCTTCGGTCGCCGTCATGCCCGCGCGCTCGCGCAACTTGCGCAACTCCACCGCGAGTCGGAGACGACGGGCCGTCAGCCGGGGCCTTGCAGGCACGTGAATCCTCCTGGACGCGCGTTCTGTCGGTCACTCACACGAGCGAGATATGAACTGAAGTATCTCGAAAGCCCGCAAATGACATTTGCCGAGCCCTATCTTCATGTCCAGGCGCCCCGCCGGGAAGCGCACCGTGGGACGCCACGGCATTGACACCAGGCACCCGTCCAACTCCCCTCAGTGACCGGAGACTTCCGATGGCCACCGTATCGCCGTCCTGGAACTACACCCTGCACCTTCCCCGCGATCCACGCGCACCGGGTATCGCGAGGGGCGTCCTCAGACTCGTCCTCGCCGCCCACGAGGTACCCGACCTCACCCCCACCGCGGAGCTCCTCGCGGCCGAGCTGCTGGCGAACTCGCACCTGCACACCGAGGGGGCGTACGCGCTGCGCCTCATGTCGACGCGGCCGGGCGGCGTCCGCGTCGCCGTCTGGGACACGGACCCGCGCGTCCCTCCCGGCTTCAAGGGCGACCCCCTCGGCACCGTACCCGAGGCGGACGCCGAAACCGGCCGAGGCCTGCACCTCGTACGGGCGTGCGCGGACGACGTCGGCGTCTCGGTACTCCGCTACCTGGGCGCATCCAAGGGCGGCAAACTGCTGTGGGCGGACTGCGGGGGCGGGACGAAGTGACGATCACGCGATGCCCGGCCCGGCAGGGCAGCGCCATACTGGGAAGCGGAGCCATGACCGTCCACCAGGAGCAGACCATGAGCGCACAGCCCGAGCACGGCTGGGGAGCGATGCCCCTTCCGGAGATCCGGACCGTGGACGACCTGCGCAGCGCCCTCAGTCGCTACGGCTTTCCGGGAGACCGGGAGCGGTTCGAGGAGGAGCTGGCGGCGGCCGTAGGAGCTTCGCTCACGAACGATTTCGAGGGTGCCGCGGCGGTGGTGCGGGCCTACCGGCACCGGATCCTCATCAGGAACTCGCCCGACGTCATGGCAGCCCTGGAGGACGCGCGCGCCGGTGGGGGCAAGGCGTGAGCGAAGTCGGCTGGAAGAGGCCGAGCCCGCGAGGAAGGCGTTCGGCGATCTGACGGAGGGGGAGCGGGACGTCGTCCGGGACGCGCTCGCGTCGATCGCCCGCGACCCGGCGGCCGGTCGCTAGATCCCAGGCTGGCGGCCCCCTTCGGTGGAGTACACGTACACGACGCCCCTCGCCCGTGACTCGGCCGAGGCGATCACGGTCGTGTACACGCACACCCCCGGCATAGGAGTGACGGTCGTCTACTACTTCCGTGATCCCCAAGTGGTGGACTGATCACCGCTCCGTCAGAACCACTCGTCCCCCGACGATGTCTCGTCAGGCGTGGCGACCTTACTCTTCCTCGTTCTGACGCTCGCGCCGTTCCTGACGCCGTTCGTCGTCGTCGGCGCCGCCCTCGCGCTTGCCGTGCGGGCGTGGCGGCGGGAGTCGGGGGAAGGGTGGCGGGTGCCGAGTGGGCGGTCCTGTGGGTTGGTGGCGGTCATGGCCGGGGCCGCCGCGCTCGGGGCGTACGCGTGGGGCGTGATGTCCGGCTTCTACATCCTGGACCCGGATCAGCTGTGCGCGGCCCGGGGCGTGGCCGGCGAGTACATCGTGACGCGGATGACGTTGCCGGTCAGCGTGCAGTGCGTGACGGAGGAGGGCGCGGGCACCGAGATCGTGCCGGGCTGGGTGAACCCGGTCGTCTTCGGGGGGCTGGCGGTCTGCGTGGTCGCCGTCGGGGCGGGGGTCTCGTCGGGGATTCGCCGGTACGCCGCCGCCGGTCGTTCCGGTCGGGCCACTATTTCGGGATGATCAACGCGTGGACCTTGCTGAACAGTTGACGCAGGCTGCCTGGGAAGGCGACGCCGGTCTCGTCGTCCGGCTGCTCGGTGCGGGCGCCGATCCGAACGCCACGAACCGGGAGCATCGGACCGCGGTGGACCTCGCCGTGCAGGCGGGGCATGCCGAAGTGGTCCGGGTGCTGGTCGCGGCCGGGGCCGCCTTGGACGGGCCGGCGGGGCCGTACCACGAGCTCAACCTGATGTGCCTGGCAGCGATGTTCGGGTGTACGGAGGTCGTCGACGTGCTGCTCGACGTCGGGGTCCCGGTCGGCGAACGCAACCGGAGCGGGCTCGTGCCGGTGGTCGTGGCCGCCGGCTGCGGGCATCGGGAGACCGTGGCGCTGCTCTTGGACCGGGGCGCGGACGTCGACGACCGGCGTATGCGGAACGGCACGACACCCCTGGGCGTCGCGGCCTGGTCCGGGCATCTGGAGGTCGTGCGGCTGCTGCTCGACCGCGGCGCTCAGCCCACGGCAAGCGCACTCGCTTCGGCGCGCAGGGCTCTCGGGCATCGCCCGGCGGACCGGGAGCGGTACGAGCTCGTCATCGACCTGCTCACTCTCACTCCAGGAACATCGGATTAGAGCAGGCTTGTACGCAGGCTCACGCCAGCAATGCCGACCAGTCGGTATGGACACTCGCCCCGTCTCCCGGTACAGATGACAACGTCACCCCTCCCGGACCTTCCGACCCGCCGACCCGCTCACCCGCCGCCCGCAGCGAAAGGCCCCCCATGCCCCCCATGCGCATCGCCGTCACGATCTTCCTCACCGACGAGACGATCACCCCCATCCGCCTCGCCCGTGAGCTGGAGCAGCGCGGGTTCGCCGGGCTCTACCTGCCCGAGCACACGCACATCCCCGTCGAGCGCACCACCCCCTACCCCGCCGGCGGCGACCTGCCCCGCGAGTACGGCCGCACCCTCGACCCCTTCGTCGCGCTCGGCCAGGCCGCGGCGGTGACGGAGACACTGGGCCTCGGCACCGGCATCACGCTCGTCGCCCAGCACGACCCGATCGACCTGGCCAAACAGATCGCGACCGTGGACCACCTCTCCGGCGGCCGGCTCACCCTCGGCGTCGGCTACGGGTGGAACGTGGAGGAAGCCGCCGACCACGGCGTCAAGTGGCGTACCCGCCGGGAGTTGGTCCGGGACCGGATGCGGCTGATGCAGGCCCTGTGGGCGGAGGAGCCGACGGCGTACGACGGCGCGTACGGGAGCGTGCGGGCCAGCAGCGCCCACCCCAAGCCCGCGCAGAAGCCGCGGGGCCCGGTCACCGGCCCCCGCACCCTCGTCGGCGGCGCCGCGGGCCCGAAGCTGTTCGCGCACATCTGCGAGTACGCCGACGGCTGGCTGCCGATCGGCGGCCGTGGGCTGTCCGAGTCGCTGCCGGTGCTGCGCGCCGCATGGGCCGACGCCGGGCGGGAGCCGGATGCGCTCCAGGTCGTGCCGTACGCCGTCCAGCCGTCCCCCGGCAAGCTCGCCCACTACGCCGAACTGGGCATCGAGGAGACGGTCGTGCAGCTGCCGCCGGCCGGGGAGGCCGAGGTGCTGCGGGTACTCGACGACCTCGCCCGATTCCAGTGACACCGTGTAACGCCGACGGGGAGGGACGAATCGGACGTCCCCATCGGCCCTGATCAGCCCGAACGTATGCTCAAAGGATGACGACCTCCGCGACCTCCGGAACCGGCCCCACCGGCCCCACCGAGCGCCCGGGCGCCACCGCTCCGACCGAGAACTCCATGCGTCGCGCCCTCAAACGCGCCCGGGACGGCGTCGCCCTCGACGTCGGCGAGGCGGCCGTCCTGCTGCAGGCGCGCGGCGAGGACCTGCGGGACCTCGCCGCGTCCGCCGCCCGGGTGCGGGACGCCGGACTGGCGGCGGCCGGCCGGCCCGGGGTCATCACCTACTCGAAGAGCGTCTTCATCCCCCTCACCCGGCTGTGCCGGGACAAGTGCCACTACTGCACGTTCGTCACCGTCCCCGGCAAGCTGCGCCGCGCGGGCCACGGGATGTTCATGTCGCCCGACGAGGTGCTCGACATCGCCCGGCGCGGCGCCGCCCTCGGCTGCAAGGAAGCCCTCATCACCCTCGGCGACAAGCCCGAGGGCCGCTGGCCGGAGGCCCGCGAGTGGCTCGACGCGCACGGGTACGACGACACCATCGCCTACGTCCGCGCCATCTCCATCCGCATCCTGGAGGAGACGGGACTGCTCCCGCACCTCAACCCGGGGGTGATGAGCTGGACCGACTTCCAGCGGCTGAAGCCCGTCGCGCCCAGCATGGGCATGATGCTGGAGACCACCGCCACCCGCCTGTGGTCGGAGCCCGGCGGCCCCCACCACGGCTCCCCGGACAAGGAGCCCGCCGTCCGGCTGCGCGTCCTGGAGGACGCCGGCCGCTCCTCCGTCCCCTTCACCTCCGGCATCCTCATCGGCATCGGCGAGACGTTCGAGGAGCGGGCGGACTCCCTCTTCGCGCTGCGCAAGATCTCCCGCGCCTACCACGGCGTCCAGGAGCTGATCATCCAGAACTTCCGCGCCAAGCCGGACACCGCGATGCGCGGCATGCCGGACGCGGAACTCGACGAGCTCGTCGCCACGGTGGCCGTCGCCCGCCACATCATGGGCCCGTCCGCCAACCTCCAGGCCCCGCCCAACCTGGTGGACAGCGAGTACGAGCGCCTGATCGGCGCCGGCATCGACGACTGGGGCGGGGTCTCCCCGCTCACCATCGACCACGTCAACCCCGAGCGTCCCTGGCCGCAGATCGAGGAACTCGCCGAACGCTCCCGGGCCGTCGGCTTCGAACTGCGCGAACGGCTCTGCGCCTACCCGGAGTTCGTCCGGCGCGGCGAGCCCTGGCTGGACCCGCGGCTGCTGCCGCACGTCCGCGCGCTGGCCGACCCGGAGACCGGCCTCGCCCTGCCGGACGCCGTCGTCGAGGGCCGTCCCTGGCAGGAGCCGGAGGAGGTCTTCGTCGCGTCCGGCCGCACCGAGCTGCACCGCACCATCGACACCGACGGCCGCACCTCCGACCGCCGCGACGACTTCGACGAGGTCTACGGCGACTGGGGCGCGCTGCGCGAGGCCGCCGCCCCCGGCATGGCGCCCGAGCGCATCGACACCGACGTCCGCCAGGCACTGGCGACCGCCGCCGACGATCCGACGAAGCTCACCGACGCCGAGGCCCTCGCCCTCCTGCACGCCGACGGCCCGGCCCTCGACGCCCTCACCCGCATCGCCGACGACGTCCGCCGCGCCGCGGTCGGCGACGACGTCACCTACATCGTCACGCGGAACATCAACTTCACCAACGTCTGCTACACGGGCTGCCGGTTCTGCGCCTTCGCGCAGCGCCGCACCGACGCCGACGCCTACACGCTCTCCCTCGACCAGGTCGCCGACCGCGCCCAGCAGGCCTGGGAACTGGGCGCGGTGGAGGTCTGCATGCAGGGCGGCATCCACCCCGACCTGCCCGGCACGGCCTACTTCGACATCGCCCGCGCCGTGAAGGCCCGCGTCCCCGGCATGCATGTGCACGCCTTCTCGCCGATGGAGGTCGTCAACGGCGCGACCCGCACCGGCCTGTCGATCCGCGAGTGGCTGACGGCGGCGAAGGAGGCCGGGCTCGACTCCATCCCCGGCACCGCGGCCGAGATCCTCGACGACGAGGTCCGCTGGATCCTGACCAAGGGCAAGCTGCCGACGGCGACCTGGATCGAGGTCGTCACGACGGCCCACGAGGTCGGCATCCGGTCCTCGTCGACGATGATGTACGGCCATGTCGACCAGCCGAGACACTGGCTGGGCCACCTGCGCACCCTGGCCCGCATCCAGCAGCGGACCGGCGGCTTCACCGAGTTCGTCACGCTCCCCTTCATCCACACGAACGCGCCGGTGTACCTGGCGGGCATCTCCCGGCCCGGCCCGACGATGCGCGACAACCGCGCCGTCACGGCGATGGCCCGTCTCCTGCTCCACCCGCACATCCCCAACATCCAGACAAGCTGGGTGAAACTGGGCGCGGAGGGTGCGGCGGAGATGCTCCGCTCGGGGGCGAACGACGTCGGCGGCACGCTGATGGAGGAGACGATCTCGCGGATGGCGGGCTCCTCCTACGGCTCCTACAAGTCCGTCAAGGACCTGATCGCCGTCGCGGAGGCGGCCGGCCGTCCGGCGAAGCCCCGGACCACGCTGTACGGCGAAGTGCCGGAGGAACGGCAGCGCGCGGCGACGGCCTCGGACGGCCACCTGCCGGACCTGCTCCCGGTACTGGACTGAGGAACCGGGAGAGCCCGCGAGAGCCCGGGGGAACCGGGGGACAGCGGCCTCACAGTACGATGATCGGACCCCTCCCGGCCGAGGGGTCCCGTAGCTGAGGAGATGCGTGCCCGTGCCTGCCCGACGGCTTCCCTCCTGGGCCTGGGTCACCGGCCTGACGGCCGGCGCGATCGCCGTGGTCGTCGCGCTGACGGCACAGGCCGAGCAGGGCCCGCACCCCACGGCGTCCGCGGCCGGCCGCCCGAAAGCCTCGGCGTCGGCCGACGCGAAGCCCTCGGCCACGCCGAAGGCGTCGGCGACCCCCGAGGCGGCCCGGGTGCCCGACAGCTCGGGCGCCGGCCGCCGGATCGTCTACTCCCTGGGACAGCACCGGCTCTGGCTGGTCGACGCCGACGACACGGCCCGCCGCACCTTCACGGTCTGGCCCGGCACGGTCGACCCGGTCGTCGGCAGCTACACGGTGTCGCTCCGCAAGGACGCCATCACGGGCTCCGACGGCGTGGCCATCGAGCACGTCGTCTACTTCTCCGCCGTGTCCGGCGTCAACATCGCGTTCTCCAACGCCGTCGACGGCTCCTCCCCGCCCCCGGCCGCCGCCGGCGCGCAGACCGGCGGCATCCGCATGGCCAAGGCGGACGGCACCGCCCTGTGGGCCTTCGGCGAGACGGGCACGAAGGTCAGGGTCGTCGAGTAGGCGCTCCGCGAGGCGCTCCGCGAGGCGCTCCGCTGGAAGTGCAGAGATGCGCCGTCGTTCGCTGCGGCGCCGTCGTGGCTGGTCGCGCCCGCGCGGCGGAGCCGCATATGTCAGCGCCCCGCGCCCCTTAGGCGCAGCCGGCTTTGCGTCACGAGGTCTCCTCCACCCCTCCACACCACGGCCCAGGTACCGGGCGGTGCCAGAGTGGTGTTCGATTACAGTGACGAACGTCGTACGTACGGACGGTGCCCGGGAGGACTTGGTGGGTGCGACTGCCGGGCCCGTCTGGGGCCGTACCGAACAGCAGGACTTCCGCAGCCGGGTGCGCGGCACGCTGCTGGGCGCGGCCGTCGGGGACGCGCTCGGAGCGCCCGTCGACGGGCTCGGCATCGAGGAGATCCGGCAGGCGCACGGCCCCGAGGGCGTCGTGGACCTGGCCCCCGCCTACGGCCGGCGCGGCGCGATCAGCCACCTCACCCAGCTCACCCTCTTCACCGTGGACGGCCTGATCCGCGCCCAGGTCCGCCGGGACACCGGCGCCTGGCATCCGCCGACGGATCTGCACCGGGCGTATCTGCGCTGGGCGTCGACCCAGCGCGACTGGGGACCCGACCTGCGCCGCAAGGACGACGGCTGGCTCGCTCACGAGGAGTGGCTGTACGCCCGCCGCGATCCCACCCGGACCCTGCTCCTGGGCCTGGGCGACGACCGCATGGGCACCCTGGACGCCCCCAAGAGCCCCGGTGCGGCCGGGCCGGAGGTCGTCCCGCGCTCGGTGCCGTTCGGGCTGCTCGTCGGCTGGGAGCCGCAGCTCGTCGCGCAGTTGGCGGTGGAGTGCGCGGCGCAGACCCACGGCCACCCCACGGCGTACTTCTCCGCGGGCGCGTACGCGGTCGTCGTGCACGCGCTGGCCTGCGGCGAGAGCCTGGACGGCGCGGTGCAACGGGCCCTCGCCCATCTGGCCGCCCGGCCGGGCCACGAGCCGGTGTCGGAGGCCCTCCAGCGCGCGCTGGGCGCGGTGCGCCAGGGGCTGCCGGGCCCCGCGAGAGTGGAGGAGCTGGCGGGCCCCGGCACCGCGGAGACGGTCCTGTCCGCCGCCGTCTACTGCGCCCTGGTGGCGGAGGACGTCCGGCACGGCCTGCGCCTCGCCGTGAACCACGGCGCCCCCTCCGCCCCGACGGCCGCCCTGGCCGGCGGCCTCCTCGGCGCCCTCCACGGCGAAACGGCCCTCCCGCCGGCCTGGCTGGCCGAACTGGAGGGCCGTCCCACGATCCTGGAGCTGGCGGACGACTTCGCCATGGAGATGACCCAGGGCCCGGCCCTGCACAACCCGGCGTCCGCCTCCCCGGGCTGGCTGGCCAGGTATCCCCGGGGAAGCTAGTGCCGGACGCTCAGTCCTTGACCGGTACGGCGTCCCGCTGTTCGGGGATCCGTGCCGCCGCGCCCGACGAGTCGTCGTCCGTGTTGATCGTCTCGATGATCGCGAGGCGCTCCGGGGTGTCCTCCGGCTTCAGGAAGCCGACGAGGATGTAGAGGACCAGGGAGACGGCCAGCGGGATCGAGACCTGGTACTGGAGCGGGACCCCGCCGTCGATGTTCCAGTTGATCGGGTAGTTGACCAGCCAGAAGGCGAACAGGCCCATCGACCAGCTGACCAGCGCGGCCGTCGGCCCCGAGCGGCGGAACGGGCGCAGCAGACCGAGCATCATCGGGATCGCCATCGGGCCCATCAGGCCGGCCACCCACTTGATGACGACCGTGATGATGTCCTTGAAGGCGGGGGAGTTGACCTGCGTGGCCGCCGCCATGGACAGGCCGAGGAAGACGACGGTCGTGATCCGGGCCGCGATCAGTCCCGAACGCGCGTCCCACGCTCGCGCCTTGGCCGAGAGCACGGGTGCGCAGTCCCGGGTGAAGACGGCCGCGATGGCGTTGGCGTCGGAGGAGCACATGGCCATGGTGTGCGAGAAGAACCCGACGATGACCAGGCCCAACAGTCCGTGCGGCAGCAGCTGTTCGGTCATCAGGCCGTACGAGTCGGAGCCGTCCGGCTTCTGCGCGGTGACCAGCAGCGGGGACATCCACATGGGGAAGAAGAGGACGACCGGCCAGATCAGCCACAGCGCCGCGGACAGCCGGGCCGACCGCTCGGCCTCCTTCGGGGTGGCGGTGGCCATGTACCGCTGGGCCTGGTTGAGCATGCCGCCGTTGTACTCGAAGAGCTTGATGAAGAGGAACGCGAGCAGGAACACCGTGCCGTACGGGCCGACCAGCGGCTCGCCGTGGCCCTGCAGCGCCGGTTCGTCCCAGGCGCCGAAGAACCCGATGCCCTTGTCGTTGAGCTTCATGACGACGGCGACGAACATCGCGACACCGGCCAGCAACTGGATGACGAACTGGCCGAGTTCGGTCAGCGCGTCCGCCCACAGGCCGCCGATCGTGCAGTAGACGGCCGTGATCGCGCCGGTGATGAGGATGCCCTGGTTGAGGGAGATGCCGGTGAAGACGGACAACAGGGTGGCGATCGCCGCCCACTTGGCGCCGACGTCCACGATCTTCAGCAGCATCCCGGACCAGGCGAGCGCCTGCTGGGTCTTGAGGTCGTAGCGGTTCTTCAGGTACTCCAGCGGGGAAGCCACATGGAGTCGGGACCGCAGGCGGTTGATGCGTGGCGCGAACAGCCTCGAGCCGATGGCGATGCCGAGGGCGATGGGGAAGGACCAGGTGACGAACGAGGTGACGCCATAGGTGTAGGCGATGCCCGCGTAGCCGGTGAACATGACCGCGCTGTAGCCCGACATGTGGTGTGAGATGCCGGACAGCCACCAGGGCATCTTGCCGCCGGCGGTGAAGAAGTCGCTGACGTTGTCGACACGTTTGTGCGACCAGACGCCGATGGCGACCATGACGCCGAAATAGCCGATGAGCACGGCCCAGTCGAGACCGTTCATGTGCGCCCTCCCAGGGTTCAGCCCGGCGCTCATCGTGGGCGCTACCGCGTGGACACGACAAGTAACCGTCGGGTCAAAGGGAGGTAAAGGAATTCGATATGGTGGTTCGTGTTCAGGTACGTGAACTCATCGCATCAGCTCCCCGGCGTTGACCAGCAACGACTGTCCGGTGATCGCCCGCGCCCGGTCCGACGCCAGGAACACCGCCGCGTCCGCCACATCCCCGTCCGTGGCCAGCTCGGGCAGTGCCATCCGCCCGGTGAGCCGCCCCAGCACCTCCTCCTCCGGCACCCCCTCCGTGTGCGCGGTGAACTGGACGAACGCCTGCACCGGCGGCCCCCACATCCACCCCGGCAGCACCGTGTTGACCCGGATCCGGTCCGGCCCCAGCTCCCGCGCCAGCGAGTACATCGCGCTGGTCAGCGCCCCCTTCGACGCCGCGTACGCCGCCTGCCGCACCTGCGAGGGCGCGGCCACCGCCGACTGCGTCCCGATGAACACGACCGCCCCGCCCCCGCCCGCCCGCAGCCCCGCCAGACATGCCCGGGTCATCCGCAGACTGCCCAGCAGGTTGACGTCGATCACCGACTGCCAGGTCGTGAAGTCGGCGTCCGCGAGCCCGCCGAAGTAGGAGTCCCAGGCGGCGACCTGGACCAGCGCGTCGATCCCCCCGAACCGCTCCAGCGCCAGCGCGGCCAGCGCCTCGCACTGCCCCTCGTCGGTGATGTCGGTGGCCCGGTACGCCGTGCGCGCCCCCGCCGGGTCGATCTCGGCCGCGCTCTTGGCGAGATGCGCCTCGGTGCGCGCCCCCAGCACGGCGTTCCCGCCGTCCCGCACGACCGCGGCCGCGATTCTGTGGCCGAGCCCGGCCCCGACCCCCGACACGACGACCGTCTTGCCCGCGAGCAGTGACATCGATGACCTCCCGGCTCTGGCGTCTTATCTGACGGGGCGTCAGAGTAGGGGCCGGTGCAGGAGGACGGAAGAGGACGGAAGGGGACGACCCGTGAGCGACGAGACCCGCAGCGAGACATACGCCGAACTGGCCGCCGTAGGCCCCTACGGGGTCAGCCCAGGACACGCCCTGATCACCATGGTCGAACCGCATCCCGGCCACGAGTACGCCTACAACCGCTGGTACGAGGACGACCACTACTACGCCGGCGCGATGGCGATGCCCTGGATGTTCGCGGGCCGGCGGTGGGTGGCGACCCGCGATCTCCAGCTGCTGCGCCAGCCGGAGAAGTCGGCGATCGCCCAGCCCGTCACCGCGGGCTGCTACGTCTCCACCTACTGGATCACCGACGGCCGCTACGACGACCACATGCGCTGGACCGTCGGCATCAACAAGCGCCTCAACCGGGATGCGCGGGTCTACCAGGACCGCACCCACGTCTTCACGGCCTTCCAGGATCACGAGGCGACCGTCTACCGGGACGGCGCGGCCGGACCGCGGGACTTCCACGCCCTGGACCACCCCTACGCCGGCCTGGTCGTCGAGGTGATCGACGCCGAGAGCCCCGAGCAGCGCGCCGAACTCCTGGAGTGGCTGCGCGCCCGCCACCTCCCCAAGCGGCTGGCCGGCTCCCCGACGGCCATGGTCACCGTCTTCCGCCCCACCCCGCTCCCCGGCGACCGGATGACCTACGTCAAGCAGGTCGAGGGCGTCGACACCCGCCTGACCCTGCTCTGGTTCCTGGAATCCGACCCGAGGGACTGCTGGGACCCGCACTTCACCGGGCTGGCGGAGACGGTCACGGAGTCGGGCCTGGGCAGGGTGGAACTGCTCGCACCGTTCATTCCGACGGTGCCGGGCACGGACGCCTATGTGGCGAACCTGCGCACTACCAGCCTGTCTGGGGGTACCCCCTCTGGGGGAGATTGAGGACGAGGCCCGTTCAGGGCCGAAGCGGGGGCCCGGGGGCGGCAGCCCCCAGAGACGCCGACGTCAAGCCACGCTCACTTCAGCTCGTCCGGGCACGGAGTGCCCCGCGGCAGCTGATAGGGCGCGGCCAGCCGGTAGACCCCCGCCTGCGGAGCGACCAGCATCGTCCACTGGTCGCCCTCCGCGTCCTCCTCCGTCTCGAACAGGCAGCCGTTGACGTTGTCGTACGTCTTCGGCTCCCCCTCCGCCCGGTCCTTGGACGCGTCCGTCTCCTGCGGCGGCTTCAGGCTCTTGCCCTGTGCGTCGACGACGCTCAGCCACGGCGAGTACGGGATCCGGATCAGGATCCGCCCCGCCTTGCGCACGGTGATCGTCATCTCGCCCTGCTCGGCCCGCTGCACGACCGCGTTCGGCTCCGCGAGCGGGGCCGGGTCGGTGACCCGGAACAGCTGCCAGTTGGCGTCGCCCCAGATCTGCTCCAGATACGGCAGCCCCCGCTGCACCAGCTGCCGCTCCCGCTCGCCGCCGTCCCCGTCCAGCGCCTCCTTCGGGACGACGACGAAGTGCACGGCCCACCGCTGCAGCCAGTCGTGGTAGTTCGCGGAGTTGAGGGTGTCGTCGTAGAAGAGCGGGTTGCGCTCCATGTCGGCCTGGCGGTTCCAGCCGCGGGCGAGGTTGACGTACGGCGCGAGCGCGGACGCCTCCCGGTGCGAGCGGGCCGGCACGACCTCCACCCGCCCCTTCTCCGCGCCGACCCCCTGCAGCTCGTTGACCAGCGGCGCCAGCTCACGCGCCCAGGAGGCCGCCGGGGTCGTCCGCACGACGTCGTCGACCGACTTGAAGCCGATCCAGCCCACGAACCCGGCGAACGCGAGGACGATCGTGTACCACTTGCGGCTGCGCGGCACGGCGAACGGCAGCGCGGCCATCAGCACCACACCCGTGTACAGCATCGCCAGCCGGGTGATGTTGGAGCCGATCTGCGAGCTGATCAGCCACACCAGCAGCACCCCGAGCCCGTACACGGCCGCGGTGATCCGCACGGTCTTCCAGTCGCGCGGGGCCACGTAGTAGACGACCACCGCCGACATCAGCGGCAGCGACGCCGAGCCGAAGGCCATCGGCTGGGTGCCGGAGAACGGGAACAGCCAGGCCGAGACGGCGACGACGGCCGTCGGGGCCAGCCCCAGCGCCCACGCGCCGGGCCGCCGCTTCTGCAGGAACAGCGCGACGGCGACTATGCCCACGAAGAGCCCGGCCACCGGCGAGCCCATCGTGGCGAGCGCGGCGAGCGGCGCGGCGCAGGCGGCCTTCCAGTACCGGTGATAGCGCCAGCTGTGCGGCCAGCAGAAGACGATGGCGACCGCGCCCAGCGCGAACAGATTGCCGAGCCCGTACGTGACCCGCCCGGACGCGGCGTTGCACAGCAGCGCGAACACCCCGGCCAGCGCCGGCCACACCGGGTCCTTCACCGGCCGGCAGCGCAGCAGGACGAGGGTGAGGAGCCCCGCCGAGAGCGTCCCGGCGATCATCATCGTCGTCCGGACGCCGAGCACCGACATCAGATACGGCGACACCATGCTGTACGACACCGGGTGCATGCCGCCGTACCAGGCGAGGTTGTACGCGGAGTCGGGGTGCCGGCCGACGAACTCGGCCCACGCGTCCTGCGCGGCGAGGTCGCCGCCACTGTTCGCGAAAGTGAAGAACCAGACGAGGTGCAGGACTCCGGACAGTGCCGTCATGGACAGCACCAGGTGCCGGCGGAGCCGCTCGCGGAGAGGGTCGAGGGCGGCGCGCAGCCGCGACGGCTCACGCGCGGCGTCGGCGGCCTCGGCGGCCTCCGGGACGTGGCCCTGCTCGACGTCTACCACCGGGTCACGACTGTCTCGGTCGTCGCGGTCGGGGTCGTCGCGGTCGTGCTCGCCGGACTGGGGTGCGGGCACCCTCGCCCGCCGGCCGGCGTCCGGGCCCGGACCGGTGTCGTCGGCGCGTGTCGGCTCCGCAGTGGCCACCTGAAGGCACTCCCCGTGTCCCGTCTTCTGCTCTCGGTCGCTACCCGTTCGCGTCCGCTTCACGGCTGCGCCCTTGCGACCGGCGACCTGTCCCGTTTCGCGACGCTAGCACGCACCCCGCCGGGCGGCTGCCCGACGGGGTGACGGAGGCTGCGGGCGAGGGCCGAGGGTCAGCCGATGCGTGTCAGCTTGTCCGTGAAGCCCGGCTCGACCAGGTCCGCCTGGAGGGCGACCGGCACCTTGACCGCACTGCTGGAGCCGTCCCCGACGGTGAGCGTGCCCACCTGCGTGCCGGCCTTCGCGGTGTGCGGAACCTCACCGGCGGTGAAGGACAGCTTCACCGTCAGCCCGGCCCAGCCGACCACCGGGACGTCCTTGGTGACGACGACCGGCGTGTGGTGGCCCATCTTGTCGTCCACATACCCGACGACGTCGCCCTTCTTCACGATCTTCGCCGAGGTGAGCGCTTCCTGGGCGGCGAGCAGCGCGGTCTTGCTGACCGTGTTGACCGTCTCCAGGATCTTCTGCTTGTGCTGGCCCAGGATCGCGCCGACGATCGTCACCGACCGCCCGTCGACCTCCTTGCGGGAGGCGAAGAGCAGGTTGCCGCCGGCCGCGGTGGTGCTGCCGGTCTTGATGCCGATCGCGCCGATCCGGTACGGCAGCTCGTTGTAGTTGTTCCAGTACTTGCCGGACGGGTCGGTCCAGCTGGCCGCGCTGGAGATCGAGACCAGGGCCGGGACCTGCACGAACGCCCGGCCCAGCTTCACCTGGTCCTCGGCCGTGGAGACGGTGGTCTCCTTCAGGCCCGAGGGGTCGGTGTACGTGGTGTTCGTCATCCCCAGTTCCTTGGCGGTGGCGTTCATCTTCTTCACGAACGCCGCCTCCGAGCCCGCGTCCCAGCGCGCGAGCAGCCGCGCGATGTTGTTGGCGGAGGGGATCAGGACGGCCGACAGGGCCTGCTTCTCGGTGAGCTTGTCGCCGGCCTTGACGGTGTTGAGCGTCGACTCGTCGCCGGTGACGTCGTAGCCGCCCTCCTTCTCCGCCGTCGCGTCGACCTCGATCTCCGGACCTTCCTCCCCGGCCTTCATCGGGTGGTCCTTGAGGATGATGTACGCGGTCATCGTCTTGGCGACCGAACCGATGGCCACGGGCGTCTGCTCGCCGAAGCTGCCCATCGTGCCGACGCCGTCGATGTCCATCCAGCCCTGCCCCTCACCGGGCCAGGGCAGCTGCGTCTTGCCGCCGTCGAAGGTGTACGCGTCCTTCGCGGTGAGCGTCAGCGCGGTCGCCGGCAGCGGTCGGACGGCCTGCGCGATCGCAAACACGACCAGCAGCAGGATGAGCAGCGGGGTCCAGATCTTGATCCGCCGGCCGAGCGTGCGCATCGGGGTCGGCGGGGGCGGCGGGGTGTTCGTCAGCTCGGCCAGCAGGTCCAGCGGCGGCTTCGGCGGCAGCGGCTGCTGCGTGGTCCGCTCGGGGCCGATCTGCGGGACGAGCGCGGTGACGTCCTGCTTCAGCGGGCGGGGCTCGTCGAGCGGCTTGAGCGCGACGAACCGACTGGCCCGCTCGGCGGGAGCCGCCTCGGCCTTGGGTTCGGCCTTGGGGACGGCCTTGGGCTCGGTTTTGGGCGCAGCTTCGGCTTCGGCCTTGGCCTTGGCTTCGGCCTTGGGTTCGGCCTTGGGTTCGTCCTTGGTCGGCTCGGGCTTGGGCTTGGCCGCGTCGCCCAGCTTCAGCATGGTGGTCGGCTGGTCGACGGCGGGCTTGGGCCGGGGGGCCTTGAAGACGGCGGTGGGCTGGTCGACGGGGGAGTCGTCCGGGGCCTCGGTCTCGGCCTCGGTCTCGTCGGCGTCGGAGGCCCACTTCGGCGCGGGCTTGGAGACCGGCTTGGCCTCGGCCTCGGGAGCCGTGTCGTCGGCCGAGTCGTCGGCCGGATCGTCCTCGTCGGCTTCCTCGGCGACGCTCTCGGAACGTTCCTCCACGTCGGTCTCGGCCTCGGCGTCGACATCGGTGTCGGCATCGCCGTCCGTGTCCTCGGCCTCGTCGTCGGCGGAGTCGTCCTCGTCGGCGGAGCTCTTCTCGTCCGCCGAGACGACCCACTGGGCCACGACCGCCCGCAGACGCTCGTCACCGTCCCCGGCGTCCCCGGAGGCGCCCTCGGCGCTCTCAGGGCCGTCCTCGGGCTCCGCAGCGGCCTCTGTGGGCTCCTCGGCGCCCTCCCCGTCCTTGTCGTCCTCGTCGGCCTCGGCTGCCGGAGCGCTCGCCTCGGTCTCGGCGTCCTCGGCTTCCGCTTCCGCCCCCGTGGGCTCCTCGGCGCGCTCGCCGTCCTCGTCGTCCTCCGTCTTCAGGTCCCGTACCGAGAACACTCGCGTCGCCGTGTCCACGCCGCCGCGCGACGCGGACGACTCGGCCTCCCGCGCCACCGCGATCCGCGGGTCGCGGACCGCGCCGCCGGAATCGCGAGACCCGCGTGCTTCGGGAACCGTGCCCGCGCTCCCCGACGTCGGTTCTGTCGACGACTCGCGCTGCTTCGACCTGTCGGGGGACTCGCCCGCCACCGATGCCTCCTCCTTGTGCCGCGCGCCCACCGCGCGCGCCTGCCGAACCGTGAACCCGCCCCGCTCCGGACCGCCTTGCAGGTGTCCGAACCATGTACCAGTGTCCTGTGTAGTGAGCTTGGCTCCTGCGGTAGACGAGAACGACATACCTACTGGTTCCACTACAAACAGGTCACGCACCCTCGACAGACCAATGTGAGAGGGGTCACCCTGTCATTCATCCACGCGGGGAGGCATGGATGGGCAGGAGCCGCAGAACACTTCCGGAAGAGCTTTTGCTGCTGGCGTTGGACCCGACCACGGGTACCACCGCACAGCCGCAATCGCTCGACCTCGGTCTGGCCGGAGCGCAGCTAGTGGAGCTCGCGCTGGCCGGACGGATAGCCCCTGACGGGGATCGTATCGCCGTGGTGGCACCACGGCCGACTGGAGATCCGACACTGGACTGCGCGTTGGAGTTGCTGCGAAGGCGTGGCGCTCCGGTACGGGCCGTCCACTGGATCGGCGGGCCGCGCCTTGGGCTGCGCCAGACCTACCTCTCGCATCTGGAGCGGTGCGGCATGGTGCATGCCGTGGCGGGCCAGATGTGCGGAGTCTTGCCGACGACGCGCTATCAGGCGACGGACAACGAGATCAGCCGGGAGATCAGGGCCCGGCTGGACTCCGCGATCCGCACCGGCGTACCGCCGGACCCGCGGACCGCCGCGCTCGCCGCACTGGCGCACGCGGTCGGCCTCGGCAAGCACCTGTATCCGGGGAACGAGGGACGCTCGTCCCGCTCCCGGCTGCGGGACCTGATCAGGCACGACCCGATGGGCGGCCTCGTGGCGCACGCCGTGATGGACGTCCAGAACGGTGCGGCCGCACAGCCGCGCCGCAACCAGGCGGCACCCCCCGGCCGGCAGGCCGGACCGGGAGTCGCCAGGCCCGCACCGGAGCCGGCCCGTGGCGTTCCGGCGCAGCCGCGCCGCGGTCCCATGGCGCGTGTCGTGGCTCACTGAGCCGCAGTCCCACGACACCGCGCACACAGGACCGCGACAACCAGAGGGACAACGCACCACCGTACGACCGCAAGACCCGTTCGGGAGCCGCCGCGGCCCGCGCGGGGTGAGGGGACGTCACCGACCCCTCACCCCGCGCGGACGCATGTCGGGGGAGCGACCCGAACTGGCGTGTACCAGCCGCATATCCACCGTTTTCCAGCGGTAGAAAGCACCTTGGTGGCAGTCTGCTGAACAGCAGATACGCAAAGTGTCAGTTACAGGCACGCAGCCGGAGGTGCACGTCCCGTGGCGTCCAATGTCAATCCCACTGTCAGGCGACGCCGGCTGGGCCAGGAGCTGCGTCGGCTCCGCGAGCTCAAGGGCATGACGGCCGAAGAGGTCGCCGAGCGCCTGCTGGTGTCGCAGTCGAAGATCAGCCGGCTGGAGAACGGCCGGCGCAGCATCAGTCAGCGGGACGTCCGCGACCTGTGCGGGGTGTACGAGGTCGAGGACCAGCGGATGGTCGACTCGCTGATGGAGATGGCCAAGGACTCCCGCCAGCAGGGCTGGTGGCATGCCTTCGGCGATGTCCCGTACAGCGTCTACATCGGTCTGGAGACGGACGCGGCGAGCCTGCGCGTGTACGACCCGCAGGTCGTGCCCGGGCTGCTGCAGACCCGGCAGTACGCGGAGGCGCTGATCTCGGGCGCGCTGCCGGAGACCGCGCACACGGAGATCGAGAAGCGCGTGCAGGTGCGCATGCGTCGGCAGGAACGTGTCTCCTCCGGTGAGAACCCGCTCAGGTTGTGGAGCGTCATGGACGAATCCGCGCTCCGGAGAGTGGTCGGCAGCCCTGAGTTGATGCGGGAGCAGCTGGAACACCTCGTCGAACAGTCCCAGTTGCCGCATGTCACCGTGCAGGTGATCCCGTTCCACATGGGCGCGCATCCCGGTCTGAACGGCCAGTACGCGATCCTCGAGTTCCCGGACACGGCCGACTCCAGCGTCGTCTACATCGAGGGCGTCACCAGCGACCTCTACCTGGAGAAACCGAACGACGTGCAGAAGTACAGCGTGATGTACGAGCATCTGCGCGCGCAGGCGCTGAACGTGGATCAGTCGCGCCAGTTCATCGCCGACATCGCCAAGGGGTATGTCCCATGAGCGGGAAGTGCCGCATGATAACGCTCACGCCGCCAGGATGGAAGTTTCCAATGGAATATGTCATCCGGTCGAGTGAATAGTCGCTTCGTCAGTCGATGTTGGCGAGTAGCGTCGATCACGCCATCGAGCAACAAGGTTGGCGCGAACCGCAACTCAACAACTGCACTCCGGAGCAAAAATGGCAATTCGTCAGGGCAGCGCGCACACGTGGACCAAGTCCTCGTACTCCACGGGCAACGGTGCGTGCGTCGAGGTCAAGTCGCCGGTACAGGCGCTGGTCGTCCGGGACTCCAAGGTTCTGGACGGTCCGACGCTCGTCTTCCCCGCCGACGCGTGGAGCGACTTCGTGGCATCGGTCAAGTCGTAAGGGTCGGTCACCGCGACAACTGCATAAGAACCAACCACGGGCCCTCTCGTCCAGATCGCCGTCCTAGCCGAGAGGGCCCGGTGCTGTCTCCGCCGCCTCGAAAGGCGGCGATGGTCCAAGGCGGCGCTGATCAGCCCGCGAGCTGCGCCTCGATCGCGGCGACGAGCTCGGCGGCCTCGGGCTCGGTCTGCGGGGAGAAGCGGGCGACGACGGAGCCGTCCCGGCCGATCAGGAACTTCTCGAAGTTCCAGCGGATGTCGCCCTCGTGGCCCTCGCTGTCCGCGAACCCGACGAGCCGCTCGTACAGCGGGTGCCGCTCGTCGCCGTTGACCTCGATCTTCTCGGTCAGCGGGAAGGACACCCCGTAGGTGGCCGAGCAGAACTCGGCGATCTCCTCGGCGGTGCCGGGCTCCTGCCCGAGGAACTGGTTGCAGGGCACGCCGAGCACGGTGAAGCCCTGGGCGGCGTACTGCGCCTGGAGCTTCTCCAGGCCGGTGTACTGCGGGGTCAGGCCGCACTTGGAGGCCACGTTCACCACCAGCACGGCCCGGCCCGCGTACTGCGAGAGCTGCGCGGAGCCGCCCGTGAGAGCGCCGATCTGAACATCGAGGGGAGAGGAACCGGCATCAGTAGTCATAGCTCGGATGCTAGCCCCGCAAGGTGACCACGGCCCTTTCGGGGGCATTCTCCGGTTCCGGCTCCGGCGGTGCGGCGGCCGCTGTCAGGACCTCGCCCGCGGGTGTGCGGGAGTACAGCACCGAGCGGCCCGCGCGGTGGCGCTGTACGAGGCCCGCGTCGCGCAGGACCCGCAGGTGGCGGCCGATCGAACCGAGCGGCTGGTGGGTCAGTGCCACCAGCTGGGTGGTGCTCAGCGGGGTGGCCAGGAGCACCAGGACGGTCGCCCGGGACCGGCCCAGCAGGGCGGCCAGGGCCGCCAGCGCGGTCGCCGGTGCGGCGTGCGCGCGGTCGGGCTCGGCCAGCGCTCCCGTGCAGGGGTAGACGACCGCGTAGCGGCCCGGTCCCTCGCCCGGCTTCGGGTCCTCCCAGGACACCCAGCCCGTACTCGGGGTCACCGGGACGAACACCAGCTCCGCGCCGGAGATCTCGCGGGGCGGATACTCGTGCAGATTGACCTGGAAGCGGCTCTCGCCGAGCCAGCGCGTCCCCGGCCGCAGCGAGTCCAGGACGGCGGCCCAGCCGCCCTGGCTGACCTGCGCGGTCCGCGCGACGACATCGGCCTCCAGGACGCGCCGCCGCCGCTCCCAGTACGGCCGTACGCCCGCCTCCCACACGAACTCCAGCAGCTCGGCCGCCCGCTCGGGCAGGTCGTCGCGGTCCAGGGCGGCGGGGAGCGGGCCGGCCAGCGACATCCGCAGATGCGCGCGGGCGTCCGCCGGACGGGCCGCCCGCACCCGGGCCACGCCCTCCTCGATGCTCTCGCCGTCCCGTGGCGTCGGCGTGAGGAAGTCGGCGAGCCAGCTCCGCCCCAGCCCCGCCCGCACCAGCAGCGCGGTCACCGGGTCGGCGGCGAGCCGGGCGCGGTAGGCGGGCAGGTGGGCGTGCAGCCACTCCTGCTCGCCGGGGTGCGCGCCCACGCGCGCGTGCAGCAGCTTCAGGCTCGCGAAGGTCTCGGCGAGCGGCGACAGCACGAACCGGCTGCGGGCCAGCGTGTCCGCGTTCAGCTGCCACCAGCCCACGACGACGCCCCCTCCCCGCACCTGCGACACCCACGACGTTTCGCGTGACCGCGAAACAATAACCACCGCTCCCCGGCCCGTCCCAGACTCCCCGCATGACCGGCCACACCTACCGTCAGCTCTTCCGCGTCCCGGAATTCACGCCCCTCTTCCTCTCCGCCGCCGCCCACACCGCCGCCCAGACGGTCAGCGGACTCGCCCTCGGCACGCTCGTCTTCCGGGCCACCGACTCCCCGCTGCTGTCGGCGGTGAGCATGTTCGGCCCGTCGCTCGCGCAGGTGCTGGGCGCGACCGTCTTCCTCTCGGGCGCGGACCGGCTGCCGCCGAGGTCGGCGCTGACCGGCCTCTCCCTCGCCTTCGCCGCCGCGACGGCCGTCATGGCGCTGCCCGGACTGCCGGTGTGGGGCGTCTTCGCCGTCGTGCTCGTCCAGGGGCTCGTCGCCTCGCTCGGCGGCGGCGTCCGCTGGGGCCTGCTGAACGAGATCCTCACCAAGGACGGCTATCTTCCGGGGCGTTCGCTCTTCAACATGATGAGCGGGCTCATGCAGATCACCGGATACGCCGTCGGCGGGGCCCTGGTGACCGTCCTGTCCCCGCGGCCCGTCCTCCTGCTCGCCGCGCTGCTCTACGCCATCGCCGCCGTCGTCGCCCGCCTCGGACTGACCGTCCGCCCGCCGCGCGTCCTCGGCCGGCCCTCGGCCGCGCTGACCCGGCGCACCAACGCCGTCCTGTGGGCCTCCCGGCCCCGCCGCCTCACCTACCTGGGCCTGTGGCTCCCCAACGGCCTCGTCGTCGGCTGCGAGGCGCTCTTCGTGTCGTACGAGCCCGAGGCGGCGGGCACGCTGTTCGCGTGCGCGGCGCTCGGCATGCTGGCCGGGGACGTGCTCGTGGGCCGCCTCCTGCCGCCCGGCCTGCGCGCCCGCCTGGCCACCCCGCTCCTGCTGCTCCTGGCCGCCCCCTACACCCTGTTCGCCCTGCACCCCGCACTGCCGCTCGCCGCGGTCTGCGCCGCCCTCGCCTCCGTCGGCTTCGGCGCGAGCCTGGTCCAGCAGGAGCGGCTGATGGCCCTCACGCCCGCCGAACTCAGCGGCCACGCCCTGGGGTTGCACTCGGCCGGGATGCTGACCCTGCAGGGCGTGAGCGCGGCCGTCGCGGGCGCGGTGGCCCAACTCACCTCACCCGCCACGGCGATGACGGCCATGGCACTGACGTCGATCGCGGTCACCCTGGCATTGAAACTTGCCGCACGAACCACGGTGGTCAGCGCTGCCAACACCTGAACCGCCCTAAACGGGGCGGGCGAAGTCGGCTGCGGTGCGGCAGCGCCCTGAAGGGGCGCGGGGCGCTGACATTTGCGGCTCCGCCGCGCGGGCGCGACCAGCCACGATGGCGCCGCAGCGGAACGGCGACACAGCGCGGCACCTCCAGCGGAGCGCCTAGTCCTCGGGGTCGGTGAAGACCTCCGGCACCTTGTTGTCGACGACCACGCGCGCGAGGAGCGCGGCCAGGCGGTCGCGCTCGTTCGTGTGCAGCGCCGACGGCAGCTTCTCCAGGCGACGGCACGTCTCGTCGCAGAACCGGTGCGCGAGCCGGTCGCCGTCCTCGGTGAGCCCGACGCGCACGGCCCGTCCGTCCCGCGGATCGGGCTCGCGGCGGACCAGCCCGCGCTGGACCGTGCGGTCCACGAGCCCGGTCAGGCTGGACTTGGCGAGTCCGAGCATCTCGCCGAGCTCGCTCATGCCGTACGGCTGCGGCATCAGCGCGCACAGCAGCTGCCCCTGCTGCGGAGTGATGCCGTAGGCGCGGCTCGACTCGGCGTAGACGGCGTTCACAAGGAACGTCGACCGCACCAACGCGGTGGCGACGCCCATCTGTTCACCTGCGGATTTCCCCATGAGGGTGAAGGGTATCGGGGCCGTTCGAACGGCTTCAGGAGACCCCTTCCCATGAATTGGCCGACCGTGCGCGAGGGCAGCGCCGACGCGGCCTTTCTTGCCATAATCGAGGCCGGGACGAACCGGGGGTGGTGGTTTCATGGCGGACGTTGTCGTCGTACATGGCATTTTCGCCGAGAGGTCGAGTCGTGAGGAGATGCACGACACCTGGCTGGCGGCACTGCGCGAGGGATTGCGGAATGTGCGATTCCGCGACGTCGACGGTCTCACGGTCGAATGCGTTTTCTACGGGTACCTCTACAACGACGGAAAAGCGGGACCCGCCTGGCAGTACGAGATCGGCGACCTCGCGCCGGGACTCGAACAGGAGCTGTTGATCTCCTTCGCCGAAAGCGTGGAAAGCGCCGAGGACCCGGCGCAGGACGAGGCGGGCAAGGCCGCTTACGCCCCGCGCAGTGTCCAGTGGGCCATCGACAAGCTGCAGAAACGCAAGATTCTCGGCGGCGCGAACGCGACGATTCTCGGGTTCGTCAAGCAGGTGGCCCGTTATCTGCGCGACCCGGATTTCAAGAAGAAGGTGCACGCCGAGTTCAGCGCCGCGATGGAGACCGGGCCGCGGCTCGTCATCGCCCACTCGCTGGGCAGCGTCGTGGCCTACGACTGGCTGCGCGCCAACTCGCCGACCTCCGCGACGACCCTCATCACCCTCGGCTCACCGCTGGGGCTGCGGCCGGTCCTGCGTGAGCTGCACCCGTATCTCGACTCCTGCCAGGCCCCCTGGCCGGTCGGCATCGACACCTGGGTGAACGTCGCCGCGAAGGAGGACGCTGTCGCCACCGTGAAGCAGCTGGACGGACTGTTCGCCGGGAAGATCCACGACCTTTCCGCCGCCAACTCCCGCCGCACCGCGCACGACGCCCTCGTGTACCTGAAGAACGTCCGGACGTCCGAGTCGGTGAAGGTGGCTCTTGGCTGAGGGCTCCGGGCGGACGGGCCGGACCGGGCGGACGGGCCGGACGGGGTACTTCTGCATATCGGGCCGGCCCGAGTACGGCGGGGCCTTCCTGGATCTGAAGCTGTTGCCGAAGGAGGTACAGGCCGTCCGCAAGAGGCTCGCCGCCCTCGGGCTGACCGAGCTGTTCGCCGACGAGAGCGACAGGGGCGGCGGGGGCGGCGAAGGCGGCGCGCTCTCCCACGCGGGGCTCTGCGACGCCCTGTTCGACTGGAGCAAGCCCACGGCCGAGGACCTCGACGAGGACCCGGGCGAGCGCGAGCGGACGGCGACGCTCGTCGTCTACGCCACCGGCCACGGCGACCAGCGGGAGAACGAGTGGGTGCTCGTGCCGCCCGCGCCCGACGACCCCCTGAACCCGCGCGCCGCCGTCCGGCCCGCCGACCTGATCGCCGCCTTGAAGGAGCGGACCGACCTCGCCCAGGTCCTGCTGATCCTGGACGCCTGCGGGGCCGGACCCGGCGGCGAGCAGGCCCTGCTGGACACCCTGGAGAAGGCCCGGTACCGGCCCCTCGACGGCCAGTTCGACCTGTGGGTCGTGGCCGCCGCCCGACGGGCCGAGACGGCCGGCCAGACCGTGTTCTCCGACGCGTTCACCGCCGCGCTGCGCGACACCGCCGTCCCGTCCTTCGACCAGCCGCACCTGGATCTGGCGAAGGTCATGGAATCCGTCCAGAAAGCCCTGAAACCCACCTCGCAGAAGGCGCGGACCGTCGCCGGCCACGAGGACCCGCACTGCCGGGCCCTGCCCAACCCGCTGTTCATGCCCGCCGAACCGCCGGACGGGCTCCCGGCCAGGTGGAGCGGGAGCTCCCGTGGGGTGCACAACCAGGAGGCCCCCGGCTGGTACTTCACCGGCCGTGAGGCCGCGCTGCGCACCGTCCTCGACCATCTGTCCGGCGCCGGAACCGCTCCGCCGCTGTGGCTGACCGGCTCGCACGGCAGCGGCAAGACCGCGGTCCTCGGCCGGATCGCCACCACCGCGACCGCGGACCTGCGGGCCGGGCTCCCGGTGGTGGCCCGGCAGGGCGTCCTGCCGGTCGGCGACCTCGCCCTGGCGCCGGTCGACGCGCACGGCCGCACCGCCGACCGGCTGGCCGCCGAGATCGCCCGCCACCTGAAGCTCACCGCCGCCGAGAACGTCGCCGACCTGCTGGCCGAACTCGGCAGGGGAAGCGAGGGGAGCGGTGGAAGCAGGGGGAACGGCGGTACCGTCCGGGGCGTCATCGTCGATCACGTCGACGAGGCGGACGCGCCCGACGCCGTACTGGCCGAGCTGGTCGGGCCGTTGGCCGCGCTGCCGGACGTCCGGGTGGTGCTCGGCGCGGCGCGTCCGCTGCCCGGGCACCCCGTCGGGCTCACCGTCGACCTCGACGAACCGGCGCATCACGGCCCCGCCGCCGTCGGCGCGTACCTGCGGACCCGGCTCGCCTACGGCGCTCCGGGCGCTCCCGGCGGCCCCGGCGGACCCGGCTCGCCGGAGGCCGTCACGGCCCTGGAGCGGAGCTGCGGCGGCTGCTTCGCGGCGGCGGTCGCGGCGGCGGACGTCCTGGCCGTGGACCGCGTGGACCCCCTCGACCGGGCCTGCGAGGCCGCCGCCGAGCGGCTGGACCGCCTGCTGCGCCGGACGCTGGGCGAGTTCCTCCCCCAGCAGGTCGCGGACGCGGCGGTCGACGTCCTCACCGCGCTCTGCTCCTTCCACGACGACCTCTTCCTCGACCTGCCGACCTGGGCCGCCGTCACCGCGCGCCGCGCCCGGACCCCGGTGGCCGTCGTGGAGCTGGAGGCCTGCCTCGTCGCCTGCCGGACCTTCCTGGAGCGGCAAGGCGCCACCGTCCGCGCACCCGGGAAGCCCCCGCGGGCCGTGCGGGCCGTGCTGCGGCAACTGCTCGACGAGATCGGCCCCGACGCCGTCGGCTTCGCCGGCTGGGAGCGCGTCGCGCCCCACCTGCTCGACATCCTCGCGGCGGCCGCGGCCGCGGCCGATTCCGTGGGCGAGGTCGGCCGCCTCCTGGACGACCCCGGCTTCCTGCTCGCGTTGCCGCGGCCCACCATGACCCGGACGGTCAAGGCCCTGCGCGGCCCGGACCAGGCCGCGCGGGCCGCCGTGTGGAACGCCCAGCCGCGGCAGGCCGAGCCGCACCAGCGCCGCTTCGCCCTCGCGCTCGCCGCCACCCGGCGCGGACTCACCGACCTCGCCCAGGCCGTGGGGCCCATCGCCGCGCCCTGCGGCTCGCTGGAGGTGCGCTGGGCGCGGCCGGGCGTGCGCGAACGGCACACCGCCACGCGCGTGTGCGTCGCCGGGAGCCCCGGACCCGGCTCCGTCGTGACCGCGCACGACGACGGCACGCTGGTGTGGTGGGACGGCGGCAGCGGCGAGCCGGGGCCCTCACGGCAGGTCGCCGACAGCCGCATTGTCGGACTGCACGCCCTGGAGACCGCTGCCGGGGCCGACGCCCTCGTGGTCCTCGCCGACGGCTCGGTACTGCGCTGCGCCCCGGACGCCGACCGGGTGCCGGACCAGGTCCTGCGCACCGGGAAGGGCGAGCTGCCCGGCCCCTCCGCGGGCCATCCGGCAGGTCTCCTCGCCCTCGGCGACGGCCCGATCGTCGAGGTCCTGGCCGTCAGCGCCGTGAGCGCCGTAAGTGCCGTGGGCGGCGGCTTGGAGCAGGCGGGCCGGGCGGCGTTCCGGCAGAGGGTCGTCGCGATGGCCCTGGCGGGCCCGCCGGACGATCCGGTGCTGTGGGCGGCGACCCTCGACGGCGTGGTCCACCGCTGGTCCCCGGCCGCACCCGGCGCACCGCGCAGGGTCGCGCTGTGCCCGAACCCCGTGCGCCTCGCCGCCGCCGCGGACGGCGAGACGGCCGTGATCGTCGACGCGGACGGCAACTGCACGTTCGTCGGCGGCGCGGCCGCCCTCGCGGGCGCGGTCCCGGCCCTGCGCCGCAACCTGCGGGCCGTCGAGCTGACCGCCGACCGGTTCGTCGTCGCGGGCGGCGACGGGGCCGGGTACGGGTACGGCCAGGGGCGGGGGCCCGGCGGCGGCGGGAACTGGCTGGACACATACAGCGTCACCGACGGCAGCAGCGCCCGCTGGCCGCTCGACGGACTGCCCACGGCGATCCGCTCCCACGGCCCGGACGGCCTGGTCGTGGTGACGTCCCGCGCGCCCGCCCTGCTGCGCGCCCGCACCGACCCGAAGCCCCGCGTCCCGCACCACCGCGTCCCGCAACACCGCAGCTCGCCGTACGGCAGCAGGAGGTAACCCGGATGACAGCAACGCCGTTCTCTCCAGCCGCCGCTGTCCCCGACACCGCGTTCGTGCGCGACCGGCTGGTCGGTCTGCTGCTGTTGCTGCACCAGGCGGCCGCGCGGGACGTCCCCGAGGAGGAACTCGCCGCCGCCGTCGCCGGGTCGGACCTCGCGGACGGCTGGCTCGGCGAGTTGGTCGCCCGGCCGGACCGCGACGCCGTCCTGGCCACCCTCCCCGCCTGGCTGACGCAGTCCGACGCGGGCGGCCTCACCGCCCTGGCCGAGGTGTGCTCCGGCGCGGGGACCGAGCCCACGGACTCCGCGGCCCGCCTGCGGATGCGGCGGCTGCTGCCCGCGCTCGGCACGGAAGTCCCGGACCAGCTGGCGGAGTTGTGGGCCGAGTGCCCCGTCGGGACCGAGGCCTCGGGGCACCGTCCGGCCGGGCCGGCGCACGCGGCCGTGATCGACACGACGGGCGGGCGGGTCGCGATCACCCTGGCCGACACGTCGGCGGCGGTCGGCGGACCCGGCTGGATCCGGCCGGTGGAGTGGGCCGACCGGTATCTAGGCGATGCGCGGGACGCCGTCGCCGCTCTGCTGTCAGGGTTCGGCGGAGGCGGACGCGGAGGCGGAGGCGGAGGCGGGGCGGCCGGTGTCGGTCGGCCGGCGCTCCCGGTCGCCGTCGCCGTCGCCGTCGCCTGCTCGTGGCCCGAGGACCCGGCCATCGGGCTCGGCTACGCCCTCGACCTCCTCGCCGAGGCCGCCGGACTGCCCCGGCCGGACCTCTTCGCCGTCGGCGTCCGCGCGGACGGGCAGACCTTCGCGCCGATGACGGACGCCGAGCTGACCGGACGCGTCGAGGCGCTCGCGCTGATCGGCGTCACCGAGGTCCTCGCCCCCACCGCGCGGGGCTGGGTCAAGGCCGGACCCGGCGGCAGCCGCCTACCGGTGCCCGGCGCGCTCGCCCTGGACGACGCCGCCGCCGCGGTCTGGGGCGAGCGGTGGACCGACTGGAAGCACGCCCGGCACCGCGAGGAACTGCTCCGCCTCGGCTGGGCGCCCCTGCCGCTGGAGCCCGCCCGCCCCGGCGAGGCCGTGCTGAAGCAGGTCGCCGGCCTCCGGGAGATCTTCCACGGCAAGGACAAGGAGAAGGAAAAGGAGAGGGACAAGGCGCAGGCGGGCGAGAAAGAGGGCGGGACGGGCGGGCGCAAGCAGACCGGGAGAGCGAGACGCGTGGCCGTCGTCGGCGGCACCCTGCGCAGCGGGAAGACCACGATCGCCCGCCTCCTCGCCGACGAACTGCGCCGACGCGGCTGGCAGGTGCAGGCGATCACCTCCACCCGGGGCGAACTGCCCGACCGCGACCCGCTGATCGAGGCCGCCCGCCGCGCGACCGACCTGATGGAACGCGACGAGAGCAAACCCTGTCTGCTGATCCTGGACGGGCTGCTCCCCCTCCAGGGCGGCAACAAGGCGGTGGACGAACTGCTGCCGCTGGTTTCGGAGGCCGTCCGCAGCAGCGTCCTCGCACTGCTGGAGTACAACGTCTCCGCGAACTTCGAGTGGAGCACGGAGAGCGTGGACGTCGTCCCGGCCGTCGTCGGCGGGCCGCACCTGGAGGACTTCGTCAAGGCCGTCGCCCTCGCGCGGCCGGGACGGCTCGACGCCGAGGCCGGGCTGGCGGAGGTCCGGCGCGGCGACGGCAGCCGCGACCTCGCACGCATCATCAGGGTCATGGGCGCCGACGGCGACGAGGACCCCGTGCTCGCCTGCTTCGGCGGTCTCGGACTCGCCCAGCAGGACGCGGTGGCCGACCTGGCGGCGGCCTCGCTGATCCACTCGGGCGTCCCCGAGGAGACCCTCGTCGACCTCACCGCGGAGCAGCGCGCGGCCCTCGGCGTGGCGGCCGCGGACGACCGGGGTCCGGCGCGGATCCCGAGCGCCGAGGACTGCACACGGATCCTGCAACGGGTCCTGCAGATCCGCGAGGAGATCGACGAGGGAGACGACCGCGACGAGCCCGCACGGGTGCCCCGCCCCGGCGAGGACCGGCTGCGCGACGAGGTCGTCGCCCGGCTGCGGCCCCGGTTCGAGGAGCTGATGCGGCACGACTCCCGCGAGGTCCTGCCGCGGCTGCTCGGAGCCCGGCTCTACCGCCCCCAGGTGGCCGCCGAACTCCTGCGCCGCACCCGCGACGGCGCGTTCGCCGACTGGATCGCCGGGGCGCGCGCCGCCGAACTGGCGCGCTGCCTCACCGCGCTCAGCAACTCGCTCAGCGAGGAGATCGCCGACGACGTCGTCCTGGAGTTCGTCAAGCGCCTGCGGGACGACCCGTCGGCCCTGCCGCTGCACGACCTGGTGACCGTGATCCGCGGCATCCGGCACGCCATGTCCACCGGCGGCCGCGCCCTGGACGGCGACAAGGGCGCGCGCGCCCTGGAGGACGTCAAGACCTGGCTGCGGGCCCAGGTGAACGCCGTCCTGACGGCCCGCGAGGGCACCGCGCAGCAGCGGCTGCACCTGCTGGAGCAGATCGAGTGGTTCCAGAACGCCGACCTCGACGAGATCGCCGTCAAGCGGGTCGCGGAGGTCGTCACCGGTCTGGACCCCACCCGCCCCGCCGACTACTTCCTCGTCCTGCGCGCCCTGCGTCTGCAACGGCGGCTGTGGCGGCGGGTGGCCGAGGACGCGGCCGTCCACTACGAGGACGCTCCCGGCTACCACCCCGTGGACCAGGAGCCCGGCCCGGAACAGCTGATCGCCTACACGCCGCGCGCCGAGGACGGCTTCGCGGTGATCCTCGCCGGGATGATGCTGCGCCGGCACGTCGACCGGACCGACCAGACCCAGTGGGTCACGATGATCGACGAGTACCAGGACCTCCTCCAGCCCGCCCTGGACCACAGCAGCCCCCGGGACGTCATCACCGCGCTGCACGAACTGCGCCGGACCTCCGGCATGCACCGCAACGAGATCTTCAAGAAGGCCGTCAACACCCACCGCGACAGGGGCCGTTACCTCGGCGCGCTGCGCGCTCTGCTGCGCCGCGCCACCCCGATGGAGACCGTCGAGTTCCTGCGGGTTGTCCAGGGCCTGCACGCCTGGTGCGCCTGTCTGCTGCTGGCGGCCCCGACCCCCGGCCTGGTGTGGACCGAGGACAACGACCCCGACGACGAGCTCGCCGCCCGCCTCGCCGACGCGACGAAGAACGACCCCAAGGCGGCGGGCATGCTGCTGTCCGTGACGCACGCGGTGGAGAACCCCTACCACCAGAGCGGCGAGAGCTTCGCCCAGCGCTTCGGCCGACGGCTCGGCGAGGCCGCCGTCGCCGACTGGCTGGCCAAGGACCCCCGACCGTCGGTGAAGTACTACCTGGTCAAGGGGTTGTGGGAGGCGCAGGTCCCGTACCGGGAGCAGTGCCTCGGCCTGATGGTCGAGATCGTCGCGCAGTCGCTCACCACCTCGCGCCGCGTCTGGGGCCCCCGGCTCGCCCTGTGGCTCGGCGCCGACCCGGAGTTCGGCCCCGCCTTCCTCGCGGACCTGCGCGGGCGGGTCGGCGTCGACGATCTGCTGGTCGGCATGAGCGTGTGGTCGCCGCCGGACGCCCAGGCCGAGTTCCACCGGCTGGCCCGCGCCCTCTACCCGGACGCCGCGCGCCGCTACGCCGAGACGTTCGACGTCGCCCGGCTGGCGCACAAGCTGGCCAGGAACCCGTCCGCCGTCGCCGTCGCCGAGACCTGCCGCGAGGTCGCCCGCACGATGCGCCAGGGCACCCGGGACGAGAACGCGCTCTCCGGGGCGGGCCTGCTGCAGAAGACCGGCAAGTTCATCGGGCGCCGGGACGTATGGACGGACCGGCTCGACTCCGTCCGCACGGGCGAGGAGTTCGCCCAGTTCCTGAGCATCCTCAGCGACATCGACCGCGGGTTCGTGCGCCGGCTCCTCGTCGAGTACGGCGAGCGCACGATGCGCACCGCCGTCCACGCGACGGAGGAACTGCGGCTGGTGTGGAAGGCCCGCTCCGCGATGTACCAGAACCCGCTCGCGGCCACCGGGATGCTCTCCCAGCTGGAGCAGGTCGCCGAGCTCGGTCGGGCCGTCCACACGGGCCTCTCGCACGACACCCACCTGATGAAGATCTTCACCGACGAGCTGCAGCTGCTGCAGAACCCGACCGAGCAGTACACCGCCGCCCTGCACCTCAGCCGGATCGGGATCGGACCCACCCACCCCCGCAACGCGGAGTGGATGCAGATGACCTACGAGCTGAAGCAGAGCATCGTGTCCACGCTCTCCAGCCCGCGCGCCATCCGGGACATCCTGCGCACCATGGCGCTCTGGAAACGCCATTGGGCGATCGAACTCGTCCCGAAGATAGAGCTCGACAAGCCCGCGCGCCGGCTGCGGCTGGGCCTGATCACCGACCTGGAACCGACCGTCGGCCTCGCCGCCCTCCTGACCAGCCTCGACTACCCGAACGAGGCGTCGCGCACCCTCGACATGCTGGCGGAGGTCGGCTGGGAGCGGGTGGTCGATCACGTGGACCTGCCGTCCGCGGTGCTGCTGCTGCGCCTGGTGGGCCGACTGCAGCCGCACCACGGGGGTGCGGTCGCCGCGGCCGTCAACGCCCGGATCGTCGCACTGCTGGCCCGCGCCATCGTCCTCGACGACCGGGCCATGTGGCGTGAGGTCGGCCATGCCTGCCAGGCCCTCGACGCGGCCGGCCACCCGCTGCGGGGCGCCGGTGAGCGGCCGGCCCGCGAACCCCTCGTCGCCGACTCCCCGGCCGTCGCCCGCGCCCTGCACTGGTTCCCGGCCACGCACTGGCGCGCTGCCTTCCAGAACACGGCCGTCGACCGCCTGGTCTCGCACCCGCCGCGCTCCTCGCCCGGCGACCTGGCCCTCGCCCTCGCGGGCGCCACCGCCGCCGGCCGTCTCGCCGACCTGCTCTCCGGCCTCGCCGGCCTCGACCCTCTCGCCGCCGCCGGCACCAGGGACCTCGCCGACCTGACCGAGTTCGCCGTCGGCCACCGCGACCTCGCCGCCGCCCTGCGCCCTTACCAGGCCGACTTCGAAGCCCACCTCCAGTCCCCGACGTCCGTGGGCTCCCTGGACGCCCGCCGCCTGCGCCGCAGCATCACCAGGCTCGCGGCGGGCACGTCGACGTTCGACGACGCGGGCTGACGGGCCGGCCGGGCTTCAGTGGTGGGCGTGGACGACGGCGTGGCCCTTGCCGCGGCCGATCATCCACTTGTTGACGGGCGTGGTGATCAGGAAGGCGATCGCGAAGCCGCCCAGGAGGGCCGACCAGAACAGACCGTCCGTCAATTCGGCCTCCATCGCGCCCGGGGTGAGGGCGATGATCGAGTTGTCGACCAGTTCCATCACGGCGATCGAGACGGTGTCGGCGGCCAGTGCCACCTTGACCGCGGCCCTGAGGTCCAGCCCGGCCCGGCGCACCGCGAACAGGGTGAAGGAGTAGCCGAACAAGAACGCGAGCGCGATCGCGACGACCATGGTCGGCACATTGCCCCAGCCGAGGGCGGTGCCGATGACCATGCCGAGGATCTCGCCGACGGCACACCCGGTCAGGCAGTGCAGTGTCGCCTTCACGGCCGTGGCCCACGAGGCGCCGACGCGCTGATGATCTTGATGATGGGCGTTGTCCATGGGTTCTGTATACCCCTAGGGGGTATCTAGGGCAAGTGTCGGGGCGGACGCGGAGTGCCCGGGCGGGCGGCTGCCTGGCCGCCCGCCCGGGAAGGGTCAGCTCGTGCCGCTCTCGCCGCTCTTGCCGAGCAGCTTGTTCATCTCGGCGATCTCGGCGGACTGGGCGGTGACGATGTCGTCGGCCAGGGAAGTGGCGGGACCGTACTCGCCCTTGTCCTTCTCGGCCTCGGCCATGTCCACGGCGCCTTCGTGGTGCTCGACCATCAGGGTCAGGAACAGGGAGTCGAAGTCCGTGCCGGACGCCTTCGCCAACTCGGCCATGTCCGAGCCGTCCATCATGCCGGGCATCCCATGAGCTCCGGACGAGCCCGAGTCGCCCGAGTGGTTCATGCCGGACGTCGCCGGGACGTCCTCGCCCCACGACGTGAGCCAGCCGCTCATGGTCGTGATCTCCGGGTCCTGCGCCTTCTCGACGCGCGCGGCGAGGTCCTCGACCTCGGCCGACGAGGCCCGGCCCGCGGCGAGCCTCGCCATCCCCAGGGCCTGCCGGTGGTGCGGGATCATGCCCTGCGCGAAGGACACGTCCTGCTCGTTGTGCCCGCCGGCGGCCTTACTGTCGCTGCCGTCGTCGTTGCCGCAGGCGGCGAGGGTGAACGCGGCGGTGACGGCCGCGGCCGCGAGAACGGCGCGACGGGTCAGGGTACGGGTGGTGCGCATGCTGAAACTCCTGCTGTGCTCTGAGCGTGCTGCGAAGAGGAATCCGGACGTGGACGCGGTGACGCGCGGTGTCTAGATCCGCAGGAGTTGGAGTTCCGCCAGGGAGGGCGGCGCGCGTGCGCCGTCCGGTGCCTCGGCGCAGTACGAGCGCAGAGCGTCGGCCCGCCCGGGGACGGCGACCGGGTCGGGCACGGGGGCGGGCAGGGCGGGAGCCGCGCCGACCTTGGCCGCCACGCAGGTCGGATCGGCGTGATGGAGGCGCCCGCCGCCGCAGTCCCCGCCCTCCCCGGCGCAGTCGTCGGAGGCGCTGACCGAGGCGGCTTCCGTGTGCTGCGCCGACGGCGTGTGCGACCCGGCGTGCTCGTGCACGGTGCCGACGGGAGACAGCGCGTGCATCGCCAACAGCCCGGCCAGCACCCCGAGCACGAGCAGCACCCGCCACCGCCGCACGGGCGTCGACGCGAGGTGCCGCTCGAAGGCCTTCATCGGCCCCATCGTAGGCGGCGCCGGAGGACGCAGGGCGAGGTTGGTGGTTTGTCCGCGCCGAGGCCGGTCAGCGGCGCCCGGAAAGCTCGCACAGCTCTCATCAGCTCTCATCAGCTCTCGCAGAAGGAGGTGTTCCGGTCTGTCCGGGTCGCGTCAGACAGTCGTCGAGCCGAGACGGTCGACACAGGGGACAGCGGCGGTCGAGGTCGCGGGGGCCGCTGACCTCGCCGGACCTCCCCTGACCTCGCCGGGCCCCGCTACGGCTCACTCCGTGCGCAGGGCCGTGGCCGTGCCCCTGTTGTGCACGGTGCCCGTCCGACGGGTCTTCCGGTGTGTGGTGGAGCCGCGGGCGGACTGGGCGTTCCGGGGCAACGGCCGGGGGAGTGCTGCCGATGCGGCGGTTCGCGGCCGGACGGACCGGGAACGCCCGCGCGAGAGCCGGCCCGCGCCGGACCTCCCCTGACCTCGCCGGGTCCCGCTACGGCTCACTCCGTGCGCAGGGCCGTGGTCGTGGCCGTCCGGGCCGCCCAACCCGCTGGGAGGGCTGCGCCTGCCACCGCGAGGACCAGTCCGCCCAGGGCGAGCAGGGCGAGCAACGGCGGATCGTAGACGGCGATGATCGACTCGGGCAGGTTCATGCCGACGGCCTCGCCCATGAACGGCGTGACGTACCGGTGCAGGGCGACCCCGGCCGGGACCGCCGCCACGCCCGCGAGCAGGCCGATCCCGGCGACCGAGGTGACGACCATGGCCACGGTCTGGCGGGGAGCCATGCCCAGCGCCTTCAGGACGCCGAGGTCGTGGACGCGGTCGCGCGTGTCGAGGACGACCGTGTTGAGCACGCCCAGCCCCGCGACCACGACCAGCATCAGCGTGAGCATCCCGATCAGCGCGTCCATGGCCGCGATCACACTGGACGAGTCGCCGGAATCGGCCATGGCGACGGCGTCGATCGGGTCCAGCGCGCGGTTGAGCGCGGCCAGGTAGCCGGTCAGGTCCGTGCCGGGTTTCGTCCGCACGTCGTAGCGGCCCGGAGTCGCGTCGAGTCCGAGCGCGGTGAGGGTCGAGGTCCCGGTCAGGAGCTCCATGCCCTCGCCCTCCGTGAAGAACGCCTCGCCGACGACCCGTACCGAGGTCTGCCGCCCCCGCTCCGTCAGGGTCACCGTGTCCCCGACCCGGATTCCGGCCGCCTTCAGGAAGCGGGCGGTGACCACGGCCCGGCCCGGCGTGCCGTCGAGCCACTCGCCGGAGACCATCGGGGGGCCGGCCCACGAGGCGTCGCCCTCGTACGCCACCACGGCGGTGGCGCCGGTGATCCCGGACGCGCTCACCTCCGCCTGGGCCGTGCCGTAGAAGCGGCTCGTCCCCGGCTGCGCACGGAGTGCGGCGGCGACCGCGGCCGGGTCGGCCTTTCGCGCCTCGGGCCCGCCGTCCGCGCGGACCGCCTGTGCGCCGGGCGGCGCGTGCATCCCGCCGGTCCCCACCACGACCGACCCGGCCGAGTTGAGCATGCGGCCCGACTGCACGGCCCCGAGCGTGAGCGCGAGCCCGACCCCGAAGGTGACGGCGGCGGCCCCGAAGACGACCGCGGCGGCCGTCGTCGCCGAACGCGCCGGACGGGCGAAGGGGTTGGCCAGCCCGAGACTCACCGCGCGCGGCAACGGCAGCCGTCCCGTCAGCCGCCGCACCAGCCGCACCAGCCGTGCGAGCCGCCCCTGACCCGCGTCGGACGTACGCCCGACGGCGATCGCCGCCACCGTGCGCAGCCGCCCGGCGCGCAGCGCGGGCGCCAGCGCGGCGACGGCGACCAGGGCGAGGGCGGCGGCGGGCACGGCCACGTCGAGCCATACGGGAATCGACGCCGTCGGCCCCGCGAAGGCGTCGCCGACCTCGTCGAGCACGGGCACGGCCGCCAGGTTGCCCAGCCCCACCCCCAGGACGCAGCCCACCGACGCCGGCGCCAGCGCCTGCGCGACGTAGGCCCGCACGACTTGCGCCGGCGTGAAGCCGAGCGCCTTGAGAATGCCGATGCGCCGGGTCGCGGCGCCCACCGCCCCGCTGACGACGATGCCGATGACCAGCACCGACAGCAGCAGTCCGAGGACCCCGAACGCGGCCAGGAACGGCACGAACGCCATCGCGTTGGCCGTCGCCTCCTCTTTGACCACCAGATAGGACTGCGATCCGGTCAGCGCGCCCTTCGGCACACCCGCGGCGACCGCGGCGCGACCGGCGGCCACCTGGGCGTCCGTGCCCGCCTGCCGGAAGCGGTAGAGCATCTCGTACGCGGGCGCGGAGCCCGCCGGGGCCAGCGCCTCGGCCTGCGCGGGAGTCACCCAGGCGTCCGCGGTGCCGGTCACCGACCGGGCGACGCCGACCACGGTCAGCGTGTCGCCGCCCGGCGCGCCGGGGATCGTCAGCCGCACGCCCAGCGGCGCGGGCACCTCGCCGACGGCGACGACGATCTGCCCGGGGCCGGTCGCCCACACGCCCTCGACGAGATCGACGTCGTCGACACCGCCGCCGGTCGCGCCGGTCACGCCGGTCGCGTCGGCGCGGCCGACGACCGTCATCGGCGGCAGATCGACCCCGGCCGGGACGATGTCCGAGCCGGAGGCCGTGCGGGGGCGCACGGAGAGGGTCCGGAAGGGTCCGGCGACCGCGCTCACCTCCGACGCCCGGCCGGTCGCCGTCGTCGCCGTCGTCGCCGCGAGCTGCGCGGCCGTGACCTTCGTCCCGTCGAAGTGCGCGGTCAGGTGGGCGCCGTGCTGCCGGGCGAACGCGTGGTCGAAGGGCGCCCGGGAGGCGAGGAGCAGCCCGGCGGCGAGGACCGACGCGGTGACGGCCACCAGCGTGGTGAGAATCATGACGGTGGTCTGCACGCGCCGCCGCCCGACCCCGGCGCGCACCACCCGCCCCAGAGCGCTCATCGGGTCACCGCCGCCACATGCCTGCTGTCCCGGACGATCCGGCCGTCGACCAGCTCGACGGTCCGCGTCGCGCAGGACTCGGCCAGCCCGAGATCATGGGTGACCAGGACGATCGTCTGCCCTTCGGCGTTGAGCTCGGTCAGCAGCTCCCGGACGTCCTCGCCGGCGGCGGAGTCCAGCGCGCCGGTCGGCTCGTCGGCCAGCAGCAGCGCCGGACGGTTCATCAGGGCCCGGGCGACCGCGACCCGCTGCCGCTCCCCGCCGGACAGCCGGCCCGGGTAGGCGGCGGCGTGCCGGTCGATGCCGAGCCGCTCCAGCAGACCGGCGGCCCGACCGCGCGCCTCGGCCCGGGGCGTTCCGGCCAACTGGGCGGGCAGCAGCACATTGTCGGTGACGGTCAGGTCGTCCAGCAGATGGAAGAACTGGAAGACCATGCCGACCTTCGACCGCCGGTACTGCGCCGACGCGGCCTCGCTCAGCCCGTCCACGCGCAGCCCGTCGACGGTGACGCTGCCCGTGCTCGGCCGGTCGAGTCCGGCGATCAGGTTGAGCAGCGTCGACTTCCCGCTCCCCGACGGCCCGAGCACGGCGACCGCCTCTCCGGCCCGCACGTCGAGCGTCACGTCGGCGAGAGCGGGCGGCCCTTCCCCGTAACGCCGGCTCACCTCGCGGATGTCGATGACGGGCGGGGTCGCGGTCGCGGCCACGGTGCCTCCAAGAGCGGCTGGTGGGGTGGACGGTTCGTTCGCCCCGAAGCTAGGGGCGCGGCCGTGCCGGGGGCGTCGCCCGTGACGGCGAGAACGGCTACCGTCCCGGGATGACCGGCCGGGCGCGTCATCCCTGCGATGTACGCGGACGATGTAGACGCCCCGTCGGGCCCGTCCGCACGAGGTCGGATGTGACGGGGTGCGGGAGTTGCGAGACTGAGCCCATGGGCGCAACCCTCGGAGCGGAGTTCGTCGGGCGATGGCGCGGCGCCGTCGCGTCGCTGCGGCAGCGCAGCCCGCTGCCGCGCCCGTCGCGCTGGATGTGGACGGCCGACGTGATCGTCGCCGTCGTCCTGGCCGCCTGCACGGTGGCCGCGGCCCACCGCCGCAGCGGCGACGTCCCGCTGCCGCCGACGGTGGTGCCGCTGCCGCTGCCGCTGCCGCTGCCGCCGCCGGTGCCGGGCGCCGAGGCGACCGCGCCCTTCGTCCGGGCGGACGTGGTGCGGCACCTCGCGGCGGTCCAGCCCTGGCAGTTGACGCTCGCGGCCCTCACCGCGTTGCCCCTGATGGCCCGCCGGAGGTATCCGCTGTCGGCGTTCTGGGCGGTGATCTGCGCGAGCCTGCTGTTCAACCAGCGCCTGGGCGGCGGCGACGCGACCGTGTACACGTTCCTGTCGTGCGTGATCGCCGCCTACAGCGCGGCGGTGTACAGCCCGTACCGGGCCAGAGCGCTGGTCAGCCTCCCGGCGGGAGCGGCCGCCCTGGCGCTGCTCCACGACGAGAACTTCCCGTCCCTCAGCCCCGGCCTCGCGCCGTTCCTCGCCCTGCTCGGGGTGGGGCTCGCGGCCAACGCCGTCCACACATGGAAACAGCGCGTCCGGGTGCTCCAGGAGGAGCACCGGGCCGCGACCCGGCTCGCGGTCCACCGCGAACGCGCGCGGATCGCCCGTGAGTTGCACGACGTCGTCACCCACAATGTGAGCGTGATGGTGATCCAGGCGGGAGCGGCCCGCAAGGTGATGGACGCAAGCCCCGACCGGGCCCGCGACGCCCTGCTGGCCGTCGAGGCCGGCGGACGCACCGCGATGGCCGAACTGCGCCATGCGATGGGCCTGTTGACCATGACACCCGAGGACGAGCCGCCGACCCTGACGCACGAGCCTGCCCTGACGCACGAACAGGCTCTGGCGGGTCAGTCGGCTCTCGCCGATGAGCCGCCTCTGGCGCCGCAACCGGGCCTGGGCCGGCTGACGGCCCTCGTCGACCGCGTCCGCGAGACCGGCGTCCCCGTCGAACTGACCGTCACCGGCGCCCCGGCGCCGCTGTCGGCGGGCGCCGACCTGGCGGCCTACCGCGTGGTGCAGGAGGCCCTGACCAACACGGTCAGACACGCGGCCGGCGCGCGGGTCCGGATCGCCGTCGACCACCTCCCCGACGCCGTCCGCATCGAGGTGTCCGACACCGGCGGCACTCCCGCGGCCCGGGTCGCCCCCGCCCCCGTCCCCGGCGGCGGCCGCGGCCTGACCGGCCTGCGCGAACGCCTCGCCGTCTACGGCGGCACCCTGCGCACGACGGCACGGGCCGACGGCGGCTTCCAGGTCAGCGCCGTCATACCGGTCGGCGTCGAGGAGCCGGCATGACCGACGGACCCCGTGTGGTCATCGCCGACGACCAGGCACTCGTCCGCACCGGCTTCGGCATGATCCTGGCGGCGGACGGAATCGAGGTCGTCGCCGAGGCGCGAGACGGCGAAGAGGCGGTGGAGGCGGTCGCCCGCACCGCTCCCGACCTGGTCCTCATGGACATCCGCATGCCCGGGACCGACGGCCTGGAGGCGACGCGACGCATTCTCTCCGCCGCCGCGCCGCCGGCCCCACCCCGAGTGATCATGCTGACCACGTTCGACCTGGACGGCTACGTCTACGCCGCGCTCACCGCGGGCGCGAGCGGTTTCCTCCTCAAGGACGTCACCCCGGAACACCTCGTGGCCGCCGTCCGCACGGCCCGCACCGGCGACGCGCTGCTGGCCCCGGCCATCACCCGCCGTCTGATCGAACGCTTCGTCTCCCACCAGACGCCGACCGCCACGGCACTGCACCGCGACCTGACGGTCCTCACCCCCCGCGAACTGGAAGTCCTCCGCTCCCTGGCCACCGGCCTGAGCAACGCCGAACTGGCGACCCGCTTCACCCTGAGCGAGGCCACGATAAAAACCCACGTGGCCAGAATCCTCGCCAAACTCCGCCTACGGGACCGAGCCCAGGCAGTGGTGGTGGCCTACGAAACAGGCCTGATCACCCCGGGCCCGCACGGTGTGTGAGGGTGGCGACCGGATTCGACGGTTCTGGGCGTGAACGGGTCGGGCACAGGCTCCGTATGGGCTCCATATGCATATCCGAATGCATATCCGATCGAGACGTATATCCGGATGAACCGCTCGCTCTTCATGGGGTCGGCGGCACGGGGGAATGTGAGGAGACATGGCGGCGGCGAGTAACGCGGTGCGCAGAGGCACCGTGCTTCCGGTGGACGCGGCGCGGTGGGCGATGGGGGCTTTCGTCATCGTCAACGCGGTGATCGTGGAGGCGCTGTTCCTCAGCGCCGGTTCGGGCAAGAACGGGGTGCTCACGGTCGCCAAGTTCTTCGGACTCCACGCGGCCCTGGTGATGTTCTTCCAACTGCTGCTGGTGGCCCGGCTGCCCTGGCTGGACCGCCGCATCGGCATGGACCGGCTCACGGTGTGGCACCGCTGGGTCGGCTTCCTGCTGCTGTGGACCGTCCTCACCCACGCCACGCTGGTCGTGCTCGGCTACGCGACCCTCGAAGACGTGTCCATGGGCGATACGTTCGTCGCCCTGAGCGGGGTGCCGGCCTCCCTGCTGGGCATGCTCGCCGCGGCCGTCATCGTCGTGATCGCGGCGATCTCCACCCGGCCTCTGCGGCGACGGCTGCCGTACGAGGTCTGGCACGGTCTGCACCTGCTGCTGTACGTGGCCCTGGGCCTGTCGTTCGTCCACCAGCTGCAGGAGACGACGACGTTCACGTCCTCCGCGTTCGCCGAGGCCTACTGGTGGATCCTCTGGCTGTTCGCGTTCGGCGCCCTGCTGACCGGGCGCGTCGCGCTGCCGCTGTGGCGCAACGCCTACCACCGGTTCCGCGTCGCGGCCGTGGTACCGGAGTCGGACGACGTGGTCTCCGTGCACGTCACCGGCCGACACCTCGACAAACTGCCCGCCCGCGCGGGCCAGTTCTGCATCTGGCGGTTCCCCGGTCACCACCACTGGTGGCTGGCCAACCCCTTCTCCCTGTCGGCGGCGCCCGACGGACGCGGACTGCGCCTCACCGCGAAGGCGGTCGGCACCACCAGCGCCGGCCTGCGCGACATCCCGGTCGGCAGCCGCGCCTTCGTCGAGGGCCCGTACGGCGCGTTCACCTCACTGCACCGCACGAAGCCCGGCGCCCTGCTGATCGCCGGCGGGGTGGGAATCACGCCCGTGCGGGCCGTGCTGGAGGAGGAGACGACCGGCGACGTCGTCGTCCTCTACCGGGCACGCAGCGAGGCCGACGCCGTACTGCTGACCGAGGTACGCGACCTGGTGGCTCTACGAGGCGGACGACTGCACCTCCTCACCGGCAGAACCACCGACAACGACACCCCGCCCTTCAGCCCGGACAACCTGCACCGACTGGTCCCCGACCTCACCGAACGCGACGTCTACGTCTGCGGCCCACCCGCCATGACCAGCACGGTACTGACCGCCCTACGAGCCCTCGGGCTCCCGCCCCGCCAAACCCACACCGAAAAATTCGGCCTGGCCTGAACAACAAAGCCCCCTGCCACCCAGCCCGGCTCCGCCGGGCCTGGTGCTCAACCGCCGTACTCCGTGATCTCCCCTTCACCCAGCAGGGCCCGCGCCTGCGGCACTTTTCGCTCCCAGGCTTCAAGAAGACGCGTGGGAACCGGCTTGCTCTCCTCGGCCGCTTCCTCCATCGCCTCCAGGACCTCGTCCCGGTGCGCTGGTGATGCGTTCGCTGACGCCCGGAGTTGCTCGGTAGGCCTACAGATCCACACGTGTTTCCACGTCGTCCCGCCTGAGAAGGACGTGCGCCGGCCGGAACGGCAGACTGCGCAGAGTCGGCTCCAGGACTTTGAAGAGAGCATCGGCATCGGGTCCATAGGCGTACACGACGGCTTCGCCCCCTCCGAACTCGTTACCGTCGACCTCCCCCACGCCGGTTTCCTCGGTCGCTGCCTCCATCACCTGCTGAGCCTTGTAGATCCGCTCGCGCTGGTCGGTATGGCCGAAGCCGTCCTCGGCAAGCCGAAAGTGTGCGATGACGGCGTGCTCCTCATCCCCGCTGTCAGGGGCCATGGGTGTTTCCATTCCCCTGGTCAGACCTGCCCGAGATCGATCTCGACCGGGAACGGGGCCACTGCCTTGAGGACGCCGGGGAACACGTCTCCGTCCCGGTAGGTCTTCGTCGCGGGGTCCAGAACGTAGGTGTACACGAGGGGAACGCCTGTCGCGGCCTGCTCGATCCGCCAGTAGAAGCCGATGCCGGCCTTGGCGTACTGGTCGACCTTCACGATCCGGTCGGTGGTCTCCGAACCTGGGGACACCACCTCCGCGACCAGCAGCACATGCTCGGGGCGGGTGGGGGTGATGTCGATGGTGTCTGCCCGGTACACGACGACGTCGGGGCGGCGATTGGTGAGCGGGACGTCCTGGAGCCGGACGTCGAAGTCGGTGTCGGCGTTCCACTCCGGGCCCGCGGCGGCATCCAGGGCGTTCGCCAGAATCCGGGCCAGACGGTTGTGCCGCTTGGACGCACTCGGACTCACGACGACCATCCCGTCCACGATCTCGATACCGGCGCACTGCTCCTCGGACCACGACTCGTACTCCTCCGCCGTGATCTGCTCATGCATCCACGCCGGGGCCATCATCTCGGCCGTCATGAAGCACCTCCCGGACACTGTGCCGCGGGCCCGATCCCGCTGGATCGAGCGTACTGTCTGCCGTCCGCCCGGCACGCTCATCCGGCTCATGCACTCTCCCAGTCGGCCGCCATCCGACCAGCGCGCCCACGGCAAGAGTGAGGAACAGGCACGGTGGCCTCGTCACCAGGGGACCGGAACAGGCCAGCGGCACCACTGACCCAGTGCGGCAGCCGCCGCGGTACCGCCGGCGAGGATACGGCGCGGCGTGGCGGGGACCTTGTCCCGTGCGGTACGCGTCTGCTGCCCGAAGCGGATCGGGCGATCGCAGAGGCCGCCGCCCGGCTTGTACCGCACGCCGACGCCGCCTCTGCGAACGCCGCGGCCCAGTCGGAGCCGAAGCACGACGGTGACGAGGTGCCTGCCCGGCCCGGAGTCCGTGCCGGATGGCGCTGATCCGTTGGGCGCCATTGGGGAGATCAACTCCCCGCCCGCGCACGCAAACGGCCCCGGAGGAGGGGGCGAAGGCCGAATAGAGCGCGGCCCCTGGGGGAGAAGCCCCAGGTCAGCGGCGCAACACGTTGTGCCCCCGGCAGGATTCGAACCTGCGACACCCGCTTTAGGAGTTTTCCCCAGGCAGGGCTGTGACCTGCGGAGACGTCGGGTGTGGTGCGCCTGGCCCGGGGAAATACCCGTCCGTAGTTCTCACGTGTTCACGGGGCTTCTCGTCCCCATGTGTGCTGGATCCGTTCCGCGTGGGCACCGATCTGACGGCACGGGGTCAGCCTGCATCGGGTCGGGCATGGTGGGGCCGCTCGGGAGGCGGATGCGGTAGACCTCGGCGCGCGCTCGACGTCTGCGATGGGCACCGCCTTGAGAGACCTCGGACGTGGAGCGCGTGAGATCACCGAGCCGCTGCCCGGCCTGACCGCAACGAAGGTGCAGGGACTTCCGGCCACTCTATGGCTGCGGCGCACCCGCGCGTCGAAGTTGGCGCTGCCGGATCTGCGCGGCCGGGGCCGTCGATCACCGTCGGGCATTCCTGATCGGTTGTACCTGCGTGCTCAGTGCGTCAGTTGGGACGGGCAGGTCGTGGTGAGCGTCTTCGTGCATGCCGCGCTGGAAGCGGGAGAAGTGCGCCTGACAGTACGACCGCACGTGATGACGCCCCTGTACGACGAATTGCACGTGACCGCCGCTCCTGTCGCCAAGCGCGGAGTCCGTCTGCTCGGTTGGATCGCTGTACAGGCACTGCTGGATGCTCTGTCGGGGCCGCTCGCGCTCTGGAGGACCGTGTCCCGGCTCGCCCTCGGAGAGCCGGGCGAGGACGGTCGGGCGGAGGAGAAGGACCCGGTCAGCCTGCGCGACCGGTACTCCACCGAGGAGGTCACCGACATGCACCAGAGCGACGACGCCAAACGGCACGTCGTGCTGATGCAGACCTGCATCTTTCGCATCGTGTCCGAGTACCTCGACGAACTGGGCGTCGACACGGCGCCGTACGAGCGTCAGGTGGCCGCGGTCATCACCAACATCCAGGTGTACGGCGACAACAACGCTCCCATCCAGAACATCGCGGGCAGCGACATCCACGGCGTGGGCCAGAGCAACGGAACTCCAGGAGGCAAACGATGATCGTGGGACGTGGCCGTCGTGGGGAGGAACTGCCGGGACACGGCTCGGGCGTTCATGTGGGCGGCAACAACAATGCCCCCATTCAGAACGTCGAGGGTCAGAACATCTCCCACGTGTACCAGCACGCGTCCGTCCAGGGCGCCGTCGACATCGAGACCGTACGCGGGCTCCTCACGTCCTTCCGGGCCGACATCGACCGTAACGAAGGAACCCTGAACCACGCGGCAGCGCTGCGGGCGATGACCGACACTGTCGATGCGTCCCTGTCGGCTCCCGATCCCCAGGCCCGGGCCGGGGCGCTCCGGGGAGTCGTCCAGGCCCTGCCCGCTCTGGTGGCGGGAACGGTGGTTGAGCAAGGGGGTGACGCACTCGTCCACGCCATTGCCGGCTGGTTGACTTGAGGCGCAGCGGCCCGTGCCGTCCTGATGGCCGCGAATCGCCCTGCCGGCGCAGGTTGCTGGCGCGGCAGGGCAAACGGAATGCCTCTCCTGACCTGGTGCGACGTGGTTTCGACGCCGTCGCACCGGACGTGCCGTGGTGGGGCGACACGACCGAGATCGACACCGGCGAGGGCAGATTCTGCCTCACTTCCGGCCACGACGGGTTTTGCCCGCCGGGCACTCGGTTACGCCATGGGCGCCCGGTATGACACCGCCCTGGTCAGCCCTGCACTGCAGATGGCGATCGCCAGCCGGGGCGGCGAGGTGGACGGGGCGTGATCTTCCACTCTGACCGCGGATCGGAATGCAGCAGGTGCCACAGCGCCGTCGGCGGGCAGCCGCCCGGCATGTTCGAGATCACCATCCGAGGGACACGCGACCACCCCACCACCAGGGGCAGGTTGCATGGCCAAGGTCTCTACGAAGTCGAGGGGTTGACAGTCAGTGTCCGTAGGGCCGTCCGGGCCTCGGTGCGGAAGTGTTCGTCGTCGAGGATGATTTGGTCTTGGAGGCCGGCGCCCACGATGCGCCGGTCGCCGTTTGCAAGGGTGCGGATCAGGTCGAGCTGAGCGTCGGTGAAGGCTGTCGGGCCGAGCGCGACGCAGGCTTGCAGCACGGCTGAGGCGGAGCGCGCATACGAGCCCGGTCGGGCTGCTGCCAGGACGCGGTCGGCCAGGGTGGTCCGGGGATGCCCGGCGAGTGTGTCGGCCTCGGGACAAACGCTGGTCAGGACGAGTACGAGGGCAGGGGAGAGTTCCGGGTCGTCCAGCAGCGGCAGGAGGTCGGGGACGAGCGGTTCGGCTGAGGTACCGAGCAGGCGAGCGACTTCCGCGGCGCGTTTCACCGTCTCCTGGCCCCATGCCTGGGAGGCCCAGGCGAGGCCCTCCCGGATCATCGGGAGCACCGCCTGCTCGTCCCCGGTCAGTTCCCAGATCAGCGCTGCGGCCCCGAGCGCTGCCCTGATCGCCGGCACGGTCTCGCGCACCTGCGGCGGTTCCGCCAGAAGCGTGTGCAGCAGCGGCAGCAAGGGACGAGCTGCCTCCCTGAGCGAGGCGGCCGCAGTGACGGTGTGGTCCAGGCTGTTGCCTCGCTTGGCCAGCAGCTCGGAGAGTACGGAGATCAGGGGGCCGGCGTCACCGGTCAGGGAGTGGAGTGCGCTTGCCGCCGCCTGACGCGTGGCCGGTGGTCCCTGTCGGGCTTGGGCTCGCAGCGCCTCGATCACGTGGGCGTCGGCCTGGGGATCGGTCACCGTGGCCAGGGCGCGGCTGACCGGGAGCGGATGACGCGGCAGCGCGGTGAGCAGCTCCGGCAGGGCGGCTCTGGCCGACCTGCCCCAGGCGGCCAGCAGCCCGCTCAGGTAAACCGGCTCGTTGACCGAGGCCGGCCCGCCGTCCAAGACCGATCTGCGCTCGCGCGGCGGTTCGGCGGCGAGCCGGACGCGTATCGCGTCGAGCAGTTCAGGATCGTAGGGCAGGGGCGTTCGGTCCTCGCCGGGCGTGTGGGTCTGGCTCGGCGTCCGGGTCTCACCGGTCGCGAGGCGGTACGCGGCCTTCAGCGCCCGGGGCCGCTCGGGCAGGTGGCGGGCGAGCAGCCCGGTCGCCTCTGATGCTCCCAGGCACACCAGCGCGGCGAGGGCCTCGTCGGCCGATGCGTCATTACCCTGCGCGAGGGCAAGCAAGGCCGGGACCGCCTCCGGGGCCGGCTGACACCAGGTTCGCAGCAGCGGGATCACGTCGGCCGCGGTGGCCGGATCGTCGAGCAGCGGGAGCAATGCGGGCAGCAGCCGTGCCGGGGCGGTCCGTGAGCGGCGGGCGAGGCACTCGGCGGCCCATCGCGCCTCGGCGGTGGCGGCCTGCGCGTGCTCGCTCTTCTGAAGCCGCAGTGCCACGGCCCGCCCGAGCGCGGAGCCGACCACGTCGATGGCGGTGTCGGTCTCGCCGCGGGTGTGCAGAGCTTCGGCGAGCGCCTGCAGCGGCTCCCGCTCCCACAGGGCGCCGAAACCGTGCCGCTCCAATGGGATCAATGCCGTGACGCGCGCGGTCGCCTCAGTGTTCCACGGCAGGCCGCAGTCGGCAGTGACCAGTAGCGCCGCAACCTGAACCGGCGCCGGCTCGTTTCCGGCGAGCAGTACGGAGCACAGCTCGTCGGCCGCATCGGGATCCAGAAGCGCACAGGCCGACAGCACGTCCGCGCGCACCGCCGGATCGCTCTCAGTCGCCCAGCGGGCCCGCAGCGCCGCACGCGCGTCGGGGCCGGCCGCCGACCGGCACTGGGCCACCGTCCACGCCGTGGTCCGCCGCACCTCGCGATCGTTGTCCGCGAGCAGCGGCAGGAGCAGCCCCAGCTGTGCCGCAACGGCGCCGCGGGCCGCGCCGGGCGCTGGCAGATCGTGCTCGTCGACGCTCTCGGCGATCACACCGAGCATGCCCACCAAGGCGCTTTGGCGCACGCCTTCGGCAACGAGTCGCGCCAGGAACGGCACCGCGGCCGCTGTCGCCGTGTAGACCGTGCCCTGGTGGACGATGCTGCTCCACAACTCCTGCTCCGCCTCCGCGGCAGTCTCCTCCACCGGGGACGTGAGATCCCGCAGCAGCGCCGGGATGACCTCCGCGGAGCCGTAGGCATGGCGAAGCCGTGACCAGTCCATCTGGTCGAGGTCGGCGAAGACGAGGCGGAGATCCATGTCGCGGATCATGCCACCTGGCACTGACAACGATCGGCTGTGCCCACCTCGGGCAGCGAGACCGCGGCCGGGCTCTGGGTGGTAGGCGCTCACCCAGAGCCACTGGGCCAGAGGCCGGATGGTCCGAAGGAAGAGGCGCCGCCAATGATCCAGGACAACGGCAGCTCGGTTGGGACCGCGCACCAAGCCCACCACACCTTCCGCGCCACCTTCGACGAGGTCGAGCGTCGCCGTCACCTCACCGAGAACCCGGGCGACTGTCGCCAAGCCTCCGACTGCAAGAGGAGAAGGGCGTGCCGTACACGGTCGAGGAGGTACACCGTCTCCTCGAAGCGGCCACCCGGTAGCGGAACTCGGCAGCCGGCATGACCACCCGTAACGGAGCGCGCCCGTCGGTGTACGGCCGACGGGCGGTCGGGGAGCCGACGAGTGGCCGGAGTCAGGCGCGGGCGGTGTTTCGTCAGACCTTCTCGACTCGCACGGAGTGTCCCGCGAGGAGTTGATTCATGTCGTCGGTGTCGGAGGTGAAGACGGTTGCCTGAGCTCCCTGCGCGGCTTCCCGCCCGGCCACAGCCGCCAGAACCGCGTCGATGGCGTACTCGTGCCCATGCAGGCCCGCTGTCTTCAGCATGTCGCGTGCCAGGGCGATCACCTGGTCGTCCGTGTGCACGACGCGGATCCGGGACAACGTCCAGTTCCACAGCGCCTGCCTCGACGTTTCGCGAGGGTCCCATGCCTCCAAGGTTGTGAGCGCTGAGGTGACGATCGGGATGTCGAGCCGCGGAGTTGTCTTGATCAGCGCAGTCACCTCCCGATCGCCCTGAACTGCCTTGGAGAGAGCCTCGGAGTCGAACACGAAGACGCGCTGTCGCGGGCGGTGCAGCTTCGCCTGGGTGGTGCGGCTCACGCGGCCTCGTCCGAATGTGAACGCTGCTCGTCATGCCAGCCGTCAATGGCGGCCATGCGGTCCAGCGCTGCCTGCTGCTCGTCGTCCGTCACGGCGCCGTACTCTTCCTCGAGTCGCCCGGCCAGCTCGCGCAGTCGGTCCATGGCGTCCTGATGAGCGGCAGCGGCCGCGATGTAGCCGGACACCCCGCGTGCGTCGACACGCTCCTTGATCGATTCCACTAGCTCTTCCGGCACGGTGATGGTGATCTTCCGGGTTGCCATACTTCAAGTATGCCATGCTGGACCGGCTCGGAGCCCGTGCCGGACAATGCAGATCCTTTGGGCGATATTCGGGAGATCAACTCTCCGCCCGCTCACGCAAAACGGCCTCGGACGGAGAGTCCGAGGCCGAATAGAGCGCCTCCCTGGGGGAGAAGCCCCAGTCAGAGGCGTAACGCGTTGTGCCCCCGGCAGGATTCGAACCTGCGACACCCGCTTTAGGAGAGCGGTGCTCTATCCCCTGAGCTACGAAGGCGGGGTCGTGGCCCATTGGGTCACAGGCGTCAGCGTACCGGATCTGGGGTGTGGGGGTGCGGGGGTCAGGTCAGGGGGACGTGGGTGAAGCGGGCCGCTGTGTGGAGGTCTGTCTCGATGTGCGAGGCCGTTGTTCTCAGGGCGGGGAGGATTTCGTCGACGCACTGTTCGGGCGTGCGGCGGGCTGCGTGGGTCGCCGCGTTCAGGGCGGCGATCACGCGGCCGGCGCGGTCGTGGATCGGGACCGCGATGGTGCGTACCCCTTGCTCCAACTCCTCGTCCATCAGGGTGTAGGGCGATCGTGAAAGCAACGTCCTGCCCATTGATGTCGAAGCCGCCGGGTGTCGTGTGCCCAGTGTCATGGTCACGCTCATCACGTGGCTCGCCGTGGCCTGGGCCGTGTACTGGATCTCGTCGCCCGAGTCGGTGAGGGTCGCCAGGGACGTCGTCTCCCCGATTTCGGCGGTCAGGGTTTTCATGTGCGGGGTGGCGATGCGGGGGAGGGTCGTGCGGGAGAGGGGTGGGAAGCCGAGGGAGAGGACCTGGGGGGTGAGGGCGAAGGTGCGGTGAGGGGCGGGTGTCACCAGGCCCAGGTGTTCGTAGGTGATCAGGGCTCGGCGGGTGGTTGCCCGCGACAGGCCCGTTGCCTTTGCCGCGTCCGTCAGGGTCAGTTCCGCCCTGCCTTGGCCGAAGGCCGTCAGGACGGTCAGGCCTCGGGCCAGCGACTCGATGAACTCGCGGCCCAGTTCCTGCTTCGACGCGCCCGTCCAGGTCGCCAGGCCCGCAGGCGGCGGGCCGGGGTGCGGGGGCGGTGCCTGGCGCAGGGTCTCCTCCATCGCCGCCACGGCCGTTCGTAGGCGGGGGAGCAGCGTCGTGCGCAGGTGTGCCGCCGTGTGGCGGCTGGTGTGGCTGACGACGTTCGCCACGCAGACGATCCGGGCGGTTCGCGGATCCCGTACGGGGACGGAGACCGCCACCAGGCCCGGTTCGATCAGTTGGTCGTCCAGGGCGCAGTTCTCGTTCGCCGCGCGCTCGGTGCTTCGTATGAAGTTCTCGTCCGATGCGTGTGGCGGGTTTGGGGGTGGTGGGATTGTTGGGTACGTCGTGTTTCGGGGGTCCCTGGCGCGGCGGTTGCGCCAGGTCTGCCACTGCTCTTCCGTCCACTCCGTCGCGAACAGCGGGCCCGGCGCGGTGCGTTCGGCCGGGAGCAGGTCGCCGATGCGGAAGCTCAGGGACATCGCCCGGCGGCGGGTCGCCTGGTGGATGAAGCGGATGCCGTCGCCGTCGGCCACCGCGAGGGAGACGGATTCGTCGAGTTCGTCGGCCAGGCGGTCCGCGTGGGCGGAGAGCAGGTCGGGCAGGCGCAGGGCGGCCAGGTAGGCGTTGCCCAGCTCCATGACGCGGGGGGTCAGGATCGCGTCCCGGCCGTCGAGGTGGACGTATCCCATGCGGGCGAGGGTGGCGACGATCCGGTCCACGGTCGAGCGGGCCAGGCCCGTGGCGCGTTCGAGTCCGCTCAGGCTCAGCACGCCGTTCGCCTCGGTGAGCCGGCGCAGGACGGTCACGCCGCGCATCAGCGGGGCCACCGCCTCGGCGGGGGGTGCGGCGGCGGGTGCGGTCGTGGCAGACGTGGTGGCCGTGGTGGCTGGTGCGTCGGCGGGCCTATGGTGCGGCATGTGTGGTGTGTGCTCCCGTGGAGGATCTCCGGGACACCGTAGTAGGCGGACGGCGCACCCCACCCACTTCTGCGTCGCCCAACGCGTCAGCTACCTCCGCGTCGCCTACTTCCGCGTCACCCGTACCCGGTAGTCCCCCTTCAGGTCCGCGGCCGTCACCGCGATGCGGATGTCCCGCTTCGGGTCCTTGAAGGTCTCGCCCGGGGCGAAGGGGGCGTCGGAGAGTTCCGCGTGGACGTTGGGGCTGCGGGTGCAGCCGCCGCTGTCGGAGCGGGAGTCGTAGACGGTCACCGGTCCCATGCCGGTGTCGACGTCGGCGTCGACCTTGTAGATGAGGACGCCCGGGCGGCACACCGTCTCGTCGTTGCCGCCGCGGGCGCGCAGTTCGACGGCGTATCCGGTGCGGTTGCTGATCGGGACGAAGACCAGTTTCGGGCCGCCCGGGCGGGAGAGGGGGGTCAGGGGGTACTCCGTCGTGCCCGGGGTCGCGGCGCAGGAGATCTGGGAGGCGTCCAGCCAGCCCAGCTTCCATTTGTGCCAGCCGAGCAGGTCGTTGTTGGCGCCCCAGTCCTCGCTCATGATGTCCCAGTGGCCGACGGCGCCCCCGCCCTCCTGGGTGTAGAGGTCGGGCAGGCCGAAGACATGGCCGTTCTCGTGCGGGAGGACCCGGTAGCCGGTGCGGTCGTAGGAGCCGGAGCCGTCGTCCTGGCGGGAGTAGACGAAGGACGCGTTCGACACCGTCACCCCGTCGGCGACCGGCGCCTCCGTGTTGCCGGCGAACGTCACGGACAGGACCGTGTCCAGCGCGGAGGGGCCCGCGTTCGGGGTGACCAGCACGTTCAGCAGGTCGTACGCGCGGAAGTCCACCGTCGGGTCGGCGGCGGCGACGATGTCCTGGACGAGTTCCCGGTAGCCGGGGTCGAAGGGCGCGCCGCGCTCTATGCCGTACTCGCGGAACGGCTTCGGCATGCGCAGCCAGCGTCGGATCGGGGTCTCGCCGCGGTAGTCGAGGCGGCCGTAGGACGCCGTGCGGAACCATTCCTCGGTCTGCGGGAAGAACTCGCGGTAGCGGCTCAGCGCGCTGCCCCGGCCGACCGCGTCCGAGAAGTCGATCATCAGGGTGAGGGCGCGGACGGCGCCCGTGGAGCGGGAGTAGCCGCCGGGTGTGGGCAGGCCCTCGGACATCTGGACGGACGTCCCTCCGCTGATCATGCAGGGCGCCAGGGCGGAGGAGCGGGCCAGGGTGAGGGGGCCGGCGCCGGCCGTCGTGGAGCCGGGGGCCGGTGCGAGCCGGGTCGTGCCGGCCGAGGTGCTGACCGCGAGGGTCAGCGCGGTGACGGAGGCGAGGGCGGCGATGCGGCGCGGGCGTATGCGACGGCTGAGCGGCTCGCCTGCGCGGGCCGGGGCGGTGCGCACGGGCTGCGGCTGCATGCGGTGCCTTTCGCTCCAGGCAGCCACCGGTCACCGGCTGCACCCTTTCGATCACCCTCTGTCGGGGTGCACGCGGGCGCGCGTTGGAGGAGACCGATCGTGGATTACCGGCCGGTACCGGCCAGTACGGGTCGCTACCGGCCGCTACCGGTCGATGTCGGACCGGGCGGCACGGGTGATCGTGGCCGTGACCCAGGTCACATCAAGAAACTTCCGGGATCGGGAAATAACCGGGGACGCCCTCCCCGTTTAGTCAGGTGTCCGAGCGAAACGGGGAGACGATCCCCGGATCGCCCGGGAGGGAAGACCGCAGAGAAGATCGCCAAGAAGACTGCAGAGAAGACCGCAGAGAAGACTCAGACAGGAGTAGCCGTGCAGACCGCTGTCCCCACCGCGCGCAAGGCGACCCGGCCCCGCGCCGACGCCCTGCGCAACCGGGAGCGGATCGTCGCCGCCGCCCGCGAGATGTTCACCGAGTTCGGCCCCGGTGTGCCGCTCGATGAGATCGCCCGCCGGGCCGGTGTCGGCAATGCCACGGTCTACCGCAACTTCCCCGACCGGGACGCGCTGATCCGTGAGGTCGTCTGCTCGGTGCTGGACCGTACGGTCCAGGCCGCGCAGGCCGCCCTCGCCGAGGCCGGCGACGCGTTCGGGGCGCTGGAGCGCTTCGTGCACGCCTCCGCCGACGAGCGGATCAGTGCGCTCTGCCCGATGATCTCCAGCACGTTCGACGAGCACCACCGCGACCTCGAGGCCGCCCGCGAGCGCGCCGAGCGGATCATCGAGGAAGTCATGGACCGTGCCAAGGAGGCCGGACAGCTCCGGACCGACGTCGGCTTCGGAGACGTGATGATCGTGGTGGCCCAGCTCTGCCGGCCCCCCGCCGGCACCGACTGCCTGAGTGCCGACCGCTACGTCCATCGCCACCTACAGCTGTTCCTGGACGGACTGCGCGCCCCGGCGCCGTCCGTACTGCCGGGGACGCCCGTGACCATGGAGGACCTGCGCCGGTCCTGAGGGACCGGCCCCTGAGCGATCAGTCCGCTGCGGCGCAGCAGCAATCACACACATCACTCATCACATACGTCACCCATCACCCATTAGGCACACCGCCACGCATTAGGCACACCACCACACACCACACGTGTTGAGGGTCGGCCTCGTGTGCTGCTTTGTCGCGCCTCGCGTTGCGCTTTGCGTCGTGCCTCGCGTCGCGCCTCACGTTTTCCGTCACTGATTTTTTCCGTCACGAAGTCCCGAAGCGGGTATCCCCATGTCTGAAACAGCCCAGAAGGCCCTCGGCAAGCCGAGCGCCCCGGACTCCAACCGCTGGAAGGCGCTCACTTTCATCGCGCTCGCCCAGCTGATGGTCGTGCTCGACGCGACCATCGTGAACATCGCGCTGCCCTCCGCCCAGCAGGATCTGGGGATCTCGGACGGCAACCGGCAGTGGGTCATCACGGCCTACGCCCTGGCCTTCGGCGGACTGCTGCTCTTCGGCGGCCGGATCGCCGACATCTGGGGCCGCAAGAACACCTTCGTCACCGGTCTGATCGGCTTCGCCGGGGCCTCCGCCCTGGGCGGCGCCGCGACGAACGAGGCGATGCTGCTCGGCTCCCGCGCGCTGCAGGGCGCCTTCGGCGCGCTGCTCGCGCCCGCCGCGCTCTCCCTGCTCGCGGTGATGTTCACCGACGCCAAGGAGCGCGCCAAGGCGTTCGGCATCTACGGTGCGATCGCCGGTGGCGGTGGCGCCGTCGGCCTGATCCTCGGCGGCTTCCTCACCGAGTACCTGAACTGGCGCTGGACGTTCTTCGTGAACATCCCGTTCGCGGTCGTCGCCGCCGCCGGTGCGTACTTCGTCATCCGTGAGCCGGCCGAGGGCCGCAACCGCTCGCCGCTCGACATCCCGGGCGTCGTCCTGTCCACCCTGGGTCTGGTCTCCCTCGTCTACGGGTTCACCCGCGCCGAGTCCGAGGGCTGGGGCGACTCCATGACGATCGGCCTGTTCGTGGTGTCGGTGGTGCTGCTCGCCGCCTTCGTGCTCGTCGAGTCGAAGGTCAAGGCCCCGCTGCTGCCGCTGCGCGTGATCACCGACCGCAACCGCGGTGGCGTGTATCTCTCGCTCGGACTCGCGATCATCTCGATGTTCGGTCTGTTCCTGTTCCTCACCTACTACCTGCAGATCGTGAAGGGCTACACGCCGGTCAAGACCGGCTTCGCCTTCCTGCCGATGATCGTGGGCATGATCACGGGCTCGACGCAGATCGGCGCCCGGCTGATGACCCGCGTCCCGGCGCGGCTGCTGATGGGCCCGGGCTTCCTGGTCGCCGCGCTGGGCATGCTGCTGCTGACCCAGCTGGAGATCGGCTCCTCCTACGCGGCCCTGCTGCTGCCGGCGATGCTCCTGCTCGGCCTCGGCATGGGTACGGCGTTCATGCCGGCCATGTCCCTGGCCACGCTGGGCGTCGAGCCGCGTGACTCCGGTGTCGCCTCCGCGATGGTCAACACCTCGCAGCAGGTGGGCGGCGCCATCGGCACCGCCCTGCTGAACACGATCGCCGCGTCCGCGACGACGTCGTACATCAAGGACCACATGGCGGGCGCCGCCTCCAAGCCCCAGCAGCAGCTCGTGCAGCTGGAGGCCATGGTGAACGGCTACACCAGCGCCATCTGGTTCGCGGTCGGCATCCTGGTCGCCGCCGCCGCGATCGCCTTCACCTTCATCAACGCCGGCAAGCCGGACCTGGACGCGATCGCGGGGTCGAGCGACGCCGAGGACGTGGTGCCGGTGATGGCCCACTGAGGACGGTGGCCCTCGCCCCCTAGGGGTTGCCTCCAGGGACGAGTCCCTCCGGGCAGACCCCTAGCGGAGCCAGGGCAGATCGGCACCCGCTTCGTTCGGCTGAAGTCCCTCGGCGATGATCTGCATGATCTCGCCGAGGGACTTCTGCTGTTCCGCGCTGAGCCGGTCGAACACCGCGTTGCGGACGACGGTGACATGGCCCGGCGCGGCGCGCTTGAGCACGTCCAGGCCGTCGTCGGTGAGCACCGCGAACTGGCCGCGCTTGTCGGAGGCGCAGTCCTCGCGGCGCACCCAGCCGTTCTTCTCCAGCCGGGCGACGGCGTGCGAGAGACGGGAGCGGGTGATCTTGGCGTGCATGGCCAGTTCGGTCATCCGCAGCCTCCGCTGGGCGGACTCCGCGAGCTTGACCAGCAGGCCGTAGTAGATGTGCGGCATGCCCGCATCGCGCTGGAGCTGGCGGTCCATGTGGTCCTCCAGCAGGGTCGTCGCGTGTACGTAGGAGCGCCAGGTGAGCTGCTCCTCGGCGGTGAGCCAGCGGGGCTCTTCACCGGATGTGGATGCCGTCGTCATGTGCTCCACTGTAAACGTCTGCTCCTTGAAATTTAAACCACTTGGGAATATGCTCATGGATGTTGACGTTTTACATTTCAAGCAACCGCAGGGGAATACCCAGGAGTGCACAGGGGCCGAGGTCCCGGAAGGAGTCGCCGCCATGTCCGCCACAGCTCAGGAGCGCGCCCTTTCTCAGGGAGTTCCCCGGGAGCTTCCTGAGGAACTCCCTCAGGAACTTCCTCAGGAACTTCCTCAGGGACGCATGCCCGCGCTCTACCTCAGTCATGGCGCTCCGCCGCTCGCGGACGACGCCGTCTGGCCGGGCGAACTCGCCGCCTGGTCCGCGGACCTGCCCCGCCCCAAGGCCATCCTCATGGTCTCCGCACACTGGGAGGAGGCCCCCCTCGCGCTCGGCGCCGTCGACCCGGTCCCCCTGGTCTACGACTTCTGGGGCTTCCCCGAGCACTACTACCAGGTGAAGTACGGCGCTCCGGGCGCACCGCAGCTCGCCGAGAGCGTGCGCAAGCTGCTGCGCGCCCCGGGCATTCCCGTACAGGACATCCCCGACCGCGGACTCGACCACGGGGCCTACGTACCGCTCGTCGAGATGTTCCCGGCCGCCGACATCCCCGTCCTGCAGATCTCCATGCCGACCCTCGACCCCGTGAAGCTGATGGAGATCGGCCGCAAGCTCGCGCCGCTGCGCGACGAGGGCGTCCTGATCGTCGGCTCCGGCTTCTTCACCCACAACCTGGCCGCGCTGCGCCACACCGGCCCGGGGGTGCCGACCTGGTCCTCGGAGTTCGACGACTGGGGCCGCCGCGCGCTGGAGGCCCGCGACTGGGACGGCCTGCTGGACTTCCTCCACAAGGCCCCGGCCGGCCGGTACGCCCACCCGCGCACCGAGCACTTCGCCCCGCTCTTCGTGACCATGGGCGCGGCGGAGGTGTCCGGCGAGCTGGACTCGCAGAAGTCCGTCATCGACGGGTTCTGGATGGGGATGGCCAAGCGGTCGGTGCAGTTCGGCTGATCCGTGCGGTTCGAGTGATGAGTGCGGTGCGGTGCGGTGCGGCTGGCCGGGTGACGGTGGGGCCGGCCGGTGAAGGTGGGGCCGGCCGGTGACAGCGGGGGCCGACGGGGGCCTGCTACAGCTCCTTTTCGTACCAGGCCACGTCCCAGTAGCGGTCGAACTTGCGGCCCACCTCGCGGTACGTGCCGACGTGCCGGAAACCGAAGCGTTCGTGCAGCCGCGCGGACGCTTCGTTCGGTTGCGCGATGCCCGCGTACGCGCGGTGCACGTCCTCGTCCGCCAGCGCTGCGAAGAGCGCCCGGTAGAGGAGCGTGCCGATGCCGCGCCGGCCGGCGTTCGGGGCGACGTAGACCGTCACCTCCACGGAGGTGGAGTACGCGGCCTTGGGCCGGAACGGGCTGGATGTGGCGTAACCCAGGATTTCCTGTGAGGTCCCCAGGATGTCCTGTGAGTCCGGTTCTGTGGCAACCATCAGGCGGTACGGGCCGTCTTCAGGGTGGGAGAGCAACCAAGGACGTCGCTCTTCCGGACTGAACGCCACGGTGTCGAATGTGATGGGCGTCTCACGTACGTAGTGGTTGTAGAGGCTCGTGAGGGCTTCGAGGTCACCCTCGATTCCCGGCCTGACCTGCACCTCTGTACGTTCCGACAACATCACGCCTCCTCACGGGGTCGGACAGGGTACTGCATGATCACAAAAATCGGGGTGCGGGTTGGGAATTCTGTCCTGATTCCAGTCGTTGTTTCCATCGGATGCAGGGCACACGAGAAGAGTTCAGAAGTTCCGAGAGGTTCGAGAACTCCACGAGTGCCGGGCGTCCGAAGGGCCACCCGCTGAACCTCCATCGCAAGGGAGCACGCATGGCAACCCGTGCCGTCGCCCGTCGCAAGTCCGCCACCGGCGAGACGAGCGGCGCGGCCCGCAGTGTTCGCGCCCATGGCGGCGAGATCGCCGACCGCGACCTGGTCGGCATGTACCTCGACGAGATCGCGCGTACACCGCTGCTCGACGCCGCCAAGGAAGTCGAGTTGTCCCAGATCATCGAGGCGGGTGTGTTCGCACAGCAGGTCCTCGACGGCGAGGAGGAGTCCAGGGCGGACGCCTCCCGTGCGGAGCTCGAGGCCCTGGTCGCCGACAGCGAGCGGGCCAAGGACGTCTTCATCCGGTCCAACCTCCGCCTGGTCGTCGCGGTCGCCCGCCGCTACCCCCGCAGTGGACTCCCCCTCCTCGACCTCATCCAGGAGGGCAACGCCGGCCTGGTGCGCGCGGTCGAGAAGTTCGACTACCGCAAGGGCTTCAAGTTCTCCACGTACGCGACCTGGTGGATCCGTCAGGCCATCACGCGCTCGATAGCGGACCAGTCGCGCACGATCCGCCTGCCCGTCCACCTCGTGGAGGAGCTCGGCCGGATCCGGCGCGTGCAGCGCGAGTTCAACCGGGAGAACGGCCGCGACCCGGAGCCCGCCGAGATCGCGACCGAACTCGGCTCCACGCCGGAGCGCGTCACGGACGTCCTGGACTGGGCCCGTGACCCGGTCTCGCTGAACATGGCGGTGGACGACCAGGGTGAGACCCAGTTCGGCGACCTGCTGGAGGACACCTCCGCGGTCTCGCCGGAACAGTCGGTCATGACCCTGCTGCGCAGCGAGGAGCTGGACGGTCTGATCGACCGCCTCGACCCGCGCACGGCCTCCATCATCAAGATGCGGTACGGCATCGACGACGGCCGTGAGCGCACCCTCACCGAGGTCGGCAAGGAGCACGGTCTGACGCGGGAGCGCATCCGCCAGATCGAGAAGCACGCGCTGCTGGAACTGAAGAAGCTGGCCCGCGACACGGGCTTCGAGGCGGCGGCGTAGCCCCACAGGGCCGGTCGGCCCGGGTGGCTGCGCCGGTCAGGTCGGCCCGGCTGGACCGGCAAGTGTTGGCCACCCGGGCCGCGCGCCGCGTGAGCGGGGGCGGGCGGACGAGCTTCGTGGTTGCGCCTCGTGGTTGCGCTTCGCGGCTCGGCTTCGTGGCCTGGCTCGCGGGTGGGCTCCGGCTGCGGGTGGTGCGGGTTTCCGCCCGCGTGCGCGGGGTGGTGGTGGGCCGCGCAAACATGGCGCGGGAACGCCGCTTCAATCGGGAGAAGCACGGGAACAAGACTTCTGGGTACGGGAGTTCGGGGGGCCGGGCGCCGGAGTTCGGGGGGCGAGCGGACCCTGCAGCCCTCCCCGGGATCTCTGCCCCGCACGAGCCAGGTCGCCCCACGTGAGCCAGCGTCCGACGGTACCGACACAACATGAGCCACGTCCCGACGCACATCCCCCCGGCGCCGGGACTCTCCCGAGCCGGGCTTCGGCGCCTCTCCCCCCAGGTGCCGGGGCCCGGCTCTCTCCGCACCCGCTGGTCCGCCGGTCGCCCCGCGTGGCGATTGCGGGCGCACACGACCCGTCCGGCGCACGGCAGGGCGCGCGGGCGCGCTCGGTGGGCGGGCCACCCCGTACCTGAACCACGGGGTGGCCCGCCCGAATGGCAGATTGTGCCACATGGGCATAGCCTGCCGACGTGATCAGCTCCACCCCCACCCCCGTCCCCACCCCCGCCTCGGCTTCGCTCACCGAGCGGCGCAAAGCGGCGACCCGTATGGAGATCGCCAGGGCGGCGGCCGGCCTCTTCGTCAGCCGGGGCCTGCGGGCCACCCGCGCCGAGGACATCGCCCAGGCCGCGGGCATCGCCCCGCGCACGTTCTACCGGTACTTCGCGACCAAGGAGGAGGCCGTCGCGCCTCTTTACGCGGCGGGCGCCGAGCGCTGGGCGGAAGCGGTACGCGAGGCACCGGCCGAACTGCCCGTGCCGCAGGCCCTGGAACACGCCGTGCGGCACACGCTCGTCCCCGGCCGCGGGGTGTCGGCGGCGTCCTGGGAATGGGTCCGCACCCTGATCCGACTGGCCGGAACCAGCCCGGCCCTCGGCAAGGTCTGGGCGGAGGTCTGCCACGCCTCGGAAGCGACCCTCGCGGAGATCCTGACGCAACGGGCCGCCGCCAACGGGACGGAGGTGGCGCCGAGCGCGGAGGTGGCGCCGAGCACGGACGCGGTGCGGAACGCGGACGCGGCGCCGGGCGCGGATACGGTGCCGGGCGCGGACGCGGTGCCGAGCGGCGAGGTCGTCTCCCCGCACCAGCGCTTCACCGCAGCGGTGGCCGGCGCCGCCGTCCGGGTCGCGGTCGAGAGCTGGGCGGCGACGGACACCGCCCCCACCGGTCCGCAGGGCCCGGCAGAGCTGGCGATGCAGAACCTGCGGACCCTGCGGGGGTTCGCGTGGGACGCGAGGCCGGCAGAGGCGGCGGGGGAGGAGTCTTAAGGGGTCCCCTCTCCGCTGCCCGCCCGTCCCAGCCTCCCGCCCAACTCCCTTGCGTACTCGGCCAGTTCCCTCGACCCTCGGATCGAGAACTCGCACCCGAGCATCGCGAACCGCACCGCCACCCACTCCACCGGATCGCTGGTCGACCCCCGCAGCCGGCACCGGCTCCCGCCACTTCCGCCGCTCCCACCGTTCTCGCCACGGCCACCCGGGAGCTCCGGATCCGCGACCGGCGTCCCCAGCCACGCCGGCAGCCGCGCCGCCACGAACTCGGCCGGCGCCTCGAACGTCACGTCGTACTCGTACTCGCGTGCGTCCGGGCGTCGTTGGATGGACCGCCGGAGGTATTCCGCCGCGCTCCCCGTCGGCAGCTCGCGCGGAGTGAAGCGCGCCCCGGTGGCGAAGGGGTCGCGGACCCGGTCGACCCGGAACGTCCGCCAGTCCTCGCGATCGAGGTCGTACGCGACGAGATACCACCGTCGGCCCGTCGAGACGAGCCGGTACGGCTCGGTCAGACGGCGCGACTCCGTGCCGTCCTTCGCGCGGTAGGCGAACCGCAGCCGCTCCTGCCCGGCGACCGTCGACGCCATGACGGTCAGCGTCTCGGGGGCGATGCTCGCGCCGTCCCCGCTGGTCAGCGGGGTGGTCGCGGCCTGGAGGGTGGAGACGCGGTGGCGCAGCCGGGCCGGCAGCACCTGCTCCAGCTTGGCGAGGGCCCGTACGGACGCCTCGTCGACGCCCTCCAGCGCGTGCCCGGCCCCCGCCCGCAGGCCGACGGCGATCGCCACCGCCTCCTCGTCGTCGAGCACGAGCGGCGGCATCGCCTTGCCGGCGACCAGCCGGTAACCGCCGTCCGAGCCCATGGTCGCCTGCACGGGATAGCCGAGTTCGCGCAGCCGGTCGATGTCCCGTCGGACCGTGCGGCGCGAGACGCCCAGCCGGTCGGCGAGCTCGCCGCCGGGCCATTCGCGGGGCGTCTGGAGGAGGGAGAGAAGGTGCAGCAGCCGAGCCGGAGTGTCCGTCGTCATGCATCCGAGGATGCCGCACGACTAGGACATGAACTGACCTACTACGGTCCTACTGTCAGACCATGACCTCCACGGAGACCCTCCCCGAGCCCTCGCCCGCGCCCGAGCCCTCGCCAGAGACTTCGCGCGAGTCCCCGCCGAAGACTTCGCCCGAGCCCTCGCCCGACTCTCGAACAACGCCGATGACGCTGCCGGGCGATCGCCGTCGCTGGTTCGCGCTCGCCATCGTGATGACGGCGGCCTTCATGGACCTCGTCGACGTCACGATCGTCAACATCGCCATCCCCTCCATACAGGAGGACGCGGGCGCCTCCTGGAGCCAGATCCAGTGGATCACCGCCGGTTACGCGCTCGCGTTCGCCGCCGGGCTGATCACCGGCGGGCGGCTCGGCGACATCCACGGCCGTAAGCGGCTGTTCCTCGTCGGCATCGGCGGGTTCACCGTCGCCTCCGCGCTGTGCGGCTTCGCCGCGAACCCGGAGATGCTGGTCGCCTCGCGGATCCTCCAGGGCGGCATGGCGGCGCTGATGGTCCCGCAGGTGCTGTCGATCGTGCACGCCACCTTCCCGGCGCACGAGCGGGGCAAGGTGTTCGGGCTCTTCGGCGCGATCGTGGGACTGGGGGCCGTCTCCGGTCCGCTGCTCGGCGCGCTGCTGACGGAGTGGAACCTGTTCGGGCTGGAGTGGCGGCCGATCTTCCTCATCAACCTGCCGGTCGGCATCGCGGGCTTGATCCTCGGCAGCCGCTTCATCACCGAGTCCAGGGCCCCGAAGGCCCTGAAGCTGGACCTCGTCGGCGTCGTCCTGGTCACGCTCGGGCTGCTCATGCTGCTCTACCCGCTCACCCGCGGCCGCGAGCTGGGCTGGCCGCTGTGGGGGTACGCGTCGATGGTCGGCGCGCTCGGCGTGTTCGGGGCGCTGGTCGCCTACGAGCGGCGCAAGGGCGCGCGGGACGGCTCGCCGCTGATCGAGCTCTCCCTCTTCCGGGTGCGCAGCTTCGCTGCGGGCGTCGCCGTGCAGACCGTCTTCGGGGTCGGCCTCGGGGTGTTCTTCCTGGTCTGGACGCTGTACATGCAGACCGGTCTGGGCTGGAGCCCGCTGAAGGCCGGCCTGACCGGGGTCCCGTTCTCGATCGCGGTCTCGGTGGCCGCGGGGCTGTCCGTGCAGCAGCTGGTTCCGCGTTTCGGCCGCAAGGTGCTGCAGGCGGGCGCCCTGACCATGACCGTCGGCGTGCTGCTCTACATCTGGGAGTCCGAGCGCTACGGCCTCGGCATCGCGCCCTGGCAGATGGCGCTCCCGCTGGTCGTGATGGGCGTCGGCATGGGTCTGATCGTCGCTCCGCTGACGGACGCGGTGCTGTCGGAGGTGCCGCGTGAGCACGCCGGCTCGGCGTCCGGGCTCATCAACACCGTCCAGCAGATGGGCAACGCGCTCGGCCTCGGCCTGGTCGCGGTGGTCTTCTTCGGGCAGATCGGCGACCGGCTGACGCGGACGGAGGTGGGCCCCGCCTTCGTGGACGCCTTCCAGCACGCCCTGGGCTGGGTGGCCCTGGTGATGTTCGCCATCTTCCTGCTGATGTTCGCGCTGCCGAGGCGGCCGGCCCAGCACGTGGAGGGCGGCGCCATGGACACCTCGGAGGCGGCCGATGGGCGGGAGCGCGAGCTCGTCGGCTGAGTCGTGCTTCCCGGTCGAGGGCCGTCACCGCATCGGTGACGGCCCTCGAACATGTCCGGCGATCTTCACATGACCGCCTGAAGTCCGTTCATGCCCGAATCACGTCCGAACCTGTTTACTTTCCGGAAATCCAGGCGTAGCCTCCCTGTCGAAACCACAAGTTCGGGCATGAAACTCGGACAGGCCGGAGGAGAACGGACATGTACGCACCGGAGCGGCAGCAGGAGATCCTGCGGCTCGCCCGTGAGGGCGGCCGGGTGGACGTCCTGTCGCTGGCCGAGGAGTTCCAGGTCACCGCGGAGACCATCCGCCGCGACCTGAAGGCCCTCGACCGTGCCGGCCTGGTGCGCAGAGTCCACGGCGGGGCCATACCGGCCGGACGCCTCGACTTCGAACCGGACCTCGCCGAACGCGAGGAGACCTCCACCGACGAGAAGGACCGCATCGCCAAGGCGGCCCTCACGGAACTGCCGTCCGAGGGCACGATGATCCTCGACGCCGGTACGACGGTCGCCCGACTGGCCGCCGCCCTCCCGCTGGAGGCCGAGCTCGTCGTCGTCACCCACAGCCTGCCCATCGCGGCCCGCCTCGCGGACCACCCGGGGATGCAGCTCCACCTCGTCGGGGGGCGCGTGCGGCACCGTACGCGCGCCGCCGTGGACGCCTGGGCGCTCCGCGCCTACGGCGAGATCCGCGCCGACGTCCTGTTCGTCGCGGCCAACGGCTTCTCGGCCGAGCACGGGCTGACCACCCCCGACCTCGCCGAGGCCGCGGTGAAGCGGGCGGCCATCGGCGCGGCGCGCCGCGTGGTGCTGCTCGCCGACTCCGCCAAGCACGGCCAGGAGCACTTCGCCCGCTTCGGTGACCTGAGCGATGTGGACCTGCTGATCACCGACAGCGGACTGAGCCCCGACGACGCGGCCGCCATCGAGCGCGGCGGCACGGAAGTAGTACGAGCATGAGCGGCACGGACATGAGCGGTACGGACATGAGCGGGACGAGCATGAGCGACATCGACATGAGCGACATCGACATGAACGGCACGAGCGTCAACAGCGCGGACACGAGCACGAACAGCGCCGATATGAGCGTGAACAGTGTGGACACGAGCGCGAACAGCGCAGATACGAGCATGAGTGGCGCGGATGCGAGCACGAACGGCGCGGGCGGTGTGATTCTCACCGTCACCCCCAACCCGTCCCTGGACCGCACCTACGAGGTCCCGTCCCTCGACCGCGGCGACGTCATCCGGGCCACCGGCGAGCGGATGGACCCGGGCGGCAAGGGCGTCAACGTCTCGCGCGCCGTCGCCGCCGCCGGACGGCGCACGGTCGCCGTCCTGCCCCTGGGCGGTGCGCCCGGCGCGCTCGTCGCCGATCTGCTCGACGCCCAGGGCATCGAGGTCGCGCCGGTCCCGGTCGCCGGAGCCACCCGCTCGAACATCGCGCTGGCCGAATCGGACGGCGTCCTGACGAAGATCAACGCGCCCGGACCCGAACTCTCCCCGGAAGAGCAGGAACTGCTCCTGGAGACGGTGCGCGAGCAGTCGCGCGACGCCGACTGGATCGCCTGCTGCGGAAGCCTGCCCCGCGGGCTCGCGCCCTCCTGGTACGCCGAGGTCGTCGCGCGGGCGCACGCCGGAGGCGCGCGCATCGCGCTCGACACCTCGGGGCCCGCGCTCCTCGAGGCGCTGCGCGAGCGGCCCGACGTGGTGAAGCCGAACGCCGAGGAGCTCGCGGAGGCCGTCGGACGCCCCCTGGCGACCGTGGGCGACGCGGTGAAGGCGGCCGAGGAACTGCGCGAGATGGGCGCCTGCGCCGTCCTCGCGAGCCTGGGCGCCGACGGGCAACTGCTCGTCTCGGACACGGGCACCTGGTTCGCGAGCGCGCGCGTCGACGTCGTACGCAGCAATGTGGGAGCGGGCGACTCCTCGCTCGCCGGCTTCCTCATCGCCGGCGGCAGCGGCCCGCAGGCGCTCGCCTCGGCGGTCGCCCATGGCGCGGCCGCCGTCCAGCTGCCCGGCAGCGTGATGCCGACCCCGGACGATCTGGAGCCGGCGGCGGTGACGGTCACGGCGGAGGTGCCGGTGGACCGCGAACTCAAGGAGCCCGTGTCATGACGTCCCTCTCGTTACTCGGCGCCCCCGCGTCCCCCCGCTGCGCCTCCGTCTCCACCCCCCTCCCTGTCCCCACCTTCATCTCCACCCCCGTCCCCGTCACCACCCTCGCCCACCACCCCACGCCCCGGGCGATACGCGTGCGAAGGAGCCCGCGATGAGCGACATGATCACCGCGGACCTGGTCGATCTCGACCTGTCCGCCGAAACCAAGGAAGCGGCGGCGCGATCCCTCGCCGAGCGCATGGTGGCCCTGGGTCGGGTGACCGACCTGGACGGCTTCCTCGCCGACGTGGCCGCCCGCGAGGCCCAGATGCCCACCGGCCTCGACGGCGGCATCGGCATCCCGCACTGCCGTAGCGAGCACGTCACCGAGCCGACGCTCGCCTTCGGACGCAGCTCCGCCGGCATCGACTTCGGCGCCGCGGACGGCCCCGCCGACCTGGTCTTCCTGATCGCCGCCCCGGCCGGCGCGGACGACGCCCACCTGACGATCCTGTCGTCGCTGGCCCGGCAGCTGATGAACGCCGAGTTCACCGACGCGCTGCGCTCGGTCGGCGACGCGGCGTCGGCGGCGGCCCTGATCCGCGGCGACGAGGCCCCGGCCGCCGAGGCCGCCGCCGCGGACTCCGCCTCCCAGAACTCCGTGTCGGCGCCGGCGGCGGCCTCCGCCGGCGCCGACACGGCCACCACGACCCCGGACACTCCCGGCGGCAGTGCCGGCAACGGCGACCGCCCGTTCCGGATCGTCGCCGTCACCTCCTGCCCCACCGGCATCGCCCACACCTACATGGCGGCCGAGTCCCTGGAGAACGCGGGCCGTGACGCGGGCGTCGAACTGGTCGTCGAGACGCAGGGCTCGGCCGGCTTCACCCGGCTCGACCCGGCCGTCATCGCCGCCGCCGACGGCGTGATCTTCGCCCACGACGTCCCCGTACGCGACAAGGACCGCTTCGCCGGCAAGCCCACCGTGGACGTCGGCGTCAAGGCGGGCATCAACCGGCCCGCCGAGCTGATCACCGACGTGCGCGCCAAGGCCGAGCGCGGCGAGACGAGCGCGGCGGCCAAGGGCGGGACGCCCGTCGAGCAGGCCGGCGAGTCCGGCGACAGCTACGGCACCAAGCTGCGCAAGTGGCTGATGACCGGCGTCAGCTACATGGTCCCGTTCGTCGCCGCGGGCGGTCTGCTGATCGCCCTCGGGTTCGCGATCGGCGGCTGGGAGATCAACAAGGCGCCCTCGGTCATGGAGCACTTCTCCTGGACCCAGGTCGACAGCTGGGGCGCGCTGATGTTCCAGATCGGCGGGGTCGCCTTCGGCTTCCTCATCCCGGTCCTCGCCGGCTACATCGCCTACGGCATGGCGGACCGGCCGGGTCTCGTGCCCGGATTCGTCGGCGGCATGATCGCCTCCAACATCGCCGCCGGCTTCCTCGGCGGTCTGGCCGCCGGTCTGCTGGCAGGTGGCGTCGTCCTGGCGATCCAGCGGATCAAGATCCCACCGGTGCTGCGCGGCATCATGCCGGTGGTGGTGATCCCGCTGATCTCCTCGCTGATCGTCGGCTTCCTGATGTTCGTCGTGATCGGCAAGCCCATCGCCGAGGCCCAGAAGGGCATGACCGACTGGCTGGCCGGCCTCTCCGGCGCCAACGCCGTCCTGCTCGGCGTGCTGCTCGGCCTGATGATGTGCTTCGACCTCGGCGGCCCGGTCAACAAGGTCGCGTACGCCTTCGCCACGGCCGGCATCGCCGTTGCGGACCCCAGCGACTCCGCGATGAAGGTCATGGCCGCGGTGATGGCCGCGGGCATGGTCCCGCCGCTGGGCATGGCGCTCGCGACCACCGTCCGCAAGAAGCTCTTCACCGCGACCGAGCGCGAGAACGGCAAGGCCGCCTGGGTGCTGGGCGCCTCCTTCATCTCGGAGGGCGCGATCCCGTTCGCCGCGGCCGACCCGCTGCGCGTCATCCCGGCCTCGATGGCGGGCGGCGCGGTCACCGGCGCCCTGTCGATGGCCTTCGGCGCGACGCTCCGCGCTCCGCACGGCGGCATCTTCGTGGTCCCGCTGATCGGCAACCCGTTCCTGTACCTGCTCGCCATCGCGGCGGGCGTGTGCGTGACGACTGCTGTGGTCGTCGTCCTCAAGGGCATGCGCAAGCCGGTCCCCGGCGCCGCGGAACCCGGCACCGCGGATGCGGCCGAGACCACCGCGGCGACGGAGAAGAAGCAGCCGGTGGCCGCGTAAGGCCGGTGGCCTGCGGGTCACTGGAACAGCCACACGCAGCAGCACGGTCCGGGACTTTCGTCCCGGACCGTGCTGCGTGTCGGTGCCTCAGGCGTTCCTCGTGGTCTCAGGCGACTCGGGCGACCAGGGGGCTCCGCAGACGGGGCTCCGCAGACTCAGGAGACCTGTGCCGCCCGGCGTTCCATCGCGTCGCGGGCCGCGCTCTCGGAGAGGTACACCTCGCACATGTGCCGCCCGTCGGGCGTCGCCGTGTGCTCGACCTCCCACAGGGAGATCTCCCGGCCGTCGAGCAGCAGGAACGCGTGCTCGTAGAGCGAGTAGCCGAGGCCGATCCGGCCCGCCCGGCAGGGGCGGCCGAAGGCCTGGGTGATCTGGTGCGCGAACGCCGACTTCAACAGCGTCGCCGTGTCCGCGTCGGGTGGGTCGGGGTTCTCCGCGCGGCGCAGCAGCCGGCGCGCGTGATCCGCCGAGTCGTCCGGAACGTACACATGGCGGGGTGCGAGGACCGGCGACAACTGCACCAGCACCGGCAGCTCGAAGTCCGGCGCGTCCGACGGCAGCGGCAGCCGGGCGGTCGCGGCGCGCAGCTCCTCCTCGTCGACGTACACCTCGTGCTGCGGCTCGCTGCCCGGCGCGGTGTTGTGCACGAGCTCCCACAGCGTGAGCGCGCAGCCGTCGGCGAGCAGCCAGGTGTGCCGGTACGTCTCCCGGTGCAGGCCCGCGCTGTGGTGCGCGGAGTGCAGGGAGCTGTCGTGGGCCAGTGCGCAGTCGAGCCGCCGCAGTGCTTCGTCGGGCAGCTCGAACGAGTTCAGGGCGCGACCGAGCAGTCGCGCGAGGTGCTCCTCCGGAGACTCGGGCGACTCGGCTGGTTCGTACGCTGTTGTCTCGTACGGAACGCTCAAGGTTTCTCCCGGCGTTGCTGCATGTCACCTTGTGGGTGCATACCGTAGCCCCTCGGTCGGACATCATGTCCGGGAACCGAGAAAACGTACGTCGGAGAAAACGCAGGAACCGCGCGAAAAGTTCCCGCGCGGCCCCCACGTGCCGGGACGAACTGTCGGTCAGAGCCGGTCGAAGCCGGTCAGGGCGGGTTCGAGCCGGCCGGGGGAGGTTCCCTGCCGGCCCGGGCTAAATCAGACGGCGCTCCCGGCGGTCCATTCCGCCCACGCCATGTTCCAGCCGTTCAGCCCGTTGTCCGGAGCCACCGCCTTGTCCGGGGAGTTCTTGACGATCACCACGTCGCCGATCAGCGAGTTGTCGTAGAACCACTTGGCGGGCGTGTCGCCCTGCGCGCCCCGCACGTCCGCGAGTCCGACGCAGCCATGGCTGGTGCCCTCCCGGCCGAACGGCGGATTGCCCTTGTTGTACCAGTAGTTGCCGTGGATGAAGGTCCCGGACGTCGTCAGACGCATCGCATGCGGCACATCCGGGATGTCGTACTCCCCGCCCAGGTCGACCGTCCGGCTGTTCATCCGCGTCTGCGTGAACTTCTCGGAGATCACCATCTGCCCGTTGTACGTCGTGTGCTCCGCGCTGCCCGACGAGATCGGTTCCGTCTTCAGCGTCTGCCCGTCCCGCACCACGGTCATGGTCTGCGTGTTCACGTCCACCGTGGACACCTGTGAGCGCCCGACGGTGAAGCTGACCGTCTTCTTCTGCACCCCGACGACGCCGTTCGCGCCCTCGACGCCGTCCAGGTCGATCTTCATCGTGACCTTGGAACCGGCCTTCCAGTACTCCTCGGGCCGGAAGTCGAGCCGCTGCTCCCCGAACCAGTGCCCCACCACCTGCTGGCCGCTGCTGGAGGTGACCGTGATGTGCGACTGCACGGCCTTCTTGTCGCCGATGGCCTTGTCGAAGGTGAACGACACCGGCATCCCCACGCCGACCGTCGTGCCGTTGTCCGGCGTGTACGTCCCTATGAAGCTGTTGGCCGGAGTGACCGTCGTGAAGATCGAGTCGGCCGCGGCGGTCTTGCCGCTCGAATCCTTTGCGGTCGCCGATATCTGGTACTTCGTCCCGCGCTCCAGCTGCTCCTTCGGCTTCCAGGTGCTGCCGTCGGCCGACAGGGAGCCCTCGACGATCTGCCCCGACCCGGCCACCGTCATCTTCACCTCGGTGAGCCGGCCGTCGCTCACCTTCACACCGGTCGTGTTGATCGACGCGCCCGTCGAGCCGTCCTTCGCCGAGATGACGATCTTCGCGGTGGACGTCTTGGCCGTGGCCTTACCGCCCTTGGCGTCGTCGTCCTTGGCGTTGGCGCTGCCCCCGCAGGCGGTCAGGGTCAGGGCGCCGACCACCAGGACGGCACAGGCTCCCACGGCTCGTCGCACTGCTTTGTCCGCCGTTGTCACGGGCTGCTCCAGATTCGTGTGAGGTGAGTGATCCGCTCCAGTACGTGGAGAAAGAGGGATCCGGCGGTCGGTCGGGTTCCCCCCGGCCGCCCTTGGCACCATCACGTGACAGAACCGCGACAAACCCTCGGCCGAGGGCTCCCACCCCACCGAGCCCGCCTCACGGAGCCCACGCCAACGGGCCCGTCTCGCGGGACCCGGCCTCACTCGGGTCCCGCCTCACGGAGTCCCGTACAACTCCTCGTAGGACGGCCACTCCCCGCCCGGCGCCTTCACCGACTCGGCGGCGCGCACGGCCCGTACGATCGCGCGGGTCACCATGTCCGCGCCCGCGGCGAGGATGTCGTTCAGGGCGAGCGGGCGGTCGGGATCGAGCGGGCGCGCGCCCGTCGCCAGCGCGAAGACCGTGTCGCCGTCGTGCAGCAGATGCACCGGCCGCACGGCGCGTGCGATCCCGTCGTGCGCCGTGCCCGCCAGCTTCTGCGCCTGCGCCTTCGACAGATCCGCGTCGGTGGCCACCACGGCGAGCGTCGTGTTGAGCGGGGCGGGCGCGCTCCTCGCCGCGCTCTCGGCGAGCCGCCGGCGCGCGGCCTCGTGCACCCGCGCCTCCGGGTACGTCACGCGCCCCTGGAACAGCTCCCCGTACAGCACCCCCGTCTCCGGCTCCAGCACCGAACCCACGGCGTTCGCCACCACCAGCGCGGCCACCGTGATCCCCGAGTCGAGGACGACGCTCGCGGTGCCCACTCCGCCCTTCATCAGCCCGACCGCCGCGCCCGTCCCGGCGCCTACGCACCCCTCCCGCACGCGCGTGCCGGGCTCGCTCGCCGCGGCCGCCTCCACGGCGGCGCGGCCGGTGGCGGCGTCCGGGCGGGCCCGGAAGTCGCCACCGCGCCCCAGGTCGAAGACGCAGGCGGCCGGCACCACCGGCACCACGTGCGTCGGGTCCGGGCCGACGGGGACGCCCCGCCCCTGCTCCTCCAGCCAGGCCATCACGCCAGAGGCCGCGTCGAGCCCGTAGGCGCTGCCGCCCGTCAGCACGATCGCCTCGACCCGCTGCACCAGGTTGCGCGGATCCAGCGCGTCGGTCTCCTTGGTGCCGGGACCGCCGCCGCGTACGTCCACCGCGGCCACCGCGCCGCCCTCGGGCGCGAGGACGACCGTGGTGCCGGTGAGCCAACCGTCGCCGGTGCGCGTGGCGTGTCCGACCCGCACGCCGGGGACGTCCGTCAGAGCGTCAACTGTCATGGGAGCCAGTCTCGCCCGGCTCGCGCGAGGTGCGCTGCCGTCCCGCCGTGTCACACGGCCGTGCTCGAAGCCCCCGCCTCGTTGTCCGGAGAGTCCGGGGAGCCCGGAGCATCCGGGGAGTCCTGGGGCTCGCGGGGCTCCTGGGACTCGGGCGGTTCGGGTGACTTCGGCGACTCCTGCGCCGTGGGCGACTCCTGCGTCGTGGGCGACTCCCGCGCCTCGAGCGCGGCCATGCGCGCCGTCAGGGTCGTCCCGGTGGCCACCGCCAGCGCCGACACCAGGCCCGCCGCGAGGACGGCCCAGTCGCCCAGGAAGGTGCAGCAGATCACCAGCAGCGCGGTGACGGGCAGCACCAGCTGCTGGGCCAGGCCGACCTTGAAGTGGCGGGCGTGCAGCACCCACACCGTCAGCAGGAACAGCGCCGTGGGCAGCGTCACGGCCGCCGACGCGGCCAGCGTGGAGATGTGGGCCCTGCCGATCACCTGCTCGACCGCCACCTCCAGCCCCGCCCCGATCGCGGCAGCCGACGCGAAGGCGACGTAGTGCCCGTAGCCCCACACGAACGCCTGCTTGTTGGCGCGCAGATGCCCATGGATGGGCACCACGAAGTAGATCCACCAGGCGGCGAAGACGATCAGCAGCCCGCCCACCGCGATCGGCAGCAGATCGCCCAGCGCGTCGCTCTCGTCCAGGGCGGACTTCACGGCGATCGTTGCCGCCGCGATCGTCTCGCCCAGCACGATGATCGTGAACAGTCCGTAGCGCTCCGCGATGTGGTGCGGATGCCAGGACGTCGGGTGGTCCTTCTCCGCGTAGGGCGGCACGCACATCTCCAGCACCGCCATCACCAGGAACAGCCAGGCCTTGGCGCCCTCGGGCGCGATCAGCAGACCCAGCCAGCCGAGCTGGCAGAGCAGCACGCCGCCCGCGTACCGCAGCGCCATCGTCCGCTCGGGGCCTTCGGTCGACAGCGCGACGCGTAGCCATTGTGAGGACAGCGCCACTCGCATGATGACGTAGCCCAGTACTACGGCGACGTACTGCTGTTCCTCGAACGCCCGGGACACCCCGGCCGCGAGCACCAGGACCCCGCCGATCTGTATCAGCGTGACGACCCGGTAGAGGCTGTCGTCGTTGTCGTACGCCGAGGCGAACCAGGTGAAGTTCATCCAGGCCCACCAGATCGCGAAGAAGACCATCGCGTAGTTGAGGAGTCCCTCGCCCGCGTGGGACTCCGCCACCGCGTGCACCAGTTGGATGCCCGCCTGGGCGATGGCCACCACGAAGCACAGGTCGAAGAAGAGCTCCAGCGGCGTCGAGACCCGGTGCACCTCGTCGCGCCCGCGCGCGGTGAGCCTGCGCAGCGGTCGTCTCTGCGAGAGATCGGGGGCTGGGTCCGAGCCGGGCGTGGGGGTGCTGGGCGTGGGGGTGCCGGGCGGAGGGGACGGCAGAGGGGACGGCGGAGGGGACGGCGGAGGCGTGCGGGACGTCATGAGTCCCAGCACAGCAGATATCCGCCGGAAAAGCTTGCGCGGGGTGCGCGGGCGGCCCGACGGCCGGGCGTCGCGGCCCGCGCCCCTGATCCGGGCGGCTCCCGGGACCGTACCCTGGAGGCATGAGCACCCCCTCCGCCCCCGAGCCGCGCGACCCGAAGGCCGCGTTGATCTTCGACGACCCGCTGGACCGGCCGTCCTCGGACGACACCGACCGCGGGTGGGGCGAGCGGCCGGCCGCCGGCGGTGACAGCGCCGCCGACCTCAAGCGCTTCCTCGACGAGAAGCCGCCCCACCACATCTGAACCCGGGCGGCGGCCCTCCGGCAGGTCCGGCCGGCCTCGCGGGCCCCGCGGAACACCGTCCGCAAGGCCCCGAACAGCCTCGCTACCGCTCGCTGTGGCCCGAGCCCCGCTGTGCGACCAGCGCGTCGCGGATCTCCTTGAGCACCTCCAGCTCGGTCACCTCCAGGACCTCCTGAGCGCCCTCCTTGGCCTTCCTGCGGGCCTCCACCTTCGCCAGGTACTTCGACATGGGCAGCACCATCAGGAAGTAGACGACCGCCGCGGTGATCACGAAGGTGAGCGTCGCGCCCAGCACCGAGCCCCACAGGATCCGGACGCCCGTCGCACTGTCGCCCGTCCCCGTGCAGGGGCCCTTGAGGCAGGAGCTGTAGCTGTCCAGGTTCTTCGTGCCGACCGCTCCGATGAGCGGGTTGATGATCCCCTTCACGACCGCGTTGACGATGTTCGTGAAGGCCGCGCCGATCACGACCGCGACTGCCAGATCGACGACGTTCCCGCGCATCAGGAAGGCCTTGAAGCCCTGCCATACGCTCGCCTTCTTTTCGCTCACCTGGGGGACACTCCTCGCATGTACAGGTTGTGGAACAAACAGTTCCGCAACCTACGTCACCCCGAGGCGGGCGTGTCCAATTCGGTAGCTCCAACGAGGGACTTGACTTCACCACAGGGTCACCGCCAGCCGAGCCGTCGCGCTCGCTCCCGCCAGGCGTGCGGCGGTGGGGCGGGGCACCGACAGGACGACCAACGCGCCGCCGTCCGCCGTGTCGAGGGAGACGCCCGAGTCGTCCAGCGGCTCCGGCACCTCGGTCACGAGCGCCCCACGTGCGACGACGCGGGCCGCACCGCCGACGCCGCCCGACGGACTCTCCTCGACGGCGATGACGTCGACCCGGTCGCCGGGGCGCAGCAGCCGCACGGTGGCCGCGTCGGCGATCCGTACCGGCGCCGTCACCTTCTGTACGGCGGTGGGACCCGGCGCAGGGGCGCGAACCGGCCCGTGCGCGTGGGCGTGCGAGCCCGCACCGGGCTGCTCGCGCGCCGGATCGGTGTCCTGGGGTCCGGCCGCGACGAGTGCCGCGGCGGTGACGGCGAGACCGAGCGCGAGGGCCCGCCGCCGGCTCCGCACCAGCCGGCCCAGCGGCCCCGTGCGGTACCACCCGCGGCGGACGCGCACGGGGTCGAAAGGTGGCACCTCGCAGGTGGCAGGCGCCTCCGCCCCCGGCGGACGCGACCCGGACGGGAAGGCGAACGGAGGGGAGGGAGGGCGAGGCGAGGGGGGACGCGGCGACGGTGGCCGGGGAGAGGGAGGGTGGGGAGCGGAAGCGGGGGACGGAGGGAGAGTGGGAGGAAGAGACACGGGATCACCACCTGTGACGAGGGACGGACTTGCGAAGCCACGATGAGGCTTCGCGCCGACGCTCGCCGGAGCCCGTGGACTACCCACGGGTTGTGGACAACTCCCTCACCCGAACGATGAGTTCCGCCCCGTTCTCCCTCTCCCCGGAGAAACGTCAACTCCCGTTACGGCAGCTCGAACCCCGGGTCCATCCCGCCCAGCGCGCTCGTGCACAGGCAGTCCCGCACCCCGTTCGCGGGCAGCGCGGCGACCGCGTCGAACAGCACGCCCCGCAGCCGCTCCACGTTGTCCGCGAACACCCGCAGGACCTCCTCGTGCGACACGCCCTCACCGCTCTCGGCGCCCGCATCCAGATCGGTGACCAGCGTCAACGACGTGTAACAGAGCTCGAGTTCCCGGGCGAGCGCGGCCTCCGGATGGCCCGTCATGCCCACCACCGACCAGCCCTGAGCCTGGTGCCACAACGATTCTGCCCGGGTGGAGAACCTCGGCCCCTCGATCACGACCAGCGTCCCGCCGTCCACCGGCTCCCACTCCCGGCCGCGCGCCGCCTTCAGGGCCGCCGAGCGTCCGGTGGGGCAGTAGGGGTCGGCCAGCGACACGTGCACCACGTTGGGCACCGTGCCGTCGGGCAGGGGCAGCCCGTCGAAGTACGTCCCGGTCCGCGACTTCGTGCGGTCGACCAGCTGATCGGGCACGAGCAGCGTGCCGGGCCCGTACTCGGGCCGCAGACCGCCCACGGCACACGGACCGAGCACCTGACGCACCCCCAGCGAGCGCAGCGCCCACAGGTTGGCCCGGTAGTTGATCCGGTGGGGCGGCAGATGATGGCCGCGGCCGTGCCGGGGCAGGAAGGCGACCCGCCGGCCGGCGATCTCGCCCAGGAAGAGGGAGTCGCTGGGCGGCCCGTAGGGGGTGTCGACCTGGAGCTCGGTCACGTTGTCGAGGAACGAGTAGAAACCGGAGCCGCCGATCACACCGATCTCTGCGTTCGCCATGTTCGCCATGCGTCGCACCCTAGCCGCACGCATGTCATACCCGAGGCGTACCCCGGACGCTCTCGGGGAACGCCGAAGGACCCCGTCGCCGGATGACGACAGGGTCCCGTGAGGCCGTACGAGAGAGGCCCCTTGAGCAGGGGGTTCTACGCGGCGGAGCTGTTGCCGGCCGATGTGCCGGTGCTCGACGACTTCGACTTCGAGTCCGAGGACGACGACGTCGACGAGGTCGAACTCGACGACTTCGCGTCGGAGCCGGACGTCGACGACTTCGCGGGCGACGACGAAGGCGAGCTGCTCGAGGACGAGCCGCGGCTGTCGTTGCGGTAGAAGCCGGAGCCCTTGAAGACGATGCCGACCGCGGAGAACACCTTCTTGAGGCGTCCGGAGCAGTTGGGGCACTCGGTCAGAGCGTCGTCGGTGAACTTCTGCACCGCCTCGAGGCCCTCGCCGCACTCGGTGCACTGGTACTGGTAGGTCGGCACTGTCTTCCTCCTGGCACTCTCACTCAGTGAGTGCTAACGACGGTCTATCTTGACGCATTCCCGAGGATCAGTCCACTGTGACCGGCGCGCGGTGACCGACGCCACGTGCGACGGTGCGGCCACGCGGGCGTGGAGCGAGCCGGGAACGCAGGGCCAGCAGCACTGCCAGGGCCAGCACGGTGCCGCCCATCGGCACCAGGAAACCGGCCCCGCCCCAGAAGCGGTCCTCCAGCTGTCCGGCGACCGTGACGGCCGCCGCCTGCCCGAGCGCCACGGCGCCGGTCAGCCAGGTGAACGCCTCGGTACGCGCCCCGGCCGGGACCAGGCCCTCGACCAGCGTGTAGCCGGTGATCAGTGCGGGTGCGATGCACATGCCGACCAGCAGGCCGAGGCCCGCGAGGACGAGCACCGAGTGCGCGGCCCAGAGCCCGGAGGCGACGAGCGCCAGCGCGGCGTAGGCGACGACCAGGCGCCGCTGCGGGGCCGTCTTCCAGGCGATGGCGCCGCAGACCAGGCCGGAGAGCATGTTGCCGGCGGCGAACGTCCCGTACAGGACGCCGTTCAGGCCGGGCTCGCCGATCGCCTCGGTGAAGGCGGCCAGCGAGACCTGCATGCCGCCGAAGACGGCGCCGATGCCGAGGAACGCTGCGATCAGCACGCGCACACCGGGGATGCGCAGCGCCGAGGTGTGCGCCACGCGCGCGTGGCCGGCGGCGATCTGCGGCTGGGTGCCCTTCTGCGCGGCGAACAGCAGGCCGCCGAGGAGGGTCAGCGAGGCTTCGGTGATGAGTCCGGCGGCCGGGTTCACGGCGGTGCACAGGGCTGTCGCCAGCAGCGGGCCGAAGACGAATGTCAGCTCGTCGGTGACGGACTCGAAGGCCGCCGCGGTCGTCATGAGGGGCGAGCCCTTCAGCGTGACGCCCCAGCGGGCCCGCACCATGGGCCCTATCTGCGGCACCGAGGCGCCCGTGGGCACGGCGGCCGCGAACAGCGCCCACAGGGGCGCGTGGGACAGGGCGAGCACGGTCAGGGCGAGGCCCGACAGCGTGTGCACGAGAACGCCGGGGACCAGCACCGCGCGCTGCCCGTAGCGGTCGGCGAGGCGTCCGCTGCAGGGCGCGCACAGCGCCATGGAGACGCCGGTGACGGCCGCGGCGGCGCCGGCCGCACCGTACGAACCGGTGGTGTGCTGGACGAGCAGCACGATGGAGATGGTGAGCATTGCGAACGGCTGGCGTGCCGCGAAGCCGGGCAACAGGAACGTCCATGCGCCGCGGGTGCGCAGCAGCTGTCCGTATCCCGGGCGGGCGGAGGCCGACGAGTCCTTCGACGGCTCGGTGGTGACCGTGGATGCCACGGCCCGTGCCTTTCTGCCGCCTGGTGGCGCGCCCGTGCGGGGGCGCCGAGAGCTGTCCTCTTGCGCGTGCTGCGGTAGATGCCGGATTCCGCGTGAGGAGGTGTCCCGGCCGCCATACGGTCGCGCCAGCTCTGCATCAGGCAGAGTTGGTTCGATCAAGGTCTGCCTTAATCGTACAGGGGTCGAGGTCGGCGACGCCTGTGAAGATGAGCACCGCAGCGCCGGGGAACCCCTGAAACCATGGGGTGTGAACAGTGCGAAACACGCACTTAACGGGTCTCGCACGCGCCGGGTCTCGCGCGCACCGGGTCCCGCATGCGACGGGTCTCGCCCTCAGCGGGTCTCGCCGCCCGTGCCCAGCCATCCGGCGAGCTTGCCGCCGCGTCCCACCGCGTGCAGGCGCTGTTCGGCCGCGTCGCGGACCGGGTCGGTGGCGACGACGAGGAGTTCGTCGCCCTGCCGCAGGACGGTCGTCGGCAGCGGCACGAACGACGTCTCGTCGCGCACGACGAGGGTCACGGCGGCCCCGGCCGGCAGTCGCAGTTCGTTGACCTCGACGCCGTGCATCTTGGAGCCCGGGGGGATCGCGACGGACAGCAGATGGCCGCGCAGTCGCTCCAGGGGCGCCGATTCCACGCCGAGGTCGGCGGCCTCGGCGTCCTTCCCCAGGCGGAGCTTGCGGGCCACCCAGGGCAGGGTCGGCCCCTGGACCAGGGTGTAGACGACGACCAGGACGAAGACGATGTTGAAGATGCGGCGGCTGGACTCGACGCCCTGCACCATCGGGATGGTCGCCAGGATGATGGGCACCGCGCCGCGCAGCCCGGCCCAGGACATCAGCGTCTGCTCCTGCCAGGGCACCCGGAACGGCGTCAGGCACAGCACGACGCTCAGCGGGCGGGCCACCATGGTGAGCACCAGGCCGATGACGAGCGCGGGCAGCACGTCGTCGCCCAGCTCGTGCGGGGTGACCAGGAGGCCGAGCAGCACGAACATGCCGATCTGGGCGATCCAGCCGAGGCCGTCGGCGAACCCGCGCGTGGCGGGCCAGTGCGGCAGCTTCGCGTTGCCCATGACCATCGAGGCGAGGTAGACGCCCAGGAAGCCGCTGCCGTGCGCCAGGGAGCCCGCCGCGTACGCGGTGACCGCGATCGCCATGACGGCGATCGGGTAGAGGCCGGAGGCGGGCAGGGCGACGTGTCGGAGGCCCCAGGAGCCCAGCCAGCCGACCGCGAGGCCGATGGCGGCGCCGATGGCCAGCTCCAGCGCTATCTCGCCCACCAGCACGTACCAGTGCTCCACGGGGCCCGCGGTGGAGAAGGCGACCACCAGGATGACGACCGGGGCGTCATTGAAGCCGGACTCGGCCTCCAGCGTGCCCGTCACGCGCGCGGGCAGGGGGATCTTGCGCAGGACGGAGAAGACCGCCGCCGCGTCCGTCGAGGACACCACCGCACCGATGATCAGCGCCTGCCGCCATTCCAGCCCCGTCACGAAGTGCGCGGCCGTGGCCGTGACGCCCACGCTCACCGCGACTCCGACCAGCGCCAGCGCGGAGGCGGAGGCCAGGGCCGGTTCGATCTCCTTCCACTTCGTGCCGAGACCGCCCTCGGCGAGGATCACGACCAGGGCGGCGTACCCGATGACCTGCGTCATCTCGGCGTTGTCGAAGTGGATGTTGCCGATGCCGTCCTGGCCCATGAGGACGCCGATGCCCAGGTACACGAGCAGGCTGGGGAGCCCGCTGCGCGAGGAGATCCGGACCGCGGCGACGGCGACGAGCAGGACGAGCGAGCAGACGAGCAGGAGCTGGTTGAGGTGGTGGACAGTCAGCGGCGCTTCCCTTCACCGGCGCGCGCACCTGGCGCGCGGACGCACATGTGCATGGGATACATCGGACACGAAGGTGCGCGCCCCGTGCCCAACTACTTCGTTACCTTACCTAACTCTTGACGATTTCTTGACGTTGGACGAGGCAAGATCGAACATCCTTCCGTGCTGGTACCCGACTCCGCGTCAAGTGGCGCGAGGCCCTGCGCCTATGGTTGCTCCAGCACTCCAGGACCGCCTGCCGCTCGCGTTAGGACAGCAAGGACAGCGATGCCCCCCAACACCACCGCCACATCGGGTGACAAGCCCGGCAAGTCCGGCAGGAAGAAGGGGCGCAAAGCCCGTTTGATCGTGCTTGTGCTGGTGCTGGCCATCATCGGAGGCATCGCCTACGGCGCCTACTGGTCCATCAGCACGGTCCGCGCGTCCTTCCCGCAGACCAAGGGATCGATCACACTCGAGGGCCTGTCCGGGCCCGTCGACGTGAAGCGGGACGGCTACGGCATCCCGCAGATCTACGCGGACTCCGACGAAGATCTCTTCATGGCGCAGGGCTACGTCCAGGCGCAGGACCGGTTCTACGAGATGGACGTACGCCGGCACATGACCTCCGGGCGGCTCTCGGAGATGTTCGGCAAGAGCCAGGTCGACAACGACGAGTTCCTGCGCACCCTGGGCTGGGACCGCGTCGCCAAGGAGGAGTACGACAGCAAGCTGTCGGACGACACCAAGAAGTACCTCCTGGCGTACGCCAAGGGAGTCAACGCCTACCTCAAGGGCAAGGACGGCGCGGACATCTCCCTGGAGTACGCGGCCCTCGGGTTCACCAACGACTACAAGCCCGCCGAGTGGACCCCGGTCGACTCGATCTCCTGGCTGAAGGCGATGGCCTGGGACCTGCGCGGCAACATGCAGGACGAGATCGACCGCGCCCTGATGACCAGCCGCCTCGGCCCGCAGCAGATCGCCGACCTGTACCCGCAGTACCCGTACGACCTCAACCGCGCGATCGTCCGGGAGGGCCAGTACGACGAGCTGACCAAGACGTTCGAACAGAGCGACGGTGACGGGGACAACGACAGCGACTCCGGCGACGCGTCCACGAACGGCGGGACGGGCGACGAGACGGGCGACGGCACCGATACCTCGAACGACACGGGATCGGCCCTCACGAGCCAGCTCTCGGGCCTGTACGACGTCCTGGACGACCTGCCCACGGCCGTCGGCGTGAACGGCAACGGCATCGGCTCGAACTCCTGGGCCGTCGCCGGGAAGTACACGATCACCGGCAAGCCGCTGCTGGCCAACGACCCGCACCTGTCGGCCTCGCTGCCGTCCGTCTGGTACCAGATGGGCCTGCACTGCCGAGCCGTCTCCGCCAAGTGCGCGTACGACGTCTCCGGCTACACGTTCGCCGGCATGCCCGGCGTCATAATCGGCCACAACGCGACGATCTCCTGGGGCATGACCAACTCCGGCGTCGACGTGACCGACCTCTACCTGGAGAAGCTCTCCGGCGACGACGGTTACCAGTACGACAACAAGGTCGAGCCGTTCGTCACGCGCGAGGAGACCATCAAGGTCGCCGGCGGCACGTCCAAGAAGATCGTCGTCCGGCAGACCCAGGACGGCATGCCCTTGCTCTCCGACCGTGACGACGAACTCGTCGACGTCGGCAAGAAGGCCACCGTCGACACCGTCGACAAGGCCGCGCCCGACCGCGGCGACGGTTACGCCGTCGCCCTGAAGTGGACCGCGCTCGAGCCGGGCACCTCCATGGACGCCGTCTTCGCCATCAACAAGGCGGCCGACTGGGACGCCTTCCGGGCCGCGGCCGAGCTCTTCGACGTGCCCTCGCAGAACCTCGTCTACGCCGACACCTCGAACCACATCGGCTACCAGCTGCCCGGAAACATTCCCAAGCGCGCCAAGGGCGTGGACGGCTCGATCCCGGCGCCCGGCTGGAACTCCAAGTACGAGTGGAACGGCTACATCGACTTCGACGAGCTGCCCTACGAGTACGACCCCCCGCGCGGGTACATCGTCACCGCCAACCAGGCCGTGATCGACAAGGACAAGTACCCCTACACGCTCACAACGGACTGGGGCTACGGCACGCGCAGCCAGCGGATCACCAACCTGATCAAGAACAAGATCGAGGGCGGCGGCAAGATCTCCACCGACGACATGCGGCAGATGCAGCTGGACAACGACAGCCAGATCGCCCGTGTGCTCGTGCCCATCCTGCTGAAGATCAACCTGGACGACCCCGACGTCCGCGAGGCGCAGAAGCTGCTGCAGGGCTGGGACTACACCCAGGACGCCGACTCGGCGGCCGCCGCCTACTTCAACGCGGTGTGGCGCAACATCCTCAAGCTGGCCTTCGGCAACAAGCTGCCCAAGGAACTGCGGGTCGAGGACCAGTGCCTGTGGGTCGACCCGGTCGACAGCACGGGTCCCGTCGACGACACCGACAAGGTCGTCGAGTGCGGCGAGCGCGAGGCCGACCAGGCGCAGCCGGACGGCGGCGACCGCTGGTTCGAGGTCGTGCGCAACCTCCTGGAGAAGACCGACAGCGCGTGGTGGACGACTCCCGAGTCGGGCACCCGCCCCGGCGCGGAGAAGAACCGCGACAAGCTCTTCGAGCGCGCCATGATCGACGCCCGCTGGGAGCTGACCGCCAAGCTCGGCAAGGACATCGACACCTGGAGCTGGGGCCGGCTGCACCGCCTGTTCCTGAAGAACCAGACCCTGGGCACCAGCGGCCCCGGCTTCCTGCAGTACATCCTGAACCGCGGCCCGTGGAAGCTCGGCGGCGGCGAGGGGACGGTCAACGCGACCGGCTGGAACGCGGCAGGCGGCTACGGCGTGGTCTGGGTGCCGTCGATGCGCATGGTGGTCAACCTCGACGACCTCGACAAGTCGAAGTGGATCAACCTCACCGGCGCCTCGGGACACGCCTTCAGCGCCCACTACACCGACCAGACGGGCAAGTGGGCCAACGGTGAGCTCCTCGACTGGTCCTTCACCAAGAAGGCGGTCGACGACAGCACCAGCGACACCCTGGTCCTCAAGCCCTGAGCGACCCAGCGACGAGAAGGGGCCCTCCACGCGCGCGTGGAGGGCCCCTTCTCGCGCACACGCGTGTGTCAGGTGAAGCGGTGCACCCCCGACGGCGTCACCACGGCGTGCACCGGCCGGTCGTGCGCCTCCTCGGGAACGCGCTCGACGACCTCGGCGTCGTACAGCAGCACCACCAGGGAGGGACTGGCCGCGGACTCCGCCAGCCGGGCCAGCACCCGGTCGTACGATCCGCCGCCGCGGCCCAGCCGCATACCGCGCGCGTCGACCGCGAGCCCCGGCAGCAGCACGACGTCGGCCGAGGTCACGGCGTCGGGGCCGAGGCGCTCCCCGGCCGGCTCCAAGAGGGCCATCTTCCCGCCGTGTTGGACCCGCGCGAGCGAGCCCTCGCCCGCGTAGGCGCCCCAGTCCAGGTCGTTGTCGGGCAGCAGCGCGGGGAGCAGGACCCGCACCCCCCGCGCGCGCAGCGCGTCCAGCAGCGCCAGGGTGCCGGGCTCGCAGCCCACGGAGACGTACGCGGCGACCGTGCGCGCGTGCGCCAACTCGGGCAGCTCCAGCGCGTGCTCGGCCAGCGCCGCGGCCGCCGTTCGCACGTCATCCGTCGTCAACGTGTTTCTCACGGTGAGGAACCCTCGCCGCAACATTCGTTTGTCAGGCTTTGGTCCGCCTTCGAGGTGGTTCATGTGTCGCTCCCGCGCGGGTCTCACAGTGCTCGCACACAGCTTTACTGCGCTCATATGATCATGAATTAACCGAACGCACAGATTCGTCTCAAAGTCACCGGATAAGGTTGCGGACATGACTCAGCCCCACCCCAGGATCAGCAAGGCTGTCATCCCCGCAGCCGGCCTCGGCACCCGGTTCCTGCCGGCCACCAAGGCCACTCCCAAGGAGATGCTGCCGGTCGTGGACAAGCCGGCCATCCAGTACGTGGTCGAGGAGGCCGTCTCCGCCGGTCTCGACGACGTCCTCATGATCACGGGCCGCAACAAGCGCCCCCTGGAGGACCACTTCGACCGCAACTACGAACTCGAGTCGGCCCTGCAGAAGAAGGGCGACGCCGCCCGGCTCGCCAAGGTTCAGCAGTCCAGCGACCTCGCCACCATGCACTACGTGCGACAGGGCGACCCCAGGGGCCTCGGACACGCCGTCCTGTGCGCGGCGCCGCACGTCGGGCAGGAGCCGTTCGCCGTCCTCCTGGGCGACGACCTGATCGACCCCCGCGACCCGCTGCTCCAGCGGATGATCGAGGTGCAGGAGCGGCACGGCGGCAGCGTCGTGGCGCTCATGGAGGTCGCCCCCGAGCAGATCCACCTCTACGGCTGCGCGGCCGTGGAGGCCACCGAGGACGGCGACGTGGTCAAGGTGACCGGCCTCGTGGAGAAGCCGGACCCGGCGGACGCCCCGTCGAACTACGCGATCATCGGACGCTACGTCCTCGACCCGAGCGTGTTCGGCGTGCTGCGCCAGACCGAGCCCGGCCGCGGCGGCGAGATCCAGCTGACCGACGCCCTGCAGCAGCTCGCGCAGGACGAGAAGGCCGGCGGTCCCGTCCACGGCGTCGTCTTCAAGGGCCGCCGCTATGACACCGGCGATCGCGGCGACTATCTGCGTGCCATTGTCAGACTCGCGTGCGAACGTGAAGATCTGGGTCCGGACTTCCGGTCCTGGCTTCGCAGTTACGTCACCGAGGAGATGTAGCCACTTTGAGCACCGCCGCGCCCCGCCCCACCGCCCAGGACCGCCTCTGGTCGGTGGACGAACACCTGGAGGACATCCTCGCCACCGTCCGCCCCCTGGAACCCATCGAGCTGCAACTCGCCGACGCCCAGGGCTGCGTCCTGGTCGACGACGTCACGGTGCCGGTCTCGCTGCCGCCCTTCGACAACAGCTCCATGGACGGGTACGCGGTGCGGGTCGCGGATGTCGCGGGCGCGAGCGAGGAGTTCCCGGCGGCGCTGGACGTCGTCGGGGACGTCGCTGCGGGACAGGCGGCCGACCTGCTGCACGTCGGGCCGGGCCAGGCCGCCCGGATCATGACCGGCGCCCCGCTGCCGCCCGGCGCCGAGGCCGTCGTCCCCGTGGAGTGGACCGACGGCGGGCTGGGCGAGGGCCCGGTCAGCGCGATGCAGGCCCGCAGCCTCGCCCCCGAGCAGGCCTCGGGGCACGTACGCGTGTACCGGCCCGCCGAGGCACGCGCGCACGTACGCGCGCAGGGCAGCGACGTGAAGGCGGGCGACCGCGCCCTCGAAGCCGGAACCGTGCTCGGACCGCCCCAGATCGCCCTGCTCGCCGCGATCGGCCGCGCCTCTGCGCGCGTGCACCCGCGCCCGCGCGTGGTCGTGATGTCCACCGGCAGCGAACTCGTCCAGCCCGGCGAGGAACTGGGCAGCGGCCAGATCTACGACTCCAACAGCTTCGCCCTCACCGCCGCCGCCCGCGACGCCGGCGCCATCGCCTACCGGGTCGGCGCGGTCGCCGACGACGCGGAGACCCTGCGCTCCACCATCGAGGACCAGCTGGTGCGCGCCGACCTCGTCGTCACCACCGGAGGGGTGAGCGTCGGCGCGTACGACGTCGTCAAGGAGGCGCTGGAGCACGTCGGCGACGAGGACGAGGAGGGCGGCGGCATCGAGTTCCGCAAGCTCGCCATGCAGCCCGGCAAGCCCCAGGGCTTCGGCACCATCGGCCCCGACCACATCCCCCTGCTGGCGCTGCCCGGCAATCCGGTGTCGTCCTACGTCTCCTTCGAACTGTTCGTCCGCCCCGCCATCCGCACCCTCATGGGGCTGGCAGACGTCCACCGGCCCACCACGCGCGCGAAGCTCACCGCTGACAAGGCGCTGACCTCGCCGAAGGGCCGCAGACAGTTCCTGCGCGCCACCTATGCCGACGGCGCCGTCCGCCCGGTCGGCGGCGCCGGCTCCCACCTGGTCGCGGCCCTCGCGCACGCCGACGCGCTGGTCGTCGTCCCCGAGGACGTGGAGTCCCTCGAGCCCGGCGCGGACGTCGAGGTCGTCCTGCTCGGCTGAGTCCTCCTGGTTGGGGGTACCGTGTCGCGCACAGCAGGCCCGTGCGCGGCACCGCGCCGGACCCGGACCGGGAGCGCCACGAGCATGACTACGCAGGACCGACTGACGCACATCGACGACGCGGGCGCGGCCCGCATGGTCGACGTCTCCGGCAAGGACGTCACCGCCCGCACCGCGCGTGCCAGCGGGCGCGTCCTCGTCTCGCCCCGCGTGATCGAGCTGCTGCGCGGCGAGGGCGTCCCCAAGGGCGACGCACTGGCCACCGCGCGGATCGCGGGCATCATGGGCGCCAAACGCACCCCGGACCTGATCCCGCTGTGCCACCCGCTGGCCGTCTCCGGTGTGAAACTGGACCTGTCGGTCGCGGACGACGCCGTGGAGATCACCGCCACGGTGAAGACGACGGACCGCACAGGCGTCGAGATGGAGGCCCTCACCGCGGTCTCCGTCGCCGCGCTCACCGTGATCGACATGGTCAAGGCGGTCGACAAGGGAGCGGTGATCACGGACGTGCGCGTGGAGGAGAAGACGGGCGGCAAGTCGGGCGACTGGAGCCGGACATGACACTCGACGACTCGGTCGGCGGTGCCCTGTTCGCTCCGTACCGCGCCTTCGTCGTGACCGCCTCCAACCGGGCGGCCGCCGGCGTCTACGAGGACAAGGGCGGACCGCTGATCGCCGAGGGGCTGCGCGGCTTCGGCTTCGCGGTCGACGGGCCGCAGGTCGTGCCCGACGGCGACCCCGTGGAGAGCGTCCTGCGCGCCGCCGTCCAGGCCGGGTACGACGTCGTCGTCACCACCGGCGGCACCGGGATCTCGCCCACCGACCGCACCCCCGAGGCCACCCGCGCGGTGATCGATCACGAGGTGCCGGGCATCGCCGAGGCCATCAGGGCGTACGGCCGGGAGAAGGTGCCCACCTCGGCGCTCTCGCGCGGGCTGGCCGGCGTGGCGGGCGGCACGTTGATCGTCAACCTGCCGGGTTCCACCGGCGGCGTGAAGGACGGCCTGGCCGTCCTGGAGCCGCTGCTGAAGCACGCCGTGGACCAGCTCCGCGGCGGCGACCACCGCAGACCCGGTCATGGGGGTGCGAGCTGAACAGCGCATCCTGGCCCGTCGAACTGACGGAGGGCGACGTCGTCCTGCGGCCCATAAAGCTGCGCGACCAGCGGGCCTGGCGCGAGGTCAACCGGCGCAACCGGGACTGGCTGCGCCCCTGGGAGGCGACGATCCCGCCGCCCGCGCCCAGCGGGCCGATCGCGCACCGGCCGACCTACCGCCAGATGGTCCGGCATCTGCGGGCCGAGGCGAACGCCGGGCGGATGCTGCCGTTCGTCATCGAGTACCAGGGGCGGCTCGTCGGGCAGTTGACGGTCGCCGGGATCACCTGGGGGTCGATGTGCTCCGGGCACGTCGGCTACTGGGTGGACGAATCGGTGGCCGGCCGGGGAGTGATGCCGACGGCCGTGGCGCTCGTCGTGGACCACTGTTTCCGCAGTGTCGGACTGCATCGCATCGAGGTCTGCATTCGGCCGGAGAACGGCCCCAGCCGCCGGGTCGTGGAGAAACTCGGATTCCGTGAGGAAGGGCTGCGGCCGCGCTATCTCCACATCGACGGCGCCTGGCGCGACCACCTCGTGTTCGCGCTCACGGCGGAGGAGGTCCCGGAGGGCCTGCTGAGCCGCTGGCGGCGCACCCGCTCCCGGAGCGCGCGGAATGCCGGGGGGAATCTCGGCGGGAATCTCGGCAGCTCCGGAAATTGAATAAGTGTTCGATAATGATCAGGTGGTGACCGTCTGGGGCGTGGAATTCGCGCCCCCGGCGGCCTGCTGATCGCATCGGTCACAAAAAAAGTTCGAAATATCAGCCAGATCGTGCGACACACCGGCCCAATTGGCGGATGGCCTCACGCAAACCCCTCTACCGTGTGAGGCGTGAGCAGCAGCGGCCTCATCTACGCAGTCATTGTCGGGGCCTGGGCCGCCTACTTGGTGCCCATGTGGCTCCGTAGGCAGGACGAGCTGAACGAAGCCCGTCCGACGGAACGCTTCAGCACCGCCATCCGGCTGCTGTCCGGACGGGCGGGCATGGAGCGCCGTTACGCCAAGGACCTGCGGGCGCGCTCCACCGAGGAGGGGGAGTCCGACGCCGACGTTCCGGACGTCGTCACCGCATCGGTGGACGTCCGGGCCTTCGCCATGCCCCCGGCCCGCCAGCAGGTGAAGGCCCCGGTGCAGGAACGGAGCCCGGAGCGCAGCCAGGAACGGGGCCAGGAGCGAGGTCCGGAGCGAGGTTCGGAACGCGCTCAGGAGCGTGGCCAGGAGCGAGCGCAGGGGCGTCCGGAGACGGCGCGTGAACCGGAGCGCAATCCGGCGCGCGAGTCGGTGCGGGAGTCCGGGCGGGAGCCTGCTCGGGACTCGGTGGCCAAGCCCGCGCGGGAACAGCGTGACCGTGACGGAAGCGCCGCCCCCGCAGGCCGGCGTGCGCCGGGCGCGCGACGCGCACCCAGCATCCAGGCATCCGCCGCGCAGGCCGCTGCACAAGCCGCAGCTCAGGCGTCCGCCGCGCGCGCCCAGCGCTCGAAGGCGCTCGCACGCCGTCGGCGCACCACCGTGATGCTCTTCCTCGCCTTCACGCTCGGCGCGATCGTCGCCGCGGTCGGCGGGCTCGCGTTCCTCTGGGCGCCCGGCGTGCCCGCCGTCCTGCTCAGCGCGTACATCGCCTACCTGCGCTCGCAGGAGCGCCGCCGCTTCGCGTTCCAGATGGACCGCAGACGCGCGGAGGTCGCCGCGCAGCGGCTGCGGGAACGCCAGCCGCGCCGGCGTGCGCCCGCTTCGGCAGCCGCGTCGTCAGTCGACCCCGGCCTCGACGCCGGCGCAGAGGAGCCGCACATGGGCCCCGAACCGGAGACCGACCCGGGCCTGCTGGCCCTCGCTGCGGACCGCAGGGCGCTCGTCGAGCAGACCGACCACGCGGAGTGGGTCGACCAGCAGCGCGAGCGCCAGCGCCGGCCCGGACACGGCGACAGCTGGGACCCGGTACCGGTGCCCCTGCCGACGTACGTGACCGCACCGGTCGCACCGCGGGCCACCTCCGACGTGGACCTCGGCGCCCCGGACGCCTGGAGCTCGGCCCGGTCGAGCTCCGTCGCGCCGGACCAGGACGCGGCCGAGCACCACGAGGCCGGGGCGCGCCCCGACGACGGCGACTCCGACTCCGCCCCCTATTCCGACTCCGACTCCGACTGCGACGAGGGGGACCCGGCGGACGGCCGGACGGAGGGCGGCGACGAGCGCAGCGACGCGCGCCGCGCAGCCTCCGCCCGACGCTCCCGCGAGCGCGGCCGCACGCCCCTCTTCGACCAGTACGAGGAAAGCGGCCGCCCCCGGGCGGCCAACGAGTGACCTGCGTCGCAGCACGGAATCTCCGCTCCGATCGCCCTCCGGGAACGGATTTCCAAGCACCCCGATGGGGGTGCTAGAGTTTCACTCGTTGCAAGGGCCTGTGGCGCAGTCCGGTAGCGCACCTCGTTCGCATCGAGGGGGTCTGGGGTTCAAATCCCCACAGGTCCACGCAGCATAGAGCCCCCGTCGGGTTACCGACGGGGGCTCTATCGTGTTTGGGGGCCCGGTTCCCGGGCCGGGGGTCATGTTCTTTTGGGGCGCAGGGACAGTGTTGTTGATGTGAGTGTCGTGGCCGTCGCGAGCAGGGTGCAGGCTGTCGTTGTCCAGGCGAGGGTCGGCCAGGGCAGGACCGGTGGGGTCGGGGCCGCGAGCAGGTGCAGTGCGGTGGTCAGGCCGGCGAGGTTGACGGCTGTGACCAGGAGGCCGAGCAGGGCGCCCAGGGTGACGACCGTCAGGGTCTCCGCGGTGGCCTGGCGCAGGATCTGGGCGGTGGTGGCGCCGGCCAGGCGCAGGGCCGTCAGGTCGGGGCGGCGGTCGGCGGTCGCCATCATCAGGGTGTTGGCGAGCGAGATGCCGGTGTAGAGGAGCGCGACGCCCAGGACGAGGAGCACGCCCAGGCGGGTGGTCCGGTTGGTCTCGGGGTAAGTGGCGCGAACCCACTGGGCCTTGTCCATCACCCTCACCCCGTCCACGGCCCGGAGCCGCGCCGACACCGTGGCCTTGTCGGCGCCCGCACGCACGCGTACGTCGACCCGGCTCACGTCCGCTCCGCCCGCGTTGGCCGGGGTGACGTACGCGCCGTTGTCCCCGGTGCCGGTGGCCAGTACGGCGGCGATGCGGAGGGTCTTCGGGGTGCCGTCGCCGAGCCATACCCGCACCCGCTCTCCCACGCGGTGGTGTGCCCACTCCTCCGTCACGACGATCGAGTCGTCGTCGAGGTCCGTGAGACGGCCGGCCGTCACGGGCAGGTCCGTGGTGGCGATGAGCCGTGCAGGATCCGCCGCCCTTGCCTCCGACTTCACCAGGGCCACGCCGTCCTCGACGGTGTAGACCGTGGCGGAGGACACCGTGCAGACGATCGCGTCGGGAAGCTGCCGTAGGCGGTCGACTTCCGCCGTCCCCAGCGCCGTTGCGGTCTCGGTGTTCGGAGTCAGTACGAAGTCGGCGGTCGTCTGGCGGGCCACCTCCGCCGCCCTCGCCTCGTTCAGGGTGGCCGTCGCGCCCAGCAGCGATCCTGCGAGTGCGACCGTGATCAGGACCGGTGCGGCCACGGCGGCGGTGCGGCGGACCCCGGTGACGGCGTTCGCACGGACCAACAGGCCCGTCGTGCCCGGCAGTCGCGGCACCAGGGGGCGCACCAGCGCGGGGGAGAGCAGTGCCACCGCCGTGATGAGCAGCATGGGGCGGCTGATGTACGTCTTGCGGTGCAGCAGTTCGCCCGGGTCGGTCAGCAGCGCGTACGCCAGGGTCGCCACCGCCGTCAGCAGCAGCGCCGTACCGCACAGAAACCGGCCGCGGGTCAGGGCGCGGCCGTCGGCCGAGGCCTCGCGCAGCGCCTGGGCCGGGGCGGTCCGGCCGGCTCGCCGGGACGCGGCGACCGCGCCGCCGAGGGCGACCAGCAGGCCTGTCCAGAAGGCCAGGTGGTACGGCCAGGTCCCGGCGTCGCCGCCGCCGATCGCGTACCAGTCCGGGGCCAGTCCGCCGTCGACGACCAGTTCGGCCAGGAGCGGGGCGGCGTACGCGCCGAGCGCGCAGCCCGTCGCCGCCGCGAGGGCGCCGATGAGCAGGGCCTCCGTCAGGACCGTCCGCCGGATCTGGCCCGGGGTGGCGCCGGCGGTGCGCAGCAGTCCGAACTCGCGGCGTCGGCGGTCCACCGCGAAGGCGAAGGTGGAGGCCACGACGAACACGGAGACGAAGGCGGTCACGCCGCCGGCCGTGCCGAACAGGGCGTTCAGCGCGGTCAGGGCCTCGGCGTCCCGGCCGGGGTCGGCGTCGGCCAGCCGACGGTCGTCCCCGGTGAGGACGCGGACGTCGTCGCCCACGGCCGCCCGGACGGCCGCCTCGTCGGTCGTCTCCACCACCGACTGGTGGGAGACGGGGGCCAGTCGGGCGGCCTGTGCGTCCGTGTAGAACAGGGCGTTCTCGAAGCGGGCGGGGGCGGCTGCCGTTCCCACCACCGTCAACTCCCCTGTGGTGGTGCGGAGTCGGGTGCCGATGGTCGTCGTCCAGTCTCCGGATGCCACCACCTCGTCCGCCGCCTCGGGCGGTCGGCCCGTGGTCAGGCGGTACGGGGCGAAGCGGGCCGTCGACCAGGGGTGGCCGACCAGGTCGTCGGGGGCGCCCTCCGCCGTGACGGGGAAGGAGCGGTCCTCGGTGACCGGACCCAGGGCGCGCAGGGCGGCGACGGTCGTGGCGGGCACCGGGCGGGGGCGCGGCAGCGGGGCCGTCCGCTCGCCGGTCCGCGTCGCTACCCGCAGCGTGTCCTGACCCTTGACCACCACCGGCGCCGCCGCGAAACGCTCCGGGGCGCGCGTGGGCGCGTTCTGCGACGCGGCCAGCGCCTGCCCCATGACGGTGAGCAGCGCGACGCCGAGCGCGAGGGCGACGAAACTGCCGACGAAGGCGGCCCACCGGGCCCGCAGGGAGCGCAGCGTGACGCTCAGCATGCGGCACTCTCCAGTCCCGCCATGCGCGCTGCGATCGTCTCGGCGAAGGCGTTCCCGCCTACACGCGCGCGTGCGCCCGCGTCGGTGAGTTCGGCGTGGACGCGGCCGTCCACCAGGAAGACCACCCGGTCCGCGTAGGAGGCGGCGAGCGGGTCGTGGGTGACCATGACGACCGTCTGGCCGGTCTCGTCGACCATGGAGCGCAGCAGGGTGAGCACCTCGCGGCCGGTCGTGGAGTCCAGCGCGCCGGTCGGCTCGTCGCCGAACAGGACCTCCGGGCGGGTGATCAGGGCGCGGGCCAGGGCGACGCGCTGTTGCTGGCCGCCGGAGAGCTGGGCGGGGCGGTGGCCGGCCCGGTCGGCGAGTCCGACCTGGCGCAGGGCCTCGCGGACCCGCGCCTTCGACGGGCGGCGGCCCGCCAGCCGCAGCGGGAGGGCGACGTTCTGCTCGGCGGTGAGGGCGGGCAGCAGGTTGAACGCCTGGAAGACGAAGCCGATCCGCTCGCGGCGCAGCAGCGTCAGCCGTCGCTCGCTCAGCCCGGTCAGCTCGGTCCCACCGATCCGCACCGAGCCCGAGGTCGGCCGGTCGAGTCCGGCGGCGCACTGGAGCAGCGTCGACTTGCCCGAGCCGGACGGCCCCATGACAGCGGTGAAGGAGCCGCGGGGGAGGGCGAGGGTGACGTCGTCCAGTGCGGTCACGCCGGTGCCGGTGCCGGTGCCGGTGCCGGTGCCGGTGCCGGTGGCGTTGCCGGCGGTGCCGTATCGCCTGCTGACGGACGTTAGTTGGACGGTGGGTGCGGTCGTGGCTGCGGTCATGGCTCAACGAAACCGTGTGCCGCCCCGTCCGGTCTGTCGGGCAGGGACGAGACCTGGGGTAGGGCTGGGCATACCCCTAAGGCTCGGGCCAGAGGGATGGCCGGGCCGTCGGCCGCGCTCGTACGGTGATCCGTATGCATCCTTTGCATTGCCTGCCTTCCTCGCCTCCTCCGCCTCCCCGGAACGTGTGGCAGGCGTTGTCCCGGCCGGGTTATCTGCTGTCGCCGTGGCCCTGGCGGGCCGTCGCGTATCTGTTGACGGGGGCCGTCGGCGGGGCGGTCGTGCTGGTGGGGCTCGTGCTGTGGGTGGCCGTCGGCGGGATCCTCGCGATCGTGCTCGTGGGACTGCCGCTGCTTGCGGTCACCGTGCTCGCCGGGCTGCCCGTGGGCGCGCTGGAGCGGCGCAGGCTCCGGTGGATCGACGGGGAGCCCGCGCCCGGCGCACATGTCGAGCTCCGTACGCCCGGCGTGCGCGCCTGGCTCACCACCCGGCTGCGCGACCGCGCGACCTGGCGCGAGCTGGGCCACACACTCCTCGCCGCCTGCCTCCTCTGGCCGGCCGAGGCGGTCCTGCTCACCGTCGCCCTGGTCCTGCCGCTGGCGATGGCCGCGACCCCGCTGTTGCTGGCGACGGTCGGCGGCGGGCGGGAGGTGCGGGTGGTGAAGCTGTGGACGGTCACCGGTCAGCCCGCCGCGTTCGGCTCCGCCGTGCTGGGCGTGCTGCTGCTGGCGGGCGGCGCCTACGTCCTCGGCGCCGCCGCCGGGGCGCGGGCCGCGCTGACCCGTCGGCTGGTCGCCCCGCGCGACGGCGGCCAGGAGGCCAGGGTCGTCGAACTGACGCGGTCCCGGGCGCGGTTGGTCGACGCCTTCGAGGCGGAGCGGCGCCGCATCGAACGCGATCTGCACGACGGCGCCCAGCAGCGTCTCGTCGCCCTCAGCATGGCCCTGGGCCTGGCCCGGCTCGACGCCCCGCCCGGCGGACCGCTCGCCGAGCAGCTCGCGCGCGCCCAGGACGAGGCGGGCGCGGTCCTCGCCGAGCTGCGCGAGCTGATCCACGGCATCCACCCCAAGGTGCTCGCCGACCACGGCCTGGCGGCGGCCGTCGCCGACGCGGCCGACCGGTCGCCGGTCCCGGTGGACGTGGCGTGCGAATTGCCCGGGGCGGCCCGGTTGCCGCAGGCGGTGGAGGCCGCCGCCCACTTCGTGGTCCGCGAGGCGCTGGCCAACGTGGCCCGGCACAGCGGGGCGGCACGCGCACGCGTGCGCGTAGAGCACCGCGACGGCCGGCTGCTCGTGCTGGAGGTGTCCGACGACGGCGAGGGCGGCGCCGACCAGGCGCGCGGGACCGGGCTCACCGGTCTCGCGGACCGAGTGTCAGTGCTGGATGGAACACTGTCCGTGACCAGCCCGCCCGGCGGACCGACCTTGCTGCGTGTGGAGATCCCTTGCGAGCCGACCCCGACGCCCTCACCGACGTCTCGACCGACGCCCCCACCGACGTCCCCACCGACGAACGAGGACTTCGCGTCGTCCTCGCCGAGGACAGCGTCCTCCTCCGCGACGGCCTGACGGCCCTGCTCACCCGCTTCGGCCATGAGGTCGTCGCGGCGGTCGGCGACGCGTCGGCGCTGCTCACGGCGGTCGCGGCGCATGCGCCCGACGTCGTCGTCACCGACGTCCGGATGCCGCCCGGCTTTCAGGACGAGGGGCTGCACGCGGCGGTGCGGCTGCGCGCCGAGCGGCCCGGGCTGCCGGTGCTCGTCCTCAGCCAGTACGTCCAGCGCGCGTACGCCGCCGAACTGCTCGACTCCGGGGACGGCAGCGGCGTCGGCTATCTGCTCAAGGACCGCGTCGGCCAGGTCGAGGAGTTCGTGGACGCCCTGCGCGCGGTCGCGGCCGGCGGCACGGTCGTCGACCCCGAGGTCGTACGACAACTGCTGCGTCGGCGCCGCGATCCGCTGGCCCGGCTGACCCCGCGTGAGCGGGAGGTGCTGGCGCTGGTCGCGGAGGGGAAGTCCAACGGGGCGATAGCCAGGGCGCTGGTGGTGTCGGAGGCGGCCGTCGGCAAGCACATCGGCGGCATCCTCACGAAGCTGGATCTGCCCCCGGCCGACGACACCCACCGCCGGGTGCTCGCCGTACTGGCCTACCTCAGAAGCTGAGGGGCTTCGCGAAGCAGCGGCTGGAGTCGTACTCGCGGTAGTAGCCGAACTTCGTGCACGGCTCGTACCCGGTGGCCGTGTACAGGCTGATGGCCTCGGGCTGCTCCGAGCCGGTCTCCAGCACCATCCGGATCCGGCCGGCCGCCCGCGCGTCCGCCTCCAACTCGGTCAGCATCCGCCGCGCCAGACCCCGGCCGCGCATGTCCCGCACGACGAACATCCGCTTCAGCTCGGCGTCGCCGTCCTGGTTGCCCTCGCCGTTCTCGTCCTGGCTGCGCCAGCCGCCGGTGGCCACGGGGCGGTCGGTCGCGTCGTAGGCGATGAGGTACACCCCGCGCGGCGGGAGGAAGTCGGACGGTTCCAGGACGGTGGCGTCGCCGCCGTCGCCGTAGCGCTCGTGATACTCGGCCTGGACCTCGTCGTTGAGCTTGACCGCGTCGGGGTGGTCGAAGGGAACCCGGCGTATATTCATGTCACTCACGGTATATTTGTACACCCATTCTGAACGTCGGCAACCGGACCTCGTCCAGTGTGCCGGTATCGTGCCCGGGTGCTGACCGTGACCTCCGTGAACGTGAATGGACTGCGTGCCGCCGCGAAGAAGGGCTTCGCCGAGTGGCTCGCGGACACCTCCGCCGATGTGCTGTGCCTCCAGGAGGTGCGTGCCGAGCCCGAGCAGCTGCCGGAGGCGGTCCGGGCGCCCGAGGGCTGGCATGTCACCCACGCCCCGGCCGCCGCGAAGGGCCGGGCCGGCGTCTCCCTCTACACCCGCCGCGAACCGGACGCCGTCCGGATCGGCTTCGGCTCGGCCGAGTTCGACGGCAGCGGCCGCTATGTCGAGGCCGACCTGCCCGGTGTGACGGTCGCCTCCCTCTACCTGCCCTCGGGCGAGGTCGGCACGGACCGGCAGGACGAGAAGGTCCGCTTCATGACCGAGTTCCTGGCCTACCTCAAGGAGTTGCGCGTCCGCGCCGCCGCCGACGGCCGCGAGGTCCTGGTCTGCGGCGACTGGAACATCGCCCACCAGCAGGCCGATCTGAAGAACTGGCGCGCCAACCAGAAGAACTCCGGCTTCCTGCCGGAGGAGCGGGACTGGCTGGGCCGGGTCCTGGCGGCGACGGACGGCGGTTACGTCGACGTCGTGCGCGCGCTGCATCCGGACGTGGAGGGGCCGTACACCTGGTGGTCGTACCGGGGGCGGGCATTTGACAACGACTCAGGTTGGCGGATCGACCTGGCCGTCGCGTCGCCCGGACTGGCGGCGCGCGCCCTCAAGGCGGTCGTGGAGCGGGCGGCCACGCATGCTGAGCGCTGGTCCGACCACGCCCCGGTCACCGTGACCTTCGGCAACTGACGGAAACCCGAAGCCGCACGAACCCGAAGCCGCACGAACCCGCAGCCGCACGAACCCGAGCCACGCGCACCCGAAGCCGCACGAACCGGAACGAACTCAGGGCGCCCTCCAAGAAGAAGGGCGCCCTGAATCATGGCGTCATCGGCAGAAGCCGACGAGTGGGGCTGTGACGACGACTACATGTCGTAGTCGTGGTTCAGCCGGTCCTCCTGCTCGCGCCGCATCCGCTCCGCGTCGCCCTCGCCGGGTCGCGCACCGGGTCGTGCCGCGCCCGGTCGCACACCCTGACGCTCGCCGGGGCGCGCTCCCGGACGCTCTCCCGGACGCTCGCCGGGGCGCTGCTTGCCGTGCTGCTGAGCGTGCTCCTTGGCCTGCTCGGCCTTCTGCTTGGCCTGCTGCTTCCACTGCTCGGACTGGTCCTGGAACTTGTCCTTCATACCCATGTGGGTTCACTCCTGTGGGAGATGAGGGGGGTTGGGGCCCCGTGGTGGGGCCTCGACCAGATTCACATGGGCGGTCACGCCGCGCATGTCGATCAACTACGCTGCGTAGTCCCCGTGCTCCGGGCCTGTTCGTCGGCGGAGCCGCCCGCGCCCATCAGCCCCGTCCGAATGCCCTGCAGCCTGGGCGCGAACCGTTTCATCTCCCGCGCGCCGACCGTCCCGACGATCCCGGGCAGGTAGCCGCGCACGCCCTGCATGCCCCGCAGCCACCACTGTCCGTACACATGCGAGGAGCGCCGTTCGATGCCGGCCACGATGCGGTCGACGGCCGGGCCGAGCGGGTACGTCTTGTTCGACGGCCAGGGCAGCCGCTGCCTCAACTCCCGCATCACCGCGTCCTGATCGGCCCCGCGCACCATGTCCGTGTCGGTCCAGGACAGGTAGCCGACGCCGACCCGGACGCCCTGGTACGCGACTTCGGCGCGCAGACTGTGCGCGTACGCCTCCACGCCCGACTTGGACGCGCAGTACGCGGTCATCATCGGCGCCGGGGTGATCGCGGCGAGCGAGGCGATCTGGAGCAGGTAGCCGCGGCTCTCCTTCAGCAGCGGCAGGAACGCGCGGGCGGTGACCGCCGAGCCGATCAGGTTGACCTCGATGACCCGCCGCCACGACTCGGGGTCGGAGTCGGCGAAGGGCCCGCCGGACGCGACACCCGCGTTGGCGACCACGATGTCCACCTTGCCGAAGCGCTCCTTCACCTCCGCCGCGACCCGCGCCATCGCCTCGTGGTCGGTGACGTCGGCGTACCAGTGGGCGCTGTCGCCGTGCAGGCGCTCGGAGACCTGCTTGAGCGCGTCCGGCTCCAGGCCGACCAGGGCGACCTTCGCCCCGCGCGCGGAGAGCTTGCGGGCGAGCAGTTCGCCCACGCCCCGCGCGGCCCCGGTGACGACGGCCACCTGCCCTTCCAGACCGGCCCTGCCGCTCATGCGCCCTCCTTCAACTGTGCGTACTGGGTGACGAGTTCCCGGATCCTGCGGTTGACCAGGTCGGGCGCCTCGACCGGCGTCATATGGCCGAGACCGGGCAGTTCGGTGACCCCGAGCGAGAGGGGCAGGGCCGCGGCGATGCGGTGGGCGTGGACCGGCGGGGTCAGCCGGTCGCCGGTGCCGACCAGCACCGCCGTCGGCACCCGCAACTCCCGTACCGAGTGGTCGAGATCGAGCAGGCTCAGCACCTGCGACCAGGCGTGGCGCACCTTGCGCGGACAGGCGTGCACGATCCGGGCGCAGGCGTCCACCAGGTGCGGGGCCGAACCGGCGCCCATGGTCGCGTACTTCAGGATCCGCCTGGCGAGCGGCGTGACCGGCCCGAGCGGCGCCCGCGACCCGAGGACGCGCCGGGTCAGCCAGGTCCGCAGCCGACCCGGCCGCAGCGGGACGACGGTGGACTCGGCGACCAGCCGCGAGGCGCCGGTGCTGCACAGCAGGACGGCCACCGCGTGCTCCCGGAACCCGCCCCTGGCGGCCGCCGCCAGCACCGTCATGCCGCCCATGGAGTGACCGGCGATCACGGCCTTCTCCCCGGGCGCGAGCGTCGCGTCGAGGACGGCTTCCAGGTCGTCGGCGAGCGCGTCCGTGCTGCACACCGGGCTCGCCGGGGTGCGGCCGTGGCCGCGCTGGTCGTAGGCGATGACGCGGTGGTCGACGGCGAGATCGCGGATCTGCGCCGCCCAGAAGGCCGTCGAGCAGGTCCAGCCGTGCGCGAGGACGACGGCCGGCGCGGCCTCGGGAGCGTGTTCGGGGCCGCGTTCGGGGCCGTGGATCTCGACGTGCAGCGGGGTGCCGTCGGCGGAGACGGCGGTGAGCTCGCGGTAGCCCGTCACGACGCCGTCACCTCGTCCCGATCGCCGTCCGTCCCGGCATCCGTCACGGCCGGGACCGCGGGGGCCCGCAGGACCTCGTACTCCGCGAGGTTCACGCGTCGCGTGGCCCTGCGGAACTCGGCGGTGGTGCCCGGCCAGACGGTGGTGTTGCGGCCGCTCGCGTCCAGGTACCAGCTGGTGCAGCCGCCCGTGTTCCACACCGTGCGCTTCATCCGCTCCTGCACCCGGCGGTTCCAGGCGTGCACGGCGCTCGGCCGGGCGTCCAGCGCCGCGCGCCCGCCCAGGACGTCCAACTGCCGCAGGAAGTCGGCCATGTAGTTCAGCTGGGACTCGATCATCAGGATCATGGAGGAGTTCCCGAGGCCGGTGTTGGGGCCGATGATCGTCATCCAGTTGGGGAAGCCGGCGGCGGAGGCGCCGCGCAGGGCCTCCATGCCGTCCTTCCAGCTCTCGGCGAGGGTCCGCCCGTCGGCGTCCACCACCCGGTCGGTGATCGGCATGTCGGTGACATGGAACCCGGTGCCGAAGACGATCGTGTCGACCTCGGCCTCGCTGCCGTCCGCCGCGACCAGCGTGGACCCCCGGATCTCGCTCAGCCCGCTCGCCACGAGGTCGACGTTGGGCTGCGCGAGGGCCGGATAGTAGGCGCTGGAGAGCAGGATCCGCTTGCAGCCGATGCGGTAGTCGGGGGTGAGCTTGGCGCGCAGCGCCGGATCCTTGATGGCGCGGGCCATGTTCTGCTTCGCGATCTGCTCGACCAGGCCGAGTTCGTTCGGATGCTTGGTGAACGCCTGGACCTGGAGTTCCCGCAGCCCCCACAGGAGCCCGCGGCGCAGCTGGGCGGTGACGGGCAGGGCGCGGTGCAGGGCGCGTTCGGCGCCGCTGATGGCCCGGTCGACGCGGGGCATCACCCAGGGCGGGGTGCGCTGGAAGAGCGTCAGCCGGGAGACGTCGGGCTGGATGGCCGGCACGATCTGGATCGCGGACGCGCCCGTGCCGACCATGGCGACCCGCTCGCCGCGCAGATCGTGATCGTGGTCCCACCGGGCGGAGTGGAAGACCTTGCCGGGGAACGAGTCGAGCCCGGGGATCTCCGGGACCTTGGGATCGGACAGCGGCCCCGTGGCCGACACGACCACATCGGCGAGGTACCGGCGCCCGCCGCTCGTCTCGATGTCCCAGCGCAGCTCCCGCGGGTCCCAGGTCATCCGCAGCACCTCGGAGTCGAGACGCAGATGCGGCCGGAGCCGGAAGACGTCCGCGACGTGCTCCAGATAGGCGCGGATGTGCTCCTGCCCGGAGAACGTGCGCGGCCAGTCCGGGTTGGGCGCGAAGGAGAAGGAGTACAGGTGGGAGGGCACGTCGCAGGCGCACCCCGGGTAGCTGTTGTCGCGCCAGGCCCCGCCGACGCTGCTCGCCCGTTCCAGGACGACGAAGTCGGTGATCCCCTCGCGGCGCAGCCGCACGGCGGCTCCCAGCCCACCGAAGCCGGATCCGATCACCGCCACCCGTACGTGTTCGGTCATCCCGACGCCTCCTAGCCGTGCATGCGACTCTACGGACCTTGCGACCTTGCGACCTTGCTGCCTTGCGACTGCGCCAGTGAACACTGGCGCAATGGGAGCGTAGAGCAGCTCCGTACCGATGGGTAGGGCCGGGAGAGGGAGAGTTACCGGCGGTAGAACATAGGCTTCGCCCGTGACGGAGAAGCGGGAGTACCGGACGGAGGAGCTGGCCGGGGAGGCCGGCATCACGGTGCGCACCCTGCGCTTCTACCGCGAACGCAAACTGCTCGCGCCGCCCCGCCGCGAGGGCCGCATCGCCTGGTACGACGACCATCATCTGGCCCGGCTGCGCACGATCGCGGCGCTGCTGGAGCGCGGTCACACCCTCAACGGCATCGCGGAGCTGGCCGACGCCCTCGACCACGGCCGGGACGTCGCCGACCTCCTCGGCGTCGGCGGACCCACCGAGGAGGAACCGGTCCGGCTCACCCCCGAGGAGCTCGCCGCCCGCTTCGAGGGCCAGGTCACCCCGGAGAACCTCGCCGCCGCCCTCGACCTCGGCTATCTGGGCACGGACGGCGACGAGATCGTCCACATCAGCCGACGGCTGCTGGACGTCTCCGCCGCCCTGGTCCGCGAGGGCATCCCGCTCGCCGAGGTTCTGGCGGCCGGCGTGCGCGTGCGCGAACACGCCGACGCCCTCGCCGACCTCTTCACCGCCCTGATCCTGCGCCATGCGAGCGAGGACGACCTGCCTCGCCTGCGCCCTCTGGCCACCAGCGTGATGGACGCGGAACTGTCGCTGGCGCTGGACCGACGCTTGCGCGAGCAACGCCAGTAGCTCAAGGAGCAGTCCGCGGCGGCAGCTTCGGGCGGCTGCGGTCCGGGACGTCGGTGTGGTCGGGCGGGGTCGCCGGGGGACTGGTGGCAAGGAGGTCCAGGGCCAGTTGGATCGCGTCGTCGAGCTGGACGTGCCGGCCCTCGGCCCAGTCGAGGGGGGTGCGCAGGACCTCCAGGTCGGGCGTGACGCCCCGGTTCTCCACCGACCAGCCGTACGCGTCGAACCAGGCCGCGTTCATCGGGACGGTGATGACCGTGCCGTCGCCGAGCCGGTGGCGGCCGGTCATGCCGACCACGCCGCCCCAGGTGCGCTGGCCGACCACCGGGCCCAGCTTGAGGAGCTTGAACGCGGCGGTGATCATGTCGCCGTCGGAGGAGGTCGCCTCGTCGGCCAGGGCCACGACCGGGCCGCGCGGCGCGTTCGACGCGTACGACACCGGCTGGGCGTTCCTCGTCAGGTCCCAGCCCAGGATCGTGCGGGTCAGTTTCTCCACCACCAGTTCGCTGATGTGGCCGCCCGCGTTGCCGCGCACGTCCACGATCAGCGCGGGCCGGGACACCTCCATGCGCAGATCGCGGTTGAACTGGGCCCAGCCCGAGCCGCCCATGTCGGGGATGTGCAGATAGCCGCACCGGCCGCCGCTCAACTCCCGTACCACGGCCCGCCGTTTGGCCACCCAGTCCTGGTAGCGCAGGGGCCGTTCGTCGGTCAGGGGGACCACGGCGACGCGGCGGGAGCGGCCCGCCTCGCCCTCCGCGGAAAGAGAGGGGCCCGCAGGGCCTTCCTTGGAAGGGTGGTGGTGGGCGACGGGTCGGGCGAAGGTCAGCTCGACCGTCGTGCCGCCCGATCCGGCGAGGAGGGGGTACGGGCCGGTCACCGGGTCGACCTCGCGGCCGTCGACGTGGGTGAGCACCGCGCCCTCCCGGATCCCGGTCCCGGCCAGCGGCGAACGCGCCTTGGAGTCCGAGGAGTCGCCGGGCAGGATCCGCCGGACGGTCCAACCGCCGTCCCGGTGCACGAAGTTGGCGCCCAGCAGACCCTGGAGGCGCTGATAGTGCGGCGGCCCCTCGCCGCGCCGGGCGGCGGTCACGTACGCGTGGGAGGTGCCCAGCTCGCCCAGCACCTCGCGCAGCAGGTCCGCGAACTCGTCCGGCGAGGCTACCTGTTCGACCAGCGGCCGGTACTGCTCGAGCACCGCGTCCCAGTCGATCCCGCACATCCCCGGGTCCCAGAAGTAGGCGCGGATCAGCCGTCCGGCCTCCTCGTAGGACTGCCGCCACTCGGCGCCCGGGTCCACCTCGTGCAGGATGCGCCGCAGGTCGATCCAGACCGTGGAGTCGAGGTCCCCGGACTCGCCGGCCGGCACCGCGCGCAGCTCGCCCTCGTCGACCAGGACCAGCCGGCTGCCGTCCCCGCTGAGCGCGAAGAAGTCGAGATGGTCGACGAGTTCGGACTTCTTCGCCTTGCTGATGTTGAAGTGTTCGAGGGTGGGCCGCCCACTGGTGTCGTCCGGGTTGGCGAACGTCTCGCCCAGCGCGCCGGAGATCGGCCAGCGCAGCCAGACCAGTCCGCCGCCCGCGACCGGGTACATCGCCGAGTACTTGGACGCCGTCACCGGGAAGGGCGTGACCCGGCTCTCCAGGCCCTCGATCTCGACGGTCACGGTCCCGTCGCCGCCGCCCTCGTCGTCCTCCACCGGGTCCAGGCCCCCGGCCGCCGGCCGGCCCTCCGGGGTGAGGGCGAAGGGGGAGGGGGTCGCCGAGGAGAGCGGCACCAGGTAGGGCCGGCAGCCCAGCGGGAAGGACAGGTCGCCGGTGTGGACGTCGTAGACGGGGTCGAAGCCGCGCCAGGAGAGGAAGGCGAGATAGCGGCCGTCCCGGGTGAACACGGGGTTCTCGTCCTCGAACCGGCCGTTGGTCACGTCCACGATGAGGCGGTCCTTGATGCGGGCCAGCTTGATCTGCCGCAGGGAGCGCCCGATGCCCGGATGCGACCAGGTCAGCCAGCTGCCGTCCGGGGAGAAGGCCAGATCGCGCACGGGTCCGTTGGTCGACGAGATGACCTCGGTGACCGCGCCGTTGGAGTCCTCCGTCGCGTCGATGAGCAGGAGCCGGCCGTCGTGCGCGGCGAGCGCGAGGCGTTCGCCCTGCGGGTCGCAGACCATCTCCAGGACCCGGCCGAGCTCCCCGGAGGCGAGCCTGCGCGGCTCGCGGTCGCCGGTGGCCCGCGGCAGATAGGCGATCTCGACGGCGTCCTCGCCCTCCGCGTCCGTCACATAGGCGACCTGGCCGCCGGAGCCGAGCATCTCCGGCAGCCGCACCCGGACCCCGGGGGTGTCGGTGATCGTCCGGGCGGGGCCGTCGCGGTGGGTCAGCCAGTAGAGGCTGCCGCGGACGACGACGGCGCTCGCCCGTCCGGTCTCGTCGACGGAGATGCCGTCCACGTGCTGGGCGGCCGGGATCTGGTACGGCCGCCGCCCGGCCCGGGGACCGTTCAGCCGGACGTCGAGGCGGCGCGGCTCGGAGCCGGCGGCGAGGTCGTCGACGATCCACAGCTCCCCGGCGCACTGGTACACCACCCGCGTCCCGTCGCTCGACGCGTGCCGGGCGTAGAAGGCGTCGTGGTCGGTGTGCCGGCGCAGGCCGGAGCCGTCGTGGGCGCAGGAGTAGAGGTTGCCGACGCCTTCGTGGTCGGAGAGGAACGCGATCCGCCCGCCGGCGAAGAGGGGGGAGTCCAGGTGGCCGTCGAGGCCTTCGAGGAGCCGCTGCCCGTGCAGCCACAGCCGGCCGGTGGCGCCGCCGCGGTACCGCTTCCAGGCGGCCGGCTCATGCGGTGGGGTGCCGGTGAGCAGGAGGCTCTTGCGCTCGCCGTCGAGGTCGGCGACCTGGAGGTCGGAGACCGGGCCCCAGGGGAGTTTGCGGCCGGGGCAGCCGTCGGTGGCGACCTTGTAGGCCCAGGTGAAGTAAGAGAAGGGCTCGCCGTGGGAGGCGACGGCGAGGATGTCGCCCTCCGGCGTCCAGCCGCAGACCCGGGTGTCGGAGCTGCCCCAGTAGGTCAGCCGCCGGCCCGGCCCGCCGTCGACCGGCACCAGGTGGATCTCGGGGACGAGACTGCGCCAGCTCGTGTACGCGATCCGGCGGCCGTCGGGGGAGAAGCGGGGGTGTCCGGCCTTCGTCCGGTCGACGGTGAGCCGCCAGGCGCGGCCCGGTTCGTCGAGAGGGGCCAGCCAGAGGTCGTCCTCGGCCACGAAGCACAACAGGTCACCGCTGAGGTGGGGCAGACGCAGATAGCTCACCTCCCCATGCTTTTCCGGGGGATGGACCAGGGCAACTTATGACAGACGCGCGACCTGTGCGCGAGACGGCGGCCGACGTGAGCCAGAGCACCCTCCCCAGGCACGTACGAAACAGTTTCGTTTCGCACGGGAGTACGCTACATTCATGGTGTACGGATTGCGGACACGGAACCGTGTCGGTTCAGCTGGGTCCAGAGCGGGAAGGGGAGCGGAATGACTGAGGTCGCAACGGCGCGTCGCAGCCGCATCACCCCCGAGCGCGAGGCCGAGCTCTACGAGGCCGTGCTCGAACTGCTCCGCGAAGTCGGCTACGACGCCCTCACCATGGACGCCATCGCCGCTCGCACCCGATCCAGCAAGGCGACCCTCTACCGCCAGTGGGGCGGCAAGGCCGAGCTGGTGGCGAGGGCGGTCCGGTACGACAAGCCGGGCGCTTCCGCCTACGCGGTCGACACCGGGACGATCCGAGGCGACCTGCACGCCCTCACGATGCTGTCGGACGACTGCAAGATGGAGCAGAACTCCGCGCTCATGCGGGGCCTGGCCATGGCGATCCACGGCAACCCCGACCTCCTGAAGGCGTTCAAGGAACACCTGATCGAGCCGGAGATGGCCGAGTTCCGCCGCGTCATGCAGCGGGCCGTCGACCGGGGCGAGATCCCCGCGGACAGCCCCGCGCTCGCGTTCGTCCCGCACATGATGATCGGCGCGTTCGCCGCCCGCACCATGCTGGACGAACAGCCGCCGACGCAGGCCTTCCTCCTTTCGTACATCGACGCAGTGGTGCTCCCCGCCCTCTGCGCACCCTCCACCACCTGACCGTCCCCACGGTCCGCCCCTCCTGACGTCACCGCTCCGGTCGTCGGGCCGATCACCCCTGCCTCCCCGCCGGGTTGGTCAACCCTGCCCTTTGGGCCTGTGTCGACAGGCCCTCACACAAACGACCTGACCGGGAGTACGCCTCCGTGGCCACGTTCCTCTACAAACTCGGGCGACTCGCCTTTCGCCGACGACACTTCGCCGCCCTGATATGGGTGGCGCTGCTGACTCTCGCCGGCGTGGGCGCCGCCTCCGCGCCCGCCGCCGGCACCTCCTCCTTCTCCATTCCGGGCGTCGAGGCCCAGAAGGCCTTCGACCTGCTGGAACAGCGGTTCCCGGGCGGCAGCGCCGACGGCGCCACCGCGCGTGTCGTCTTCAAGGCGCCCGACGGCCAGAAGGTGACCGACACCGCCAACAAGGCGATCGTCGACCGGACCGTCAAGGAGCTGGGCGAAGGCTCCGAGGTCGTCTCCGCCACCGACCCGTTCACGTCCGGCGCCGTGAGCAAGGACGGCAAGGTCGCCTACACGTCGGTGAAGTACGACGTCTCCGCGGTCGAGATCCAGGACTCCACCCGGGAGGCACTGGAAGCCACCGGCGACAAGGCCAAGGACGCCGGGCTGACCGTCGAGATGGGCGGTGACGCGCTCCAGGCCCAGCCCGGGCAGGAGGTCATCGGCGAGATCATCGGCCTCGTCATCGCCGCGATCGTCCTCGTCCTCACCCTGGGCTCGCTCGTCGCGGCCGGACTGCCGCTGCTGACGGCGATCATCGGCGTCGGCATCGGCGGCGCCACCATCACCTCCCTCGCCAGCGCGTTCGACCTCGGCGACTCCACCGCCACGCTGGCCCTGATGATCGGCCTCGCGGTCGGCATCGACTACGCGCTGTTCATCGTCTCCCGCTACCGCGGCGAGCTGGCCGAGGGCCGCGACCGCGAGGAAGCGGTCGGCCGGGCCGTCGGCACCGCCGGCTCCGCGGTGGTCTTCGCGGGCCTCACGGTCGTGATCGCGCTGGGCGGACTCGCGGTCGTCAACGTCCCGATGCTGACCAAGATGGGCCTCGCCGCGGCGGGCACGGTCGTCATCGCCGTCCTCATCGCCCTCACCATGGTTCCGGCGCTGCTCGGCTACGCGGGCCGCAAGGTCAAGCCGGCCGGCGCGAAGGGCAAGCTGCTCGGCGGCCGCAAGGCGAAGCAGGCCGGATCCGCCGAGGCCGCCACGGCGGCCGGGTCCGCCAACGCCGCCGTGGCCGCCACTGCCGCCACCGACGACTCCGCCGCCAAGCCCAACATGGGCAGCCGCTGGGCGAGCTTCGTGGTCCGTCGCCCGGTCGCCGTGCTGCTGCTCGGCGTGGTCGGCCTCGGCGCGATGGCCCTGCCGGCCACCCAGCTGGAGCTCGGCCTGCCCGACGAGGGCTCGCAGCCGACGTCCACCACCCAGCGCAGGGCCTACGACCTGCTGTCGGAGGGCTTCGGGCCCGGCTTCAACGGCCCCCTGCTGCTCGTCGTCGACGCCAAGGAAGCCGCCGACCCGCAGGCCGCCGCCACCGCGGTGACCGACGAGGTCAAGGGCCTGAAGGACGTCGTCACGGTGACCCCGGCGACGTTCAACAAGGCCGGCGACACCGCGATGATCACCGTCATCCCGAAGTCGAAGCCGTCCTCGACGCAGACCGAGGACGTCGTGCACGCCATCCGGGCCGCGGGCGTCGACGTGACGGTCGACACCGACGCGAAGGTGCTGGTCACCGGCACCACGGCGATGAACATCGACTTCTCGCAGAAGCTCAACGACGCGCTGATCCCGTACCTGGGCCTGGTCGTGGGCCTCGCCTTCCTCCTCCTCATCGTGGTCTTCCGCTCGATCCTGGTCCCGCTGAAGGCGGCCCTCGGCTTCCTGCTCAGCGTGCTCGCCGCGCTCGGCGCCGTCGTCGCGGTCTTCCAGTGGGGCTGGCTGGGCGGTCTCATCGGCGTCGAGGAGACCGGCCCGATCATGTCGATGATGCCGATCTTCATGGTCGGCGTGGTCTTCGGCCTGGCGATGGACTACGAGGTGTTCCTCGTGACCCGGATGCGCGAGGCGTACGTCCACGGCGAGAGCGCGAGCCAGGCCGTGGTGACCGGCTTCCGGCACAGCGCCCGGGTGGTCGCCGCCGCCGCGGTCATCATGATGGCCGTCTTCTCCGGCTTCATCGGCTCCACCGAGTCGATCGTCAAGATGATCGGCTTCGGCCTCGCGATCGCCGTCTTCTTCGACGCGTTCGTCGTGCGCATGGCGATCGTGCCGGCCGTCCTCGCCCTGCTGGGCAAGAAGGCCTGGTGGATCCCGAAGTGGCTGGACCGCATCCTGCCCAACGTGGACGTCGAGGGCGAGGGCCTGAACAAGCCCGCCGAGGCCCAGCACTCGGATCCGGACGAGGACCGGGAACTGGTGCGCGTCTGACGCGCGCCCGCGCGTGCCTGACGCCCCGACCGGGCTGAAGGCCGAAGGACCGCCGGTGAGGGCTCCGTGGGGACGGGGCGCCCTCACCGGCTTCTTTTTCGGCTTGTTCGTTGTGACCCACTTTCGGGTGAAGCGCGGTCCCCGCCCGGGCCGTGCTGGCCGGTCAGGCCGGGGTTCGGAGCGTTCGTTACATATATGGACATTGAAGGTTACTGTCACCGAAATGTGGGCGGTTTGTAACGGGCGGTGCCAATGGGGCGCATGGTGCGCGCTCGGTGGTCAAGTGTTGGCCGTGCGGCCGGTTGGGCCGCAGAACCCGCACCGAACCAACCGACTAGGAGACCTCGTGTCTGCTTCTGTTTCCGCTCGCTGTCTCGCCGCCGCGGCCCTCGCCGCCGCCGTGGTCGGGACGGTGGCGCTGCCGGCCTCCGCTGCCGACCACCCGCGTCAGCCCCGGCCCAAGGTGGAGATCAGCGCCGTGCAGTACGACGCACCGGGCCGGGACGACCGCTCCGCCCGCTCCCTCAACAAGGAGTGGGTCGAGCTGACCAACACCACCCGCCACGAGGTCAATCTGCACGGGTGGACCCTCTCGGACGAGAGCGGCGAGACCTACACCTTCCACCGCTACCGCCTGGCCCCGCGCGCCACCGTCCGCATCCACACGGGCGAGGGCCGCGACACCCGCAGCGACCTGTTCCAGGACCGCCGACGTGAGGTGTGGGGCAACCGCGCCGACACCGCCACCCTGCGCAACGACCGCGACCGCTTCGTCGACGACAAGTCCTGGGGCCGGGACCGTCACCACGGCGGCGACCGTCAGCACCACGGCGGGAACCGCCACTGACCGACCCGCACGGCCGACGGCGCGCCCGACCCTTCCTCAGGGTCGGGCGCGTCGGTCTGCGCGGGGCCGGGGCGTCCCCGAACGCACCTCCGAGGGATCTTCGACTTCGATTCGACTTCGACTTCGTATCCTTGGGCCGGATGAGTACTCGGGTGCGAATACACCATGTACGGCTGGGCGGCGACGAGTTCCGGGTGATCCGGGCGGACCCGGCCCCCGGACGGCTGGCGCTGCGCGACGAAGGCCGCTGGCTGTCGATGTACGCCGACCGGGACGGCGCGGCCCGGCTCGTCGCCCTGTGGGCGCTGGCCGCCCGGTCCGCCCGGTCGCTGGTCCATCTGCCGATCCGGGCCACCCCGGCCCCCGAGGGCATCGTCGGCGAGAGCGTCGTCGGCGAGGGCGAACCGGTCTCGCTGGACCTGGTCCTGGTCCACCACAGCCTGCAGTTCCCGCCCGCGTCGTGGAAGCAGATCAGGGCACGCCTCGGCGCGGGCAAGCCCCATACCGCGACCACCCCGGACGAGGACTTCCCCGACGAGACGGCCATCGACCACGCCAGGCGTCGCCACCGCGAGTACCGCGACCACCTCGACTTCGACATCGCCGCGCACACCCTCTTCGTCGTGGGCAGCTCCACCGCGTTCCGGGAACACGGCACCGCGCTGCGCGGCCTGGTCGACGAGGCCCCGTCCCACGCGCACCGCCACCCGGACGCCGGGCACTTCTGCGTCGAACTCGGCACCGGCCCCTGGCCGCACGCCGACACCCGCCGCCACGTACCGGCCCGGCTGCACATCCAGTACTCCGCCACCTGGCGCGTCTGACCCGGCACGTCGTCGAGGGGCGGACCCACGGAATCCACTCGCCCGCGCCCGACACCCACCGCTAGCGTGCCCGCATGACGACGTCTGCCGCGCACCCCCGTTTCGCCGAAGCCCTCCGCATCCTCGGCCTCGACGACCTTCCGACGCGCAGTTTCCCCGAGGCGACCCGGACCGCTGCCGAGGCGGCGGCCGCGATCGGGTGCGAGCTGAGCCAGATCTGCAAGTCGCTGATCTTCGCGGCGGACGGTGTGCCGGTGCTGGTGCTGATGGACGGGGCCTCGCGGGTCGACGTGGAGCTGGTGCGCCGCGCACTCGGCGCGGGGAAGGTCACCAGGGCCGCCGCCGACGTCGTCCGCGAGACCACCGGCTACGCGATCGGAGGCGTCCCGCCCTTCGGCCACCGCACCCGGACGACGGTGCTGGCCGACCGCGCTCTCCTCGCCCACGACGTCGTCTGGGCCGCCGCGGGCACCCCGCACACCGTGTTCCCCATGGCCCCGGCGGACCTCGTCGAGCACGCCGACGCCACCCTCGTGGACGTCCGCGAGCGCACCGCGTGACACCGCTGGTCACCGCGGCCGTCCTGGTCGCCGCGGTCACCCACGCCGGCTGGAACGCCATCGCCCACCGGATCACCGACAAACTCGTCGGGTTCACGCTGATCGCCGGCGGCGGCATGCTCATCGGGCTGGCGCTCACGCCGTTCACCGCGTTCCCGGCGGCGGCCGCCTGGCCGTACCTGCTCGGCTCCTCGGTCATTCACATCGCCTACTACGCGCTGCTCATGCGGTCGTTCCGGCTCGGTGACTTCGGGCAGGCGTACCCGATCGCGCGCGGCTCCGCGCCCCTCGTCGTCACCGTCCTGGCCGCCGTCTTCGCGCACGAGGCGCCCGACGGCTGGGCGGCGGCCGGCATCGCCCTGTCCTGCGCGGGGCTGACCGGCGTCGCCCTGTGGGGGCTGCGCGGCCGGCGGCCCGACCGGGCGGCGATCGGGGCCGCGCTGGCGACCGGGCTGACCATCGCCGCGTACACCGTCGTGGACGGCCTGGGGGTGCGCGCCTCCGGCTCCTCGCTGGGGTACATCGCCTGGCTGATGGCCGTCCAGGGCAGCTTCCTGCCGGCGTACGCCGCCTACCGCTGGCGGGGCCGGACCCTCACCGTGCTACGCCCCTTCGCCGCCGTCGGCCTTCTCGGCGCCGCGCTGTCCGTCCTTGCGTACGCCCTCGTCCTGTGGGCCCAGACCCGCGCCGAACTGGCGCCGATCGCCGCGTTGCGCGAGTCGTCGATCATCGTCGGAGCGGCCGTCGGCGCCCTGTTCTTCAAGGAGCGGTTCGGGGTGCCGCGGCTGGTCGCCGCGGGCCTTCTCGTCGTCGGGATCGGGCTGATGCTGCACGCGGGTTGACCGGCCCCCGTCCTGAACTGCGGGCGACCGCGTGGAGGAGCACCCTGGAGACACAGGAGTTCCGGAGGCGATCGTCATGATGCAGACCACCATGCACACCACTGTCGGATGGCATGTCGAGCTGGAGTTCGAGGAGGACGAGCGGCACACGCGCGCGGTGGCGCTGGTGCGGCTGCCCGACGGGACCGAGGTGCGGTCCCAGGGGCACGCCAGCCGGCACACCGTGGACGACAACCAGCCCCGGGTCGGCGAGGAGATCGCCGGCGCCCGCGCCCTCAACGAGATCGCCATGCAGCTGCTCACCAAGGCCCACATGGAGATCGACGGCGCGTCGGGACGGACGTCCCACTCGATCAACGTGTGAGGCGGGGGAGCGTCAGCGGGCCGCTGCCGTCGCCGTTCGTACGGCTCTCAGCAGGGCCTGCGCCCTCGGGTCCGCCGTCACGCTCGTCCTGAAGGCGTTCGTCACGTAGCCGAACGCGATGCCGGACTCCGGGTCGGCCAGGCCGAGGGCGCCGCCGCGGCCCGGGTGGCCGAAGGCGGTGGGCGCGAGCAGCGGGGACGCGGGCCCGTGCAGCATGTAACCGAGGCCGAACCGGGTGTTCACCACGAGCACCCGGTCGGGGCCCAAGGACTGTTCCCCGCGCGCGAGTCGCACCGTCTCCGGGTGCAGCAGCCGGCGTCCGCCCGCGACCTCGCCGATCAGCGACGCATAGAAGCGGGCCAGGCCGTCGGCGGTGGCGATGCCGTTGGACGCGGGCAGGGCGGCGGCGCGGTAGGCCGGGTCGTTCTCGTCGGGCAGCGGGGTGATCGCGGCGAAGGCGCGGCGGGTGAGGGAGGCGGGATCGGCGTAGGCGTCGGTGACGGCCTGCTTGGGCCGGGTCCTCAGGCCCCCGGCCCGGACGGGCGCGTCCACGTGTCCCACCCGTCCCACGCGCGGGGCGACCGCGGCGGGCAGCCCGAGCCAGAGGTCCGCGCCCACCGGGCCGGCGATCTCCTCGGCGATCCACTGTCCGATGGGCCGCCCGGTGATCCGGTGCACCAGCTCGCCGGTCAGCCAGCTGTAGGTCTGCGCGTGGTACCCGTGGTCCGTCCCGGGCTCCCAGACGGGCGGCTGGGCCGCGACCGCCGCCGCGCCGAGTTCGGGGTCGGCGGCCTCGGCGGGCGTCAGCGGGCGGTCCAGCACGGGCACGCCCGCGCGGTGTGCGAGCACGTGCCGCACGAGCGTGCGCGCCTTGCCCGCGGCCTTGTACTGCGGCCAGTACGCCGCGACCGGCGCGTCCAGATCCAGCTCGCCGCGCTGGTGCAGCAGCAGGAGGACGGCGGCGGCGACGCCCTTGGTCGCCGAGCGCACGATCTGCGCGGTGCCGCGCTCCCAGGGGGCCGTGCCGTCGACGTCCTTCGTGCCCGCCCACAGGTCGACGACCTGGTGTCCGTCCCGGTAGACGGCCACCGCCGCGCCCCGGTCGCCGAGCGTCGCGAAGTTCGCCGCGAACGCCTCCCGGACCGGTTCGAAACCGTCGGCCACCGCGCCGTTCACGATCGGATCCACGTCGGCGTCAGCCCAGCAGAATCGTTACGTCGATGTTGCCGCGGGTGGCGTTCGAGTACGGGCAGACCTGGTGGGCCGCGTCCACGAGCTTCGCGGCGACCTCGGGGTCCAGGACGGGGAGCGAGACGCTGAGGGCGACGGCCAGTCCGTATCCCTTGGTCTTGTTCGGGCCGATCCCGACCTTCGCCGCCACCGTCGACCCGGTCAGGTCGAAGCCGGCCCGGTTGCCGACGAGGATCAGCGCGTTGTGGAAGCAGGAGCTGTAGCCGGCCGCGAAGAGCTGCTCCGGGTTGGTGCCGTTGCCGTCGCCGCCCAGTTCCGGCGGCATCGCGACCTTCAGCCCGATCTGGCCGTCCTGGCTGGTCACATAGCCGTCGCGACCTCCGTGCGCGGTCGCCTCGGCCACGTAGATGATCTTCGTCGGACGGCTGTCGACGGCCTCGGAGACGGCCTCGGCGGCAGCGTCGGCGGTGGCGTCGACGGCGGAGCCTTCGGTCACGGCGGTACCTCCCCCATTTCTTCCTGAGTTTCTTCCCGATTACATCGTGCACAAGGTACCGGCCGGTACGGAGGCACTTGTTTACCAGGGGGTAGTAACCGCGGGTAACTTCGGTTGAGGGTGCTGCGAACGCCAGGGGCGCCCAGGGGGGCTGAGGCTCAGCGGGCGCGTTCCGCCGCGCCCTGCGCCCGCTCCGCGAGCCCCCACAGCTCCGCGCGCAACCGCGCGACCTCTGCCGTCTCCAGCCCCGTCGACGCGAGCACGCCGGCGGGCACCCGCTCCGCGCGCCCCTTGAGTTCCTCGCCGCGCCCGGTGCACGTCACCAGCACCGTGCGCTCGTCTCGCGCCGAGCGCTCCCGGCGCACCAGACCCGCCGCCTCCAGCCGCTTCAGCAGCGGCGACATCGTGCCGTAGTCCAGCCGCAGGGCCGACGCCAGCTCCTTGACGGTCGTCTCGCCGCGCTCCCACAGCACCAGCAGCACGAGGTACTGCGGGTAGGTGAGGCCCAGCTCGTCCAGGAGCGGCCGGTACGCGGCCGTCACCGCGCGCTGGGCCGCGTACAGCGCGAAGCACAGCTGCTCGTCGAGGAGCAGCGAGCGGTCGGCCGCGGGTGCGTCGGCGGTGGGGGCCTCGACGGTGGGTGCCTGGTTCGTCACGCGCCCATTGTCGCGGAGCGCGGGTCGAACCCGAAGGGCAGCTCCAGGCGATGCGCGCGCATGACGGCGTCGTCGGCGAGCAGCTCGCCGGTCGGGCCGTCCGCCGCGATCACGCCCTCGCTCAGGATCAGGGCGCGCGGGCACAGCTCCAGGGCGTACGGCAGGTCGTGCGTGACCATGAGCACGGTGACGTCCAGCGACCGCAGGATGTCGGCCAGTTCGCGGCGCGAGGCGGGGTCGAGGTTGGAGGACGGCTCGTCCAGGACGAGGATCTCCGGCTCCATCGCGAGCACCGTGGCGACGGCCACGCGCCGCCGCTGGCCGAAGGAGAGGTGGTGCGGCGGACGGTCCTTGAACTCGCCCATGCCGACCTGCGCGAGCGCCTGGTCGACCCGCGCCTGGAGCTCCGCGCCCTTCAGCCCGGCCGCGGCCGGTCCGAAGGCGACGTCCTCGCGGACGGTCGGCATGAACAGCTGGTCGTCCGGGTCCTGGAAGACGATGCCGACCTTGCGCCGGATCTCCGCCATGTGCTGCCTGCCGACCGGCAGCCCGGCCACCGTCACCGTGCCGGCGCCGCCGGTCAGGATGCCGTTGAGGTGCAGCACGAGGGTGGTCTTGCCCGCGCCGTTCGGCCCGAGCAGCGCGACGCGTTCCCCGCGCGCGACGGAGAAGTCCACGCCGAACAGGGCCTGGTGGCCGTCGGGGTAGGCGAAGGCGAGGCCCGAGACCTCGAGGGAAGCCGGGGCGGAAGCAGTACTCACAGGGCCCATCCCAACACGCAGACGACGAGGGCGGCCAACGGGAGGGTCAGCGCGTACGACCACTGCGCCCGGGACGCGGTCACCTCGTCGATCACCGGCATCGAACCGGTGTAGCCGCGGCTGACCATGGCCAGGTGCACGCGCTCGCCGCGTTCGTAGGAGCGGATGAACAGCGCGCCCGCCGACTTCGCGAGCACCCCCCAGTGCCGGACGCCCCGCGCCTCGAAGCCGCGCGACTCCCGCGCGATGCGCATGCGGCGCATCTCGTCCGCGATGACGTCGCCGTAGCGGATCATGAAGGAGGCGATCTGCACGAGCAGCGGGGGCAGCTTCAGGCGCTGCAGGCCGAGGAGGAGTTCCCGCAGCTCCGTGGTGGACGCCAGGAGGACGGAGGCGGCGACGCCCAGCGTGCCCTTGGCGAGGACGTTCCACGCGCCCCACAGCCCGTTGACGCTGAGGGACATGCCGAGGACGTCCACCCGCTCGCCCTCCGCCACGAACGGCATCAGCACCGCGAACGCGACGAAGGGCACCTCGATCAGCAGCCGTTTGAGAAGGAAACCTGCGGGCACGCGCGCGCGATGCGCGACGAACGCCAGCAGCACGGCGTACAGGCCGAACGCCCACATCGCCTCGCGCGGCGTCGACACGACGACGACCACGAAGGCGAAGCAGGCGGCCAGCTTGGTGTGCGGCGGCAGGGCGTGCACCGGCGAGTGCCCCTGCCGGTAGAGCCGGTGTGCGTGTCCCGCGCCCACCTCAGACGCTCGTGCTCGCCGGGGACACGTCGTCCGCCCTGCGCCTGCGGACCGCCCAGAACACGCCGGTGCCCGCGACGACGGTCACGCCGACGCCGATGATCCCCGCGAGGCCGCCGGAGAGGCGGGCGTTGTCGACGTCCTTCACGCCGTAGTCGGCGAGCGGCGAGTCGGCGGCCGCGTGCTCCTCGACCTTCTCGTCGATGCCCTTGTCGGCGGCGACCTTCTCCAGGCCGTCGGGGTTCGCGGAGGCGTAGAAGCTGACGAAGCCGGCCAGCACGAGGGAGGTGACCAGGCCGGTCACCCACAGCGTGCGCCGGGAGGTGCGCGCCGCCACGGGCGCCGGGCGCGGCTCCTCGGCGGCGGGCGCGGCGGGCGCGTCCACGAGGTCGCCGTTCACCCGCAGCCGCAGCTTCTGCGTGAGGTCGCGCGCGCCATGGACGAGATCCGGCCGGACGGCGATGACGGCGCCCACGGTGAGCGCGGTGATCGTGGCCTCGCCGATGCCGATCAGCACATGCACGCCGACCATCGCGGTGGCGACCTTGCCGATCGGGATGTCGGTGGTCCCGCCGATCCAGTAGATGAGGGTGAAGGCGAGCGCCGCGGACGGGACCGACAGCAGCGCGGCGGCGAAGGAGGCCCCGGTCACCGAGCGGCGGGTGCGCGGCAGCACCTTCACCAGACCGCGGAAGACGGCGTACGCGACGACCGTCGTCACACAGGCCATCACGGTGATGTTCACGCCGAGCGCGGTCAGGCCGCCGTCGGCGAAGAGGATGCCCTGCATCAGCAGCACCACGGAGACGCAGAGGACCGCTGTATAGGGGCCGACGAGTATCGCGGCCAGCGCTCCGCCCAGTAGATGGCCGCTGGTGCCCGCGGCGACGGGGAAGTTGAGCATCTGCACGGCGAAGATGAACGCCGCGACGAGGCCTGCCAGCGGCGCCGTGCGCTCGTCGAGCTCGCGGCGCGCGCCGCGCAGGGCTACGGCGATGGCGCCTGCGGCGACGACTCCGGCGGCGGCGGAGGTCGGGGCGTCGATGAATCCGTCGGGTACATGCACCCGACGATGATAATGGCTTAATGCGAACCATTCGCAAGAGCGAGGAGCTTGTTGCTCGCATCTGTTTTCTGCGGCGCGTCCGTATCGCACAGGTGAGATACGTCTGTGCGAGCAAGCGTATTCCGCAAAATATGGGACATTGGGAGGGGAGCGGACGCATAGCTTCCGCACAGGTAACGCTGCGTGAGAGGGTCGGCCGATGTCTGTAGTCGAACAGTACGCGCGAGCCCATATCGTCACGGACGCCGATCAGGCCGAGGACGAACGCGAGTCCGTCCCCGTCTTCCTGCGCTATGACCCGGAGGACGATCCCCGCGCGGTGCGCGTCGCACTGCCCGACCGCCGCGAGTGGACGGTCTCCCGCACTCTCCTCGAACAGGGCCTGCGCGCCCCGACCGGCACCGGCGAGGTCCGGGTGTGGCCGCTGGGGCGCGTACAGGCCGTCGTCGAGTTCCACTCCGCACAGGGCGTCTCGGTCGTGCAGTTCGAGTCCAAGACGCTGCTGCGGTTCCTGCGCCGCACCTATCTGGCCACGGCGCAGCCGGTGACCCACTGAGCGCGCCGCTGGGAATGCCGCGATGCGCCGTCGTTTTGCTGCGGCACCGTCGTGGCTGGTCGCGCCCGCGCGGCGGAGCCGCATATGTCAGCGCCCCGCGCCCCTTCAGGGCGCTGCCGAACCGCGGCTGACTTCGCCTGACCCGCCTAGCGGATCAGCCGCCCAGCTTCAGCAGGGCCGCCACGATCGGGCCTGCCGTGTCGCCGCCGTGGCCGCCCGCCTGGACGACGCCCGCGGCCGCGAGGTCGCCGCGGTAGGCGGTGAACCAGCCGTTGGGCTTCTCCTGGTTGTCGACCTCCGCCGAGCCCGTCTTGGCGCCGTAGTCGGGGCCCAGACCGGACATCGCCTCGGCGGCGGTGCCGGCCGCGGCCGTGTAGTTCATCAGCTCCCGCAGCTGCGACAGCGTCGACGCCGACATGGTGCGCGAGGCCGTCGCCAGCTTGCGGCCGTCCACCGACGGGGCGACCAGGTACGGCTGGTGGAAGGTGCCCGACTTGACCGTGGCGGCGACCGACGCCATGTTCAGCGGGTTCATCCGGACCCCGCCCTGACCGATCAGCGAGGCCGCCATCTGGGCCGCCGACTGCACCGGCACCGAACCGTCGAAGGACGGCACCCCGATGGCCCAGTCGTCCCTCGACAGGCCGAACACCTGCTGCGCCTGCTTGGTCAGGCTGTCGTTGCCCAGCTCGGGGGCCTGGCTGATGAAGGCGGTGTTGCAGGAGCGCGCGAAGCTCGCCTTGAACGTGCCGCCGTCGATCTGGAAGTCGTCGTCGTTGTGGAACTTCCAGCCGCCGTAGGTGAACGTCTTCGGGCAGGGGTGCACCTTGTCCGCTCCGGCCAGCCCCTTCTCGATGAGCAGCGACGACGTGATGACCTTCATCGTGGAACCGGGCGCGAGCGAGCCGTTGAACGCGGTGTTGAAGCCGTTGCCGGCGTTGGCCACCGCGAGGATCTCGCCCGTGGAGGGCCGCAGCACGACGACCGAGGAGCGCGCGGCGGCCGCCACCTGCCGCTCGGCCGCCGCCTGGAGGGTCGGGCTCAGCGTGGTCTTCACCGTGCCCGGTGTGCCCTCGCTGAGCTCCAGCAGCGTCTTGTCGGAGGCCTTCTTCGCCTTGGCCGCCTTGCCGCGGACGACCTGGAGCTCCACGCCCGCCTTGCCGCCGGCCTTCTTGCCGTACTTCTCCCGCAGCCCGTCCAGGACCGTGCCCAGGGAGGGGTACTTCGCGGCCGTCAGCTCGCCGCCGTCCCGATCCACGGCCTTGACCGGCGGGGTGCCGGCCTCGCCGGTGACGAGCGTGTCGCCGTCCTGGAGGTCCGGGTGGACGACGGACGCGTGCCAGTCGACCTGCGCCTTGCCGTTCTTGGGGTTGCGCACGACGGTGAGGGCGCTGGAGTACGTCAGCGGCTTGCTGACGTCCTTGTACTTCACCGTGCCCTTCACCGAGAACGGGATCTTGGCGCCGGTGGCCCGGCCCGCGGTGAGGGTGACGCCGGTGATGTGGGCGTCCTTGGTGTAGCCGGTCAGCAGGGCGGTGGCGGCCGCCGAGTCGTCCGTGGCGGCGGCCGCCCGGGCCGTCTTTCCCTGCTGCCACGCCGTCAGGAACTGCGTGGCGGCGGTCTTCGCCTCGGTCGCCGACGGCGCGTCGGCCCTGACTCTCGGCACCTGGCCGGCGTTGGCCGCCGCGGCCGAGCCTTCGTCGGCCGCCGCCCCGCCCGCGTACAGCGCGTAGACGCCGAAGCCGACCCCGCCGACCACGACGGCGATCATGCCGCCGGCCACGGCGGGACGCCGCCGCTTATTGCGCTGTTCTTCGACACGCCTTCTCTTGCCCACTGCCAGATCCTCCGGATCCCCAGGGGCTCTCCCCCCAGCCCCGCTGCCCTCGTTGCCCTCACTGACCCCAACGACGGCAACCACCCTAGAGTCCCGTCCTGTGCGGGTGACGTCACGTGTGACGTCAGCCACCCTTGTGCCGGATCAGGCCACCCCCGTTCCGGGTCACCCCGCCCGCAGCACCTGCGCCACGATCGGGCCGGACGCGTCGACGCCGTGGCCGCCGCCCTGGGTCATCGCGGCCGCGGCGATGTCGTTGCGGTACCCGGTGAACCAACTGTCGGACGTGGCCTTCCCGTCGACCTCGGCGGAGCCGGTCTTCGCGCCGATCCGGCCGCTCAGCCCGGCCATCACCTCGGCGGCGGTGCCGCTGGTCGCGGTCCGGTTCATCATCGAGCGCAGCTGCTGCACGGTGCCCGCCGACAGTCCGTTCGCCTTGGCGGGCGTGCGGTCGTCGAGGCTCAGTGGCACGATCACCGGCTGCCGGAAGGCGCCCGTCATCGCGGTCGCTGTGACCGACGCCATGTTCAGCGGGTTCATCTGGACCTTGCCCTGACCGATCAGACCGGCCGCGGTGTCCGGGCCGCCGGCGGCCGGGACGGAGCCGTCGAAGGACGGGATGCCGGTCTGCCAGTCCAGGCCGATCCCGAAGCGGTCGCGGGCCTCGTTCGTCAGCGAGTCGACCTTCACCTCGTCCGCGAACTTCACGAACGCCGTGTTGCAGGAGCGCGCGAAGCTCTCGGCGAGCGTCGCGCCCTCGTTCGGCTTCATGCCCTTGATGTTCTGGAAGGTCTGGCTCTGCCAGACGGCCGACGACGGACACGGCGCCGGCCCGCTCGCGGTGGTGAGCCCGTTGTCGATGAGCGTGGCCGAGCTGACGATCTTCATGGTGGAGCCGGGCGCGACCTCGCCCAGGAACGCGGCGTTGAAGCCGTCGTTGCGGTTGTTGGCGACCGCGAGCACCTCGCCGGTGCTCGGCTTGACGGCCACCACCGACGACTGGGCGTACCGCTTCACGGCCTTCTCCGCGGCCGCCTGCACGCCCGCGCTGAGGGTGGTGGGCAGCTTGCCCGCCTTGCCCTCGGCGAGGGTCAGCAGGGGAGTGTCCGCGGTGTCCGCGGTGGCGTGTCTGATCGCCAGCTCGACGCCGGCCGTGCCGCCCGCCTTTTCGCCGTACTTGGCGCGCAGCTGGTCCAGGATCGGCCCCAGGGAGGGGTACTTCTCCTTCGTCAGCACGCTGCCGTCCCGGTCCACGGCCTCGATCGGCGGCGCCGACGCCGCGCCCGTGACCAGCATGTCGTCCATGCCCTTCAGCTCGGGATGGACCACCGACGGCGCCCAGTCCACCAGCGCCTTCCCGGTGGTGACGCCCCGCACGACCGTCAGTTCGCTCTTGTAGACGAGCGGCTTGGACTTCCCCTCGTACGACACCGTCGCCCGGACGCTGAACGGCACGCTGTCGCCGACGGCCGCGCCCGGTGTGATCTTCACCGCGGTGATGTGCGCGGTGGTGCCGTACGCGGTCAGCAGCGGCTCGGCCTTCACCGCGTTGTTGGTCAGCCGGGCGGCCACCGCGGCCTCCCCCTGCTCCCAGGCCGCGAAGAATTTCGTGCTGGTGTCCTTGACCTCGGAACCGCTCGGCGGCCCGGTCTTCACGACCGCGGGCTCGCCCGATCCCCCCGCACCGCCGCCCCCGCCGCCGCCCCCGTCCAGCGCGTTCACGATGTTGAAGGCGCCGTACCCGGCTCCGCCCACCATCACGGCGAAGACCGAGCCGACTATGACTGCCTTGGCCCCCTTGCGCATGCTGTGCATCCTCCCCGTTGTCGCCCTCCCCGCCCTGAGCGGGTACCGGCGTTTCTGAACACGTTCAGAAATCTCTGCTCGGGCTCACAGTAAGCGGAAAGAGTGGCGACAGGGGCGGCAGTTTCCTGAATCGTTAGACCCATGTGTCCAGCCACATACGTGACCGCCAGTCGTCGATCGGGATCGCCTGGCCCGTGTACAGGGGCCAGAAATAGATGAAGTTCCAGGCGATGAGCAGGACGAGGACGCCCGCGCCCGTCGCGCCCGCGACCCGGCGGGTGTCCGTCGAACCCGGTCGGCCGACCAGCGCGCCGATCATCATCGCCACCGCCAGACAGAGGAAGGGCAGGAAGACGACGGCGTAGAAGAGGAAGATCGTGCGTTCCTGGTACATGAACCAGGGCAGGTAGCCGGCCGCGATGCCGCAGACGATCGCGCCCGCGCGCCAGTCGCGGCGGAACAGCCAGCGCCACAGCACGAACAGGACCGCGAAGCAGGCCGCCCACCACAGCAGCGGGGTGCCGATGGCCAGGACCTCGCGGGCGCACTTCTCGCCCGCGTCGGTCGGACAGCCGTCGGCGCCCGGCGCGGGGGACTCGTAGAAGTACGACACCGGGCGGCCCAGGACGAGCCAGCTCCACGGGTTCGACTGATACGTGTGCGGCGAGGTGAGGTGGGTGTGGAACTCGTACACCTCGTGCTCGTAGTGCCACAGGCTGCGCAGCCAGTCCGGGAGCCAGGTCCAGTTGCCGCCCTTGCCGTCGGTGGCCGCCCAGTTGCGGTAGTAGCCGCCCGAGCCGTCGGCCGAGGAGCGGATCCAGCCCGTCCACGACACCAGGTAGACGGCCAGCGCGACCGGCACGGTCGACAGGAACGCCAGCGGCGTGTCCCGCTTCAGCACCGCCAGATACGGATGCTTGGCGCCCGCCACCTTGCGCGAGCCGACGTCCCACAACACCGCCAGCAGACAGAACGCGACCAGGATGTACAGGCCGTTCCACTTCGTGCCGATGGCCAGGCCCAGCATCACGCCCGCGCCCCAGCGCCAGGGCCGCCAGCCGATGCGGGTGGTCTCGGCGATATGCGCGTCGGGGCGGTAGCGGCCGTCCACGTCCGGCGGCAGCGCGGCGGCGAGTTTGCGGCGCGCCCAGTCCCGGTCGGCCACCAGACAGCCGAACGCGCCCAGCACGAAGAACATCAGCACCCCGTCGAGCAGCGCGGTGCGGCTCATCACGAAGTGCAGCCCGTCGACGGCCATCAGCGCGCCCGCGAGGCAGCCGAGGAACGTGGAGCGGAAGATCCGGCGGCCGATCCGGCACAGCAGCAGCACGGAGAGGGTGCCCAGGACGGCCGTCATGAAGCGCCAGCCGAACGGATCGAATCCGAACATCAGCTCGCCGAGCCCGATGACGTACTTGCCGACCGGCGGATGCACCACATAGGCCGCGTCCGTCGGGATCGACACGTCGCCGCCCTTGGCGAGGAGCGCGTCGGTGGTCTTGGGCCAGTTGACCTCGAATCCGCGGTGGACGACCGCCCACGCGTCCTTGGCGTAGTACGTCTCGTCGAATATCACCTTCTTCGGGCTGCCCAGATGCCAGAACCGGATCACGCCCGCCAGCAGCGTGATCAGCAGCGGGCCGCCCCAGGAGGACCAGCGCGCGATCCGGTCCGCCCACGTGTGCGGGATGCCGAGCGCCTGCCACAACCGCGGGCTGGGCTGCGCGAACGGTGGCACCAGCCGCTCCCGGACGTCGGCGGTGGGCTCCGCCGGGTATCCGAAACGCCGCAGCCGCTGCTGCCATGACGGCCGCTGATCGTGCGGCGGCCGGCCCGGCCGGTAGTCCGTGGAGTCCGTGGAGGACGCGGTACTGGTCACCGCGCCATCGTAGGGAACACGGCTGTGTGAGTCCCGTGTCCGTCCCCCTGGGAGGATGGGAATCGTGACAGCGACGCCCCGAACCACGCCCCGAACCACGCCGGGAACCCCGCCCGGAGTCCTCGTCCTCGCCGGGACGCCCATCGGCGACGTCTCCGACGCCCCGCCCCGCCTCGCCGAGGAGCTGACCGGCGCCGACGTGATCGCCGCCGAGGACACCCGCCGGCTGCGCCGCCTGACCCAGGCGCTCGGCGTGACGCCCAAGGGGCGGGTGGTGTCCTACTTCGAGGGCAACGAGTCCGCCCGCACGCCCGAGCTGGTCGAGGAACTCGTCGGCGGCAAGCGGGTGTTGCTCGTCACCGACGCCGGGATGCCGTCCGTCTCCGACCCCGGGTACCGGCTGGTCGCGGCCGCCGTGGAGCAGGACATCAAGGTCACGGCCGTGCCCGGCCCGTCCGCGGTGCTCACCGCGCTGGCGCTGTCCGGGCTGCCCGTCGACCGGTTCTGCTTCGAGGGGTTCCTGCCCAGGAAGGCGGGCGAGCGGCTGTCGCGGCTGCGCGAGGTCGCCGAGGAGCGCCGCACGCTCGTCTACTTCGAGGCCCCCCACCGGCTGGACGACACCCTCGCCGCGATGGCCGAGGTGTTCGGCGCGGACCGGAGGGCCGCCGTGTGCCGGGAGCTGACCAAGACCTACGAGGAGGTCAAGCGCGGTCCCCTCGGCGAGCTCGCGGAGTGGGCCGCGCAGGGCGTGCGCGGCGAGATCACCGTCGTCGTCACCGGGGCGCCCGAGCGCGGGCCCGAGGAGCTCGACGCGGCGGAGCTGGTGCGGCGGGTGCGGGTGCGCGAGGAGGCGGGCGAGCGCCGCAAGGAGGCCATCGTGGCGGTCGCGGCGGAGGCCGGACTGCCCAAGCGCGAGGTGTTCGACGCGGTGGTCGCGGCGAAGAACGCCGGGGCGCTGTGACGGCTGTCACCGGCGGGGAGTAAGGGGGCTCACACCCGGCGCACACCCCCTCTGAGCAGGGCGCATGCCGTCTGAGCGTGCGCCCCATGTGCGGGCAAAGGGCTGCCGCCGAAGGCAAAGCCCACCCCTGGAAACCGCCCTGCGCGAGGCCCCTTCGGCAAGGAAAGCCCAAATCGCCTCCAACACTGCACAGGCCTGCTGCGCTCGCCCCGGCCGAGGAGTCCACTGGGTGGCAGGGACGGCACCCGTCCCTCGCTTCCACAGGAGCTGGCATGAGTGAGATCACAGGGCAGACCGGCCTCCGCAGCGGCGCGAGCGCCGTCGTCAACGAGTCGTACTCCTTCGCGTGCATGCGCTGCGGACACGGCTGGGAGCAGTCGTACGAGATAGAGCACCACACCGACGCCGACGGCCACGCGTTCGTTCTCTACGTGGCGAACGGCCGCGTGGTGCCGTCGCCGCTGAGCCGGCCGGCGTGCCAGAACTGCGAGGGGCACGTCGTGCGGATCATGCGGGCGGGGCAGGTGTCTTCGGTGCAGAGCGCTGCGCGGCATCGCGCGGCCCCCTCGGCCCGCTCCGTCGCCGAGCCGGCCACGGCGGCGACGGAGGAGGAGCGGTCCGGGGACCAGCCCGAGGGGCAGCAGCATCACTGGCATCTGGCGGATCTGTTGCATCCGTTCCGCAAGGCCGGTTGACGGCTGCGGCCGGAGGCCGGTGCGTCACGCGCGGCTTCGTGGGGGCTGGTCGCGCCCCGCGGCGGAGCCGCATATCGATGCAGCCCCGCGCCCCTTCGGGCGCTCTGGTGCTGGGGCCTTTCGTAGGATCGGGGTATGCCTTCTCACTCCGACAAGAATGCCGCGCCGCCGCTTCCCGCCCCCCTCGGGGTGGCCGTCGCCGACTCCCACACGCATCTCGACATGCAGTCGGGGACGGTGGAGGAGGCCCTGGCGAAGGCCGCTTCGGTCGGGGTGACGACCGTCGTCCAGGTCGGCTGTGACGTGAAGGGCTCCCGGTGGGCGGCCGAGACGGCGGCGGCGCACGACACCGTGCACGCCGCCGTCGCCCTGCATCCGAACGAAGCCCCGCGCATCGTGCACGGCGACCCCGACGGCTGGTCCCGGCAGGGCGCGCGCGAGCCGGGCGGCTCCGGGGCGCTCGAACAGGCGCTCGCCGAGATCGACCGCCTGGCCGCGCTTCCGCACGTCAAGGGCGTCGGCGAGACCGGACTCGACTACTTCCGCACCGGCCCCGAGGGCAAGGACGCGCAGGAGGACTCCTTCCGCGCCCACATCGAGATCGCCAAGCGGCACGGCAAGGCCCTGGTCATCCACGACCGGGACGCCCACGCCGACGTCCTGCGCGTCCTGAAGGAGGAGGGCGCCCCCGAGCGCACCGTCTTCCACTGCTACTCCGGCGACGCCGAGATGGCCGAGGTCTGCGCCCGCGCCGGGTACTTCATGTCCTTCGCCGGCAACGTCACCTTCAAGAACGCCCAGCACCTGCGGGACGCCGTCGCCGTGGCCCCGCTGGAACTGCTCCTGGTGGAGACCGACGCCCCGTTCCTGACCCCGGCGCCCTACCGCGGACGGCCGAACGCCCCGTATCTCATTCCGGTCACGGTGCGTGCCATGGCCGCCGTCCGGGGTCTCGACGAGGATGCCCTGGCCACCGCGCTCGCCGCCAACACGGCACGCGCGTTCGCCTACTGACCCCGACGCGACCAGCTCGAACACAACTCTCGGTAGCCGCGCCACTTTGGAGAGTGACCGCCACTCCGCTAGGTTCTGGGGGCCCGATCCGGACCCCACTCCTGGAGCGTGTCGGCGTGAGCAATTCGCAGCACCTCGAGTACGAGCCGTACGGCGCCGGCGGGCCGTACGCGGACCTGCACAACGCCGAGACGATCGCCTACGGCGTGTACGCGGCCCCCGGGACGTACGACGACACCTACCGGCCCGCGTACGAGGAGCAGCTCGGGGCCTACCCGGCGCCGACAGCGCAGCCGCCCCGGCCGCCGGAGGCGTTCCCGCTGCCCGCGACGCTCCAGCTGTCCGAGCCGCTGTTCCCGCAGCAGAGCGCGGGTGCCGGCGGGGGAGGCCGGGCCGCGCGCCGGCGCAGGACGCGCTCCGCCGAGCGCCCGGAGTCCACGATGCGCCGACTGCTCCCGCAGGCGCTCGTCGTCGCCTTCCTGGCGGGCGGCACCACCGCGTTCGTCGCGGAGGACAAGGCGGTCGAGCTGACCGTCGACGGCAAGCCGCGCGCCCTGCACACCTTCGCCGACGACGTGAGCGAACTCCTCGCCGAGGAGGGCGTGCGGGTGGGCGCGCACGACGTGGTGGCGCCCGCCCCCGGCACGGAGCTCACCAGCGGCGACGAGATCGCGGTGCGTTACGGGCGTCCCGTCCGGCTCACCCTCGACGGTCAGCGGCACGAGCTGTGGACGACCGCGGGCACGGTGGAGGAGGCGCTCCAGCAGCTGGGGGTGCGGGCACAGGGCGCGTACATGTCCGTCTCGCGCTCCCAGACCATCGGGCGCGCGGGGCTCGCGCTGGACGTGCGCACCGAGCGCTCCGTCACGGTGATGGCCGACGGCCGGGCCCGTACCGTCCGCACCAACGCGGCGACCGTGCAGGAGGCCGTGCAGGCGGCCGGGATCACCCTGCGCGGGCAGGACACCACGTCCGTGGCGCCCGGCAGCTTCCCGCGCGACGGGCAGACGGTCACCGTGCTGCGCATCACCGGCGCCGAGGAGGTGCGGGAGGAGCAGATCCCGTTCGCGGTGCGCCGCACCGACGACGCCTCGCTGTTCAAGGGCACGGAGGTGGTCGAGCGGGCCGGGCAGCCCGGGCTGCGGCGGATCACGTACGCCCTGCGCACGGTCAACGGCGTGCGGCAGAAGCCGCGCCGGATCGGGGACGAGGTGGTGCGCGAGCCGCGTGCGCAGGTGGTGAAGGTCGGCACGAAGCCGCTGCCGACGTCCGTGCAGGGGGCCGAGGGCCTGGACTGGCAGGGGCTCGCGGTCTGCGAGTCGGGCGGCCGGCCGAACGCCGTCGACCCCTCGGGCACCTACGGCGGGCTGTACCAGTTCGACACCCGCACCTGGCAGAGCCTCGGCGGCAGCGGCCGCCCCCAGGACGCACCGGCCGCGGAGCAGACGCTGCGGGCGAAGAAGCTGTACGTGCGCCGCGGGGCGAGCCCCTGGCCGCACTGCGGGAAGCGGCTGCACGGGTGAGGGACAGGAGGCGAGGTGCGGGACGGGAGGCGACGGCGCGGGCCCGTACCCTTGTCCCGTGAGTACCAGCCCCGCCCCCGACGCCCTTCTGGGCCCCGCCGACATCCGTGAGCTGGCGGCCGTCCTCGGCGTGCGGCCCACCAAGCAGCGCGGCCAGAACTTCGTGATCGACGCGAACACCGTCCGCCGGATCGTCCGCACCGCGGGGGTCCGGCCCGACGACGTGGTCGTCGAGGTCGGCCCGGGGCTCGGCTCGCTCACCCTCGCGCTGCTGGAGGCCGCCGACCGGGTCACGGCCGTCGAGATCGACGACGTCCTGGCGAGCGCGCTCCCCGCCACGATCACCGCCCGCATGCCGCAGCGCGCGGAGCGGTTCGCGCTGGTGCACTCCGACGCGATGCAGGTGACCGAGCTGCCGGGGCCCGCGCCGACCGCGCTGGTAGCGAACCTGCCGTACAACGTGGCCGTGCCCGTGCTGCTGCACATGCTGGAGACGTTCCCCAGCATCGAGCGGACCCTCGTCATGGTCCAGTCGGAGGTCGCCGACCGGCTCGCCGCCGGGCCCGGCTCGAAGGTGTACGGGGTGCCGTCGGTCAAGGCGAACTGGTACGCCGAGGTCAAGCGGGCCGGTGCGATCGGCCGCAACGTCTTCTGGCCCGCGCCGAACGTGGACAGCGGGCTGGTGTCGCTGGTGCGGCGGGCCGAGCCGATCAAGACCTCGGCGTCGCGGCGCGAGGTCTTCGCCGTCGTCGACGCGGCGTTCGCCCAGCGCCGCAAGACCCTGCGGGCCGCGCTCGCCGGGTGGGCGGGCTCCGCCGCGCTGGCGGAGGCGGCCCTCGTGGCGGCCGGCGTCTCCCCGCAGGCCCGCGGCGAGGCCCTCTCGGTCGAGGAGTTCGCCGCCATCGCCGAGCACAAGCAGAGCGCCGAGGACAAGCAGAGCGACAAGGAATCTGAGTGAGCGTCACGGTTCGGGTGCCCGCCAAGGTCAATGTGCAGCTTGCGGTGGGCGCGGCCCGCGCGGACGGCTTCCACGACCTGGCGAACGTGTTCCTCGCGGTCGGTCTGTACGACGAGGTCACGGTGACCCCGGCCGACGAACTGCGCGTCACCTGCGAGGGCCCGGACGCCGCCCAGGTCCCCCTGGACGTCACGAATCTGGCGGCGCGGGCCGCGCTCGCGCTGGCCGAGCGCCACGGCCGCGCGGCCGACGTGCACCTCCACATCGCCAAGGACATCCCGGTGGCCGGGGGCATGGCGGGCGGCAGCGCCGACGGCGCGGGCGCGCTGCTGGCCTGCGACGCGCTGTGGGGCACGGGCGCGTCCCGTGACGAACTCCTGGAGATCTGCGCGGAGTTGGGCAGCGATGTGCCGTTCAGTCTGGTCGGTGGCGCGGCCCTCGGCACCGGGCGCGGCGAGCGGCTGACGGCGGTGGAGGTCGGCGGCGCGTTCCACTGGGTGTTCGCGATGGCCGAGCGGGGGCTGTCGACGCCGGCGGTGTTCCGGGAGTTCGACCGGTTGGCCGAGGGCCGGGAGATCCCCGAGCCGATCGCCTCGCGCGACCTCCTCGACGCCCTCGCCAAGGGCGACCCCGACGCCCTCGCGGCCACCCTCTCCAACGAGCTGCAGCCCGCGGCCCTCTCCCTGTTCCCCGAACTCGCCGACACGCTCGCCGCGGGCCGTGCGGCCGGCGCGCTCGCCACGCTCGTCTCCGGCTCGGGCCCGACCACCGCGCACCTCGCCCGCGATGCCGCCTCCGCGGCGAAGATCGCGGAATCGCTGACCGCCTCGGGCACGTGCAGGAGCGTGCGCGTGGCGTCGGGCCCGGCGCCGGGCGCGACGGTGATCGAGGGCGCCGGCCGCTAACCCGACGGCCGTTCTCCGCCGGCCGGTAATTCGGCTGCTGCCGAGCGCGGGCGCGCCCTAGGATCCCCCGGCTGCCGGTTCCGTCGGGAGCCGGTGTGGGGGAGGTGGGCGTCATGGGGTCGGTCGAACTCGTCGCGGCTGTTCGGCGGGGGGACGCGGACGCGGTGCGGGAGCTGCTGGACGACGGGGGCGACCCGGAGCTCCGCGACCCCGCGGACGGCGTTCCGCTGCTCTGCCTGGCCGTGGCCGCGTACGACGAACCGGTCGCCGAGGCGCTGTTGGACGCGGGCGCCGATCCGCTGCGCCCGCTGGACGGGGTGCCGGGCGGGGATCCGGGACTGCCCGGCGGCGACTCCGCGCTGACCCGGGCGGTGGACGGCGGCTCGTCCACGATGAGCGCCCGGCTGCTGCCGGAGGTCGTGCGCCTCGACGCCGACGCCCGCGCGGCACTGCTGGCCCGCGCCCGGTACTGGGCCGAGGCCGACATCGAGGCCGAACTGCGGCGCGGGACGGGCGCGGACGGGCCGGTCGAACGGCGGCGGGTGTGGGAGGAGCCCCTGCGCACCTCCTGGTACGAGAGCTTCTCGCTCGGCGGCCGGACCGTGTGGGACGGCCACCTCGGCGTCCTGACCGTGCTGGAGGACCGCCTCCGGGTGCCGACTTCCTTCGACGAGCTGCTCGCGCGGGCGCTCACCCGACCGGACCGGGACCACGGGGTCTGGACCGATGCGGTGATCCGCCTCGCCGGCTGCCTGGCCGCCGAGGACTGGGCGGCCGCCGAGGCGCTGCGCGATCATCCCGACCGGCTGTGCCGGCTCTTCGCCGCGGATGTGCTGCGGTGCCTCGTCATCGGGTTCGGCGGGATGTTCCCGCGGTCCTCGACGGTGGTCGAGAAGGAGGCGTCCGAGGTGTTCCTGCCCTGGGCCCGCAAGGAGCGGGACCCCGAGGTGCTGGCCCAGGTGCTGAACGGGCTGAGCGAGGAGTCGGGGGACTCGGACCGGCTCGACGAGATCGACGCCGTCGGGCTGTCGTACGTCGGGCATCCGGATCCGCGGGTGCGGCGCGAGGCGATCGAGACCCTGCGCTACGAGCTCACGGCCATGCCCCGGCACAAGCTGGACGCCGTGTACGCGCTGGCGCGGGACCCCGATCCCGCCGTGCGCGAGCGCGCGGCCTACTGGCTGACGCACTGTCGCGGCGAGGCGCCCGGTCTCACCGACGTGCTCGCCGGACTCGGCGACGACGAACTGCGCGAGACCCGGGTGCACGCCGCCCGCGGGCTCGCGCTGCGCGGCGATCCGCGCTGCGAGGAGGCCGAGCGCCGACTGCGGCCGCTCGACGTCGACGGGTGGCCGGATTCCGACCTCGTGTATGCGATGTGCAGGTACCGGACGGGCGAGGTGAGGGACTCGGGGAGTGTCTGAGGAGCGCCTCTGACCTGCATAGTTGTGCGCCCGAAGCGGATGGCATGATCAGCCGACCCCCGTCTGCTGTCACCGGCGGTACCGCGTGCGCGCGCCCTGGGCGCGCCACGGCCGAGAGGAAGTCCCCATGGGGCACATGGATCACTTCAGCGCCGGATGGGTCACCCCCGTCCTCTCCTATGCGATGGCCTGCGTCGGCTCGGCGCTCGGACTGCGCTGCACCGTCCGGGCACTCGAGGCGGACGGCGCCTCCAAACGCAACTGGCTGCTGCTGGCCTCCCTCGCCATCGGCTCCGGCATCTGGACGATGCACTTCATCGCCATGCTGGGCTTCAGCGTCGACGGCACCCCGATCCGCTTCGACGTCCCGCTCACCGTCCTGAGCCTGCTGATGGCCGTCGGCGTGGTCGCGGCCGGCGTCTTCACCGCCGGCTACGGCCGCTCGCGCGTGACGTCGGTCGTCCTCGGCGGCCTCGGCACCGGGCTCGGCGTCGCCGCCATGCACTACACCGGCATGGCCGCCCTCAATCTGCACGGCCGGGTCGACTACGACCCGACCCTGGTCATCGCCTCGGTCGCGATCGCCGTCGTCGCCGCGACCGCCGCGCTCACCCTCACCCTGATCGTGCGCGGCCCCGTGCTGGCCGCCGTCGCCGCCCTCGTCATGGGGCTCGCGGTCAGCAGCATGCACTACACCGCGATGTGGGCCGTCAGCATCAACCTCGCCCCCAGCAGCGCCGCCGTGCCCGGCGCCACCGCCACGGAGTTCATCTTCCCGCTGGCCGTCGTGCTCGGCTCCTTCCTCTTCCTCACCTCCGCGTACGTCGCCCTCTCCCCGACCGGCAAGCGCCACGAGGCGGCGGTCGCCGCGGAACTCCTGCGCCAGGTCGAACTCACCACGGCCTGACCGGCGTCGAAGGCCCGCGCGGTCACGCCGACCGGCGGGGGCGTGCACGCGGGCGTGGACGAGGGCGCAGGCGCGGGCGTGCGCGCGGAGCCGTCCGCCCGGTACGCGCAACCGACCGCCGCCCGCCCCCGGGCCGGCGGCCGCACGCCGAGCCGGGGAGGCGTGAACGGCATGCGCACGCGCCGGTCCCGAGCGGTGCCCACGCCCGCCACACGCCTCCCCGGGACACCGCGCCCGCCCCCCGCATCGCCATCGCCACCCCACTTCACCTGACCTCACCTCACCTCACCCACCCAGCGAGGCACCATGCGCATCCTCCGCACCTCCGCCCGTCTGCGCCCGAGATCGGTGCGGGCGAAGATCGTCGCCCTGCTCATGCTTCCCGTCGTGTCCCTGATGGCCCTGTGGGGCTTCGCCGCGGTGACGACCGCCTCCAGCATCGGGGACACCGAACGGGCCAAGGACGTCAACGCCGAACTGCTTCAGCCGGTCGGCGAGTTCATCAACGCGCTGCAGGCCGAGCGGACCGCCGCCCTGCGGCACACGGACGCGCCCGACGCCTTCCGGAAGGCCGGCACGGCCACCGACAAGGCCGCCGCCGACCTGGTGGACGGCATCAACTCCGCCAGCTCCGACGCCGCACTCCTAGACACCGCGCTCCCGGGGCGGCTGGAAGCGCTGGAGGCCGACTCCGGCGGGCTCACCGCACTGCGCGACGAGACGACCGCCGACGGCGCCTCGGCCTCCGTCGCCTACACCCGGTACTCGGCGATCGTCCAGCACGGCTTCGCCGTGATCGGCGCGCTCACCGGCGACGACACCACCGACTCGGCGTCCGAGGCGCGCGTGCTGCTCGAACTGGGCCGCGCGCGCGAGGCGGTGGCCCGGGAACAGGCGCTGCTGGGGGCCGCGCAGGCCCGCGGAAAGCTCACCAAGGACGAGTACGCGCTGTTCGTCGGCGCCGTCGCCACCCAGCGCGAACTGCTCGCCCCCGGCGTCGCCGACCTCCGGGCCGCACACCGGTCGGCGTACCAGGAGGTACTGGACGCGAACGCCTACGCGCGCGTGCGTGGCGTCGAGGACGCGGTGCAGGCCGCCGGCCCCGGCGCGAAGGCCGTGTCGGCGTCCGCGCTGACCGGCTGGGACCCGGCCGTCTCCGCCGTCCTCAAGGCGCTCACCGCCGCCGAGGACGGCGCCGGCACGGGCGAGACGGCGAACGCCGACCCGTTCGGCTGGGACACGCTCGGCGCGTCCGGGATCGCCGTCGTGCTCGGCCTGGTCGGGGTGCTGCTGTCGCTGCTGGTCTCCGTGATCGTCGGCCGCGGCCTGATCGTCGAACTGCTGGACCTGCGCAACTCCGCGCTGGAGGTGGCCGGCCACCGGCTGCCCCAGGCCATGCGCAAGCTGCACGCCGGACAGGGCGTCGACATCGACGCCGAAGCTCCCATGCGCCGTCTCGCCGGCGATGAACTCGCCCAGGTCGGCACCGCCCTCACCGCCGTCCAGCGGGCCGCGCTGAAGGCCGCGTCCGAGCGCGCCGAGCTGCTCAGCGGGATCTCCGGGGTGTACGTCAGCCTGGCCCGCCGCAGCCAGGTGCTGCTGCACCGCCAGCTCGACCTGCTCGACGCCATGGAGCGCCGCCAGCACGACCAGGCCGAACTGCACGACCTCTACCGCGTCGACTACCTCGCCACCCGGATGCGCCGCCACTCCGAGAGCCTGCTGATCCTCTCCGGCATCGCCCCCGGCCGCGGCTGGCGCGACCCGATCCCGCTGGCGGACGTGTTGCGGGCCGCCGTCGCGGAGATCGAGGGCTCCACGCGCGTGCAGACCTGGACGACCCCGCGCGTGTCGCTGGTCGGCGGCTCGGTCGCCGACGTGATCCATCTGCTCGCCGAGCTCGTCGAGAACGCGACCTCGTTCTCGCCGCCCAGCACCAAGGTCCAGCTGCGGGCCGCGCGGATGCGGGAGGGCGTGCTCGTCGAGATCGAGGACAGCGGCTTCGGCATGAACGAGGAGGCTCTCGCCGACGCCAACGGCAAGATCCGGTCCGAGAAGGTCGACCTGCTGGACGCCAAGCAGATCGGGTTGTTCGTGGTGAACCGGCTGCGCGAGCGGCAGGGGCTGCGGGTGGAGCTGCGCTCCTCGCCGAACGGGGGTGTCACCGCGGCGGTGCTTATCCCGGCGGGGCTGTTGCGGGACGACATGCCGTATGCGGCCGAGGGGCGGGGGCTGGCTCCCGCGGCGGGGTTGCTTCCCGGCCGCTAGCCGGGTGGGCGTCCCTGGGGGCTGCCGCCCCCAGGCCCCCGCTTCGGCCCTGAACGGGCCTCGTCCTCAAACGCCGGACGGGCTGATGGGCACCGTGGCTCTCCGGACTACCCTGGAGGGTCGATCGATCCCCCCGGGCAGGAGAGAAATGGCCGTCAATCTGGTCAATGTCGAGAACGTCAGCAAGGTGTACGGGACCCGTGCACTGCTCGACGGCATCTCGCTCGGCGTGTCCGAAGGGGACCGGATCGGTGTCGTCGGCCGCAACGGCGACGGGAAGACCACGCTGATCCGCATGCTCGCCAAGCTGGAGGACGCCGACACCGGACGGGTCACGCACTCCGGCGGGCTGCGCATGGGCGTGCTCACCCAGCACGACTCCCTCGACCCCGCCGCGACCGTCCGGCACGAGGTCATCCGGGACATGGCCGACCACGAGTGGGCGGGCAACGCCAAGGTCCGCGACGTGCTGACGGGGCTGTTCGGCGGGCTCGACCTGCCCGGGTTCCCGCAGGGGCTCGACACCGTCATCGGGCCGCTGTCCGGCGGTGAGCGCCGCCGCATCGCGCTCGCCAAGCTGCTCATCGAGGAGCAGGACCTCATCGTCCTCGACGAGCCGACCAACCATCTCGACGTCGAGGGCATCTCCTGGCTCGCCCGGCATCTGCGCGAGCGCCGGTCCGCGCTCGTGTGCGTCACCCACGACCGCTGGTTCCTGGACCAGGTCTGCACGCGCATGTGGGACGTCCAGCGCGGCGCCGTCCACGAGTACGAGGGCGGCTACTCCGACTACGTCTTCGCCCGCGCGGAGCGCGAGCGCATCGCCGCGACGGAGGAGGTCAAGCGGCAGAACCTGGTCCGCAAGGAGCTGGCCTGGCTGCGCCGCGGCGCCCCCGCGCGGACGTCCAAGCCGCGCTTCCGCGTCGAGGCCGCCAACGAGCTGATCAAGGACGTGCCGCCGCCCCGCGACAGCAGCGAGCTGATGAAGTTCGCCTCCTCGCGCCTGGGCAGGACGGTCTTCGACCTGGAGGACGTCACCGTCCAGGCCGGTCCCAAGGTGCTGCTCCAGCACGTCACCTGGCATCTCGGCCCCGGCGACCGCATCGGCCTGGTCGGCGTCAACGGCGCGGGCAAGACCTCGCTGCTGCGCGCGCTCGCCGACGCCGCCCGCACCGAGGGCGAGACGCAGCCGGCCGCCGGCAAGGTCGTCGTCGGCAAGACCGTCAAGCTCGCCTACCTCTCCCAGGAGGTCGGCGAGCTCGACCCGAACCTGCGGGTCCTGGAGGCCGTCCAGCAGGTGCGCGAGCGCGTCGACCTCGGCAAGGGGCGCGAGCTGACCGCCGGGCAGCTGTGCGAGACGTTCGGCTTCAACAAGGACAAGCAGTGGACGCCGGTCGGCGACCTGTCCGGCGGTGAGCGCCGCCGCCTGCAGATCCTGCGGCTGCTGATGGCCGAGCCCAACGTCCTCTTCCTCGACGAGCCCACCAACGACCTCGACATCGAGACCCTCACCCAGCTGGAGGACCTCCTCGACGGCTGGCCCGGCTCGATGATCGTCATCTCCCACGACCGGTTCTTCGTCGAGCGGACGACCGACCGGGTCTTCGCCCTGCTCGGCGACTCCAGCCTGCGGATGCTCCCGCGCGGCATCGACGAGTACATCGAGCGCCGGCAGCGCATGGAGGAGGCCGCGGCCGCCACCGTCCTGCCCGCGGCCGTACAGAAGCCCGCGGCCGAGAAGAGCGCCGCCGACCAACGTGCCGCCAAGAAGGAACTCCAGAAGGTCGAACGGCAGCTGGACAAGGTCTCGGAGAAGGAGGCCAAGCTGCACGCCCAGATCGCCGACAACGCCACCGACTTCGAGAAGGTCGCCAAACTCGACGCCGAGCTGCGGGCGTTGGTCGGCGAGCGCGATGAACTGGAGCTGCGGTGGCTGGAACTCGCCGAGGACGCGTGAAGGGTGCGTGAAGGCGCATAACGACGGCATCACAGGCCGGTCCTCCCTTGGGAACAGGGGCGGATCGACCCCGGGAGCCGTCAGTTGCGGGTGATAGAAAGGGCCGTCTGAGAACTTCTGAAGACGGCTTCGGGTGGGTCACTGACCTGGGGGCGTGGCTAAAAAACAGTGACATAGGGGGAACACGCTGATGGCTCAGCCGCCCAATCAGCCGCCGCCGCAGGGTGGTTTCGGAGCAGCACCACAGGATCAGCCGCAAGGCGGCTTCGGCGCACCGCAACCGCCGCCGCAGCCGCCCCAGCCACCCCAGCCGCCTCAGGGTTCGCCCGCGCAGCCGCCGCCGCAGCCGCAGCCGGGGTACGGCTATCCGCAGCAGCCCGGTCCCTACGGGCAGCCCCCGCAATCGGGCCCCTACGCTCCTCAGCCCGGCCCCTACGGCGCGCAGCCCGGCCCCTACGGCGCGCAGCCGGGCCCGTACGGTGCGCCCGCCGGCCCCTACGGCGCGCAGCCGGGCTACGGCTACCCGCAGCCGCCCCAGTTCCCCGGCGCGCCCGGTGCGACACCGGCGTCCGGCGGGCGCAATCCGTTCAAGGGGCGGCCCGTGCTGGTCGTCGGGGCGGCGGCAGCAGCGCTGCTGGTGATCGGCGGGCTGGTGTTCGGGGTCACGAGCGGCGACGACGAGGGCGGCAAGAAGCCGGTCGCCGGGCCCAGCGACGACGACAAGGCCACGGCCACGTCGAGCGGCGGCCCGGTCAACCCCGGTGACGGCAGCGGCGACGGCGGCGCGGACGACGAGGACTTCAACGCGGGCCGCCAGGCCGGCGAAGCGAAGGTGCTCTGGTACAAGGTGGCGCCCGACGCGCCCGCCTCCGGCGCCGACGCCCCCGGCATGTGGATCACGTCCGAGGCGGCCGTGAAGGCGGCCTACAAGGACGTCGTCGCGTACAACGTCGGTGACGGCAGGCCGACCTGGGACACCGTCAGTTTCCCGCAGGAGATCTGCGCGGTCACCTCGCAGAAGACGGCGGACGACAAGGTCGTCGTGGCGTACATGAGCGGCACCAGCGACCGCGCCAAGTGCAACCAGCTCCAGCAGCTCGACCTGAAGACCGGCGCCAAGGGCTGGAAGGGCGTCGTCGCGGACGGCGCGCTGTTCGACAGCGCGATCACCGTCGAGCTGTCGCTGACCGGCAACACGCTGATGGTGGGCCGCTCGCAGTCCGGGACGGCGTACGACGTGCGCACCGGCAAGAAGTTGTACGACAAGCAGAAGTACGGCGACGCGTGCTTCCCGACCGCGTTCGCGGGCGGCGCCCGGCTGATCGCGGTGGCGTCCTGCGATGCGACCGAGGCCACCGAGCACGACGAGATCCAGGAGCTGGACCCGGCGACCGGCAAGGTCAAGTGGACCCAGAAGTTCGACACCGGCTGGACGGTCGCCAAGACGTACTCGGTGGACCCGCTGGTCGTCTACAGCACCAACGAGGACAAGAACACCTGGAACATCTCGACGTTCAAGCCGGACGGCTCGTACCGCTCGCAGGTCGGCTTCGACGAGGACTTCGCCCCCGACTGCGACTCCAGCTTCCTGCAGCGCGACCTCACCGGCTGCCTGGGCACGGCCTCCGACGCCAATACCTTGTACCTGCCGACCGAGGCGAGCGGCGGGCCCAACGAGATCGTGGCGATCGACCTGTCCACCGGCAAGGAGAAGTGGCGGGCGACCTCGCCGACGGACGAGTCGATGCTGCCGGTGAAGGTCGAGGGCGGCAACCTCGTCGCGTACGTCGAGCCGTCGTACGACGCGGCCGGGCAGGTGGTGTCGATCCCGACGGCCGGGTCCGCGCACAAGCCGACGAAGCTGCTGCAGCTGCCCGAGAGCACGGCCGACATCGAGGACGGCTTCTACTCGCGTGACGTCGACTGGGTCGACGGGCGTTTCTACCTCTCCTCCACCCGGCTGACGGGCAACGACGACACGAAGGAGAAGTTGATGCTCGCCTACGGCAAGTGAGGCGAACAGCCGTCGTCCAGCCTCCGTCTCCCGAGCTTTCGAGCGTCTCCCGAGGTAGCCACACCATGACCCAGCCGCCGCCCCCGCCCCCGAACCAGCCCCCGCAGCAGCCCCCGAACCAGCCCCCGCAGCCTCCGGCGCAGGGCGGGTTCGGCCCGCCGCCGTCCCCGCAGGACGCGGTCCCCGCGGACGCGCCGCCCCAGCCCCCCGCCCCGGGCTACGGCTACCCCCAGGCCCCGCAGGCCCCGGGCCAGCCGCCTCAGGCCCCGCAGGCCCCGGGCCAGCCGCCGCAGCCTCAGCCGCAGCCGGGTTACGGCTATCCGCAGGCCGCGGCTCCCGCGCCCGGGTACGGGTACCCGGCTCAGCCGCCCGGTCCGTACGGGCAGCCGCAGCAGCCCGGTTACGGGTATCCGGGGTATCCCGGGCAGCCGGGTCCCGGCTACCCGGGGCAGCCCACCGTGCCCATGTACGGCCAGCCCGGCGGGCAGGGGCCGGGGCAGGGCGCCGGCGGCAGGAAGCTCAACGCGCAGGTGCTGATCATCGTCGCGGCGGTCGTCGCGATCGCGCTGATCGTCGGCGGCGGCATCTGGTACGCGTCCGGTGACAACGGCAAGAAGGAAGAGACCAGTTCGGCCGGTCCGACCGGCGGCGGAGGCGACAAGGGCGACTCGGGCGGCACCGGCGGCACGGCTTCCGGCGGCAGCGAGAAGGTGCCGGCCGACCCCGCCTCCGAGCTGCTCTTCAAGATCCCGATGCCCGTGGTCAAGAAGGACGACAGCGTCGGCGTCAAGGGCTCCTGGGTGACCGACAAGGCCTATGTGAAGACCGGCGTCAGCGAGATCGTCGGCTACGACCTGGACAAGGGCACGAAGCTCTGGACGGTCAAGCTGCCCGGCCCGGTCTGCGAGACCAGCAAGTTCGCCACCGACGACCACCGCACCGCGATCGTCTTCCAGGCCAGCGCGGCGGAAACGGCCCGCTGCGATCAGATCGGGGCGATCGACATGGCTGCGGGCAAGCAGCTGTGGACGAAGACGGTCACTTCCGGCGACTATCCGATCGACTTCGACAACGTCACGGTCAGCGCGAACACGGTCGCCCTGGGCAGCACGGACGGCGGCGCGGCCTTCGACATCGCCTCCGGCAAGGTGCTGTGGTCGCCGAAGCCGGCCGACACCTGCTACGACGCCGGCTACGGCGGCGGCCCGAAGCTGGTGGCGGTGCGCAAGTGCGGCGACTACGACAACCCGGAGCTGCAGATCCAGACCATCGACCCGGTCTCCGGGAAGGTGATCTCCGAGTACAAGCTGGCCACGGGCATCGACTACGCGTCGGTCGTGTCCACCGAGCCCCTGGTGGTGGCCGCCGACGTCGGCGACAGCGCCGGCGACGGCAGCGGCATCTCGGACTTCTTCTCCATCGACAACAAGACCGGCAAGCTGCGCACCCGCATCTCGGTGCCGGGCGACGACTACGCGGCCGACTGCGACGGCATCACCAAGGTCGAGGACTGCAAGGGACTCGCCGTCGGCAACGACCGGATCTACGTGCCGACCGAGGAGCACGACGGCACCGGCGAGTACAGCCGCACCAACGAGGTCATCGCCTTCGACCTGGCCACCGGCAAGCAGACCGGCCAGCGCGCGGACGCCGGCGACGGCTACACGATCTTCCCGCTGCGCATGGACGGCAGCAATCTGATCGCCTACAAGCGGCCGCCGTACGACAAGGGCGGCCAGGTCGTGAGCGTCGACGGCGGCACCTTCAAGGAGACCGTGCTGCTGCAGAACCCGGCCACGGACTCCGTGCGGGATCTGGAGACCACCCTGTCCCCGGAGTACTCCGAGGTCCTCTTCGTCCAGGGCCGCTTGTTCATGTCGGAGGTGCACGCCGACGACGGCGCGACCTCGGGCGGCGACCCGCAGTACCTGGCGATCGGCTTCGGCACGGGCGGCTGATCGCGCGCCGCTGATCGTCCGCTGATCGTCTTAATCGAGGCCACGGCCCCGTCCCTGTTCAGGGGCGGGGCCGTGCACTTACCGCCCATGACCCTCGAATGCGAGGAATTTCGACGATCCGGGGCACTTCTCACGAGTAGGGGGAGCGCAACGTCGAACAAGCGTGTAGCTTCCGGGGGCATGAAGAACGGGGTGCCGGGGGGCACCCTTTGTTTGTCGTGGGGGGACTGGGGGGTTGCTCGATGGGAGTGCGGCTGATGGTGGTCGACGACCACCGCCTGCTCGCGGAGGCACTGGCCTCGGCACTCAAGCTGCGCGGGCACCGGGTGCTGGCCGCGGCGGCGCCGACCGCGGGAGCGGCGGAACTGGTGATCACCCGCGCCCCGGAGGTGTGCCTGCTGGGCACGGCGACCCCGGCCGAGCCGGGCATCTTCGACCCGGTGGTCCGCATCAAGCGGGAGCGTCCGCAGGTCGCGGTCCTGGTGCTCGGCCCGGTGCCGAGCCCGCGCGGCATCGCCTCGGCCTTCGCGGCCGGCGCCTCCGGCTACGTACGCCATGACGAGCGCATCGAGGGCGTGGAACGCGCCATCATGAAAGCGCGGGCGGGCGAGGCGGCCGTGGCCCCGCAACTGCTCCAGGGCGCGTTCAGTGAACTCCTCAACCCCGCGGCCCAGCCGGACGACGAGGGCCAGCGCCTGCTGCTGCTGCTCACCCCGCGCGAGGTGGAGGTCCTGGTCCGCGTCGCCGACGGCGAGGACACCCGGCTGATCGCCGCGGGCATGGGCATCGCCCCGTCCACGGCCCGCACCCACGTCCAGCGGGTCCTGATGAAGCTCGGCGTGGGCTCCCGCCTGGAAGCAGCAGCCCTCGCAGCCCGAACCGGCCTCCTGGACCGAGCGGGGGCGCTGCCCCACACCCCACGAGACCCGGAAACGGGCACGGGACCGGAGTTCTGACGAACCCCGCCCCGTGTCGGGACACCCGAGCAGCACCCCATCGATCCCGACGGCGGTCCTGGACGCCCAGTCCGTGAAACTGCATGGCGCGCCGAAGGAGTACAAAGGAGCACATCGGTCATGACCGCCCATGCCGCAGAACCCGCACCGGTCGTTCCGCCCATGCCCGAGCGGACCCCGAAGGCGCTGCGTCGCCGATGCGTGGACTGGACACTCAAGGCCCAGGCCGCCCGTGACGGGTTGCCCGAGCACGTGCGGCAGTGACTCCGGGCCGCTACCGGGTAACGCCGGTACGTATCCCTGCCAGGAGGTGGGCGAGGGCGGCGGGGTTGGCCATGAGGGCGGTGGCCGGGCTGTCGCTCTCCCGGAGGTGGACGGCGACGGGGGTGGGGGAGGCGAGTTCGACGCAGGTATTGCCGTTTCCGCCGTCTGAGAAGGTGGACTTCTGCCAGGACGCGGCGAGTTCGACGCAGGTGTCTCCCTCGCCGCCATCGGAGAACGTCGACTTCTGCCAGCGCAAGGTGCGGTTCATGGGATGGCTCACAGCTCCTTCGTCAGGCTGTGGATGAAGTTCCGCGACGCCAGCGGATCCAGCGATGCATCCTCCACTCTACGAAGGAGTTTTCGGAGACGCTCCAACTGCTGTTCCGCATCGATGAACACGACTCCGGTGGGCGCATCCCGGAGGACTGTGTCCAGCCGGGGCACAGGGCCGCCCGCGTACACCATCGAGGTTCCGGCACCGCCGAAGCCGTCCTGATCGATGGGGATGACACGCAAGGTGACGTGGCCCTGTTCGATCTGCTCCAGAATCCACCGGAGTTGAGCGAGGCAGGCCTGACGATCGGCCACGCGGATGCGCAGGGCGAACTCGTGGACGGTTGTGACGTACGGGGTCGGAGCCTCGCCCTCGATGGCGACGCGCCTTCTCGATCGGTACTCGACCCGGGTCGCAAGTTCGCTCTCCGGTAGCTCCGGACGCATGTACCTGAAGACCGCCCGGGCGTAGTCGGGAGTCTGGAGGAGGCCGGGGACGCGGTTGACGACGATCTCGCGCAGGAACGTCGCATGGTGCTCCGCCTCAGCCACGTCGAGGTTCACCTGTGGCAGCACTCCCCGGTATTCGTCCCACCAGCCCCGCGACCGGTCGCCCGACATCGCCGCGAGCGCATCGATCAACTCCTCGTCCGTGCAGGCGCAGTGAGCTGCCAGTCGGCGCAGCCGCTCCTCGCTGATTCCCGAACTGCCGGCTTCGATCTGGCTCATGTGCGCCGAGCTCGATCCGAGGATCCCGGCGACCTCCTTGGCGGGCTTGCCCGCGGCCTCCCGTAGTTTGCGCAGCTCGGAGCCCAGGCGCATCTGTCGTGCCGTGGGTTGGTTCCGCATGGTCATCCGAGTAACTGCCTCTCTGGGACTCCTCGTTCGGGGGACAGATTACGGGAGGCGGTTGCAGCGGTACGAATTTCTACCCTACCGTCGGTGATGCAACGTACACGCTGCGGAAGCGCACCGCTCCCTCCTGCCATGACGGCTGCGGCACTGCCACCGCCCGTGATCCCGACTTCCTCGCCGAACCGGAGCTCATCCATGCCTGAAGCCGACTCCTGGGAGTACTCCCTCTACATCCCCGCCGACCCCCGCGCCGTCACGGTCTGCCGTCGCACCCTGCGCCTGATCCTCACCCTGCACGGCCTCGCCGGCCTCGTCGACACCGCGGAGCTGCTCGCCTCCGAGCTGATGTCCAACGCCGTCCTGCACACCAAGGGCCCCGCGTGCCTGCGGCTCCGTTTCCGGGACGGCGTCCTGCAGATCGGGGCGTGGGACGCGGACCCCGAGCCGCCCGACCCGCCGCGCAGGCTGGAGGGGCTCGGGGATGCCGAGAGTGGCCGGGGTATGGCGCTGGTGCGGGCCTGTTCCGACCTCTGGCACTGGCAGCCGCTGTCGCGGATGGGCCATCGGGGCAAACTCGTGTGGTGCGAGTTGGCGGAGGTGCGGGGTGGCTGATCGGAACATACGGTGTGTAATCGTACCGTTTCGTACTGTTCCGTTCAGTGACGAAACATACCGCTCAGACGAAAAGGGAACGTAATGCGCAAGCTTCGCAACGCCACTCTCGTCGCCGCCATGGTCGCCAGCCTCGGCATGGCCGGTGCCGGATTCGCCTCCGCCGCCCCCGGCGGGGACGGGGACTCCCGGGAGTGTGCCAACCACGTGCAGAACATTTCGTTCGGTCTCATCAACATCCCGAACCTGAACCTCCCGCTGCTCGGCGTCTCGTCGAACCAGGACGCGACCCAGCAGATCTGCAACAACGGGGACGACGCCATCAACGCGAACGTCGCCAGCCGGGACGAGTAGCAGACCGAGCCGGCTCCGGGATCCGAGGCCACCTCGGATCCCGGAGCCGGCTCACCTCGCGCCCGCGCGGCCCGCGGCTGCCGCCGCTACTCGCCGCGCGGGCGCTTCGCGTCCAGTGCCTCCGGCGGCAGCGTCGGGGTGACCGGCGCGGTGGGCCGCAGCTTCAGCCAGGCCAGGAAGAACAGGCCCAGGGCCAGCATGCCCAGGCCGGTCCACAGGTTGATGTTGATCCCCTGGGCCTTGTCGATCTCCGCGTCGCTGTCCGTGATCCCGGCGATCGTGACGATCACGCCGTAGACGACGAACAGGCCGCCGATGATCCGGCGCAGGTCGAAGATGCGGGCCGCGGTCGCGGACTTCTCCTCGAGTGCCGTGACCTCCCGCTGGACGTCGGCCTCGGAGTACCCCGCCCGCCGCAGCCGCTCGGCAGCCTCGGCGCGCTCGGACGGATCGAATTGCTCGGACATGGTCTCTCCAGTCTCCCTCGGTGTGCGCGACCGGGCTCAGAACGAGAACGGGATGTAGCAGACCGCCGCCAGGATCACCGCGCCCCAGCCCAGCAGTGCCGGACGCCGGTACCAGGCGTCGTCGCCCGCGGCCGGCGGCTCGGCCATGCCGGGGGAGACGGTGCCGTAGACCAGGCCCGCGAGTTCCTCGTCCGACTTCGGGGCGGTGAACAGGGACACCGCGACCATCACCACCGCGCCCGCCACGAAGCCCGCGATCGCGGAGACGAAGTTCGCGCCCTGGTCGGTGGGGATGCCGATGACGTCCTGCTTGTAGAGGACGAAGTAATTGATCATCGCCGCCGTCGTGCCGGCCAGCAGGCCCCAGAACCCCGATTTCTTCGACGCCCGCTTCCAGAACATCCCCACGATGAAGACCACGAACATCGGGACGTTGAAGAAGCTGAACAGGGTCTGCAGGTAGCTCATGATGTTCGAGAAGGAGGAGGCCAGGAACGCCGTTCCCACCGAGGCCGCCACCCCGATGGCCGTGATCAGGCGGCCGAAGCGGACGTAGTAGGTGTCCTCGCGCCCCAGCACCACGTACCTTGCCCAGATGTCCGTCGTGAACACCGTGTTGAACGACGAGATGTTCGCCGCCATGCCCGCCATGAACGCCGCCAGCAGGCCCGTCACCGCGATGCCCAGCACCCCGTTCGGCAGCAGCTGTTCCATCAGATAGGGGATCGCGTCGTTGTACTGGAGGTCGGACTCCGCCGTGCCGATGTTCGGGACCAGCACCGCCGCCACCAGACCCGGGATCATCACCAGGAACACCATGAAGACCTTCGGGTAGGCGGCGATGAGCGGGGTGCGCTGGGCCGCCGACAGGTTCTTCGCCGAGAGCGCCCGCTGCACCTCCGCGAAGTTCGTCGTCCAGTAGCCGAAGGACAGCACGAAGCCCAGGCCCAGCACGATCGTCAGCCAGTTCGCGCCCAGCGGGTTGTCGCTGCCGATGCCCGTGCCGCCCCAGGCGGAGACGAAGTCGTCCCCGTGGGACTCGGTCAGGGAGTCGGTCAGACCGTCCCAGCCGCCGACGGCCTTCAGGCCCAGCACCGACAGCGGGATGAGGGCGGCGAGGATCACAAAGAACTGGAGCACCTCGTTGTAGATCGCCGAGGAGAGGCCGCCGAGGGTGATGTAGGCGAGCACGAAGGCGCCGGCCACGACGATCGCCACCCACTGCGGCCAGCCGAGCAGCGCCTCGACCACGATCGCCAGCGCGTACAGGTTCACGCCCGCGATCAGGATCGCCGCGAAGGCGAACAGGGCCGAGCTCAGCACGTGCGCTCCCTTGTCGAAGCGCAGGAGGAGGAACTCCGGGACGGACCGGACCTTGCTGCCGTAGTAGAACGGCATCATCACCAGGCCCAGGAACACCATCGCGGGGATCGCGCCGATCCAGTACCAGTGGACGGTGTACGCGCCGTACTGCGCGCTGTTCGCGGCCATGCCGAGGATCTCGGTGGCGGCCAGGTTGGCCGAGATGAACGCGAGGCCCGTGATCCAGGCGGGCAGGGAGCGGCCGGAGAGGAAGAAGTCGAGAGTGGTCTTCACCGAGCGGCGGGCGGCGAAGCCGATGCCGAGGACCACGACGAAGTAGATGCCGAGGATCGTGTAGTCGAGCCAGTTCGTCGGCAGCCGTAGCTCAGCCGCCAGGTATGTGGGGGTTCGCATGCACTGCTCACTTCGTTTGGTGTTCTTTGTTCGGTTGTGGTGGTGACGAGCGTGGGGGTTTATGGTTTTATGTGTTTGGTTCTGTTTGACGCTTCGCTTGGTGTACGGATGGAGTTCCGCGGTGAAGAAGACCTCGACCCGACTCGCCGACGGTCGTGAGCTGATCTACTACGACCTGCGGGACGACACCGTGCGCGACGCGGTGGACAAGCGCCCGCTGGACCGCACCGTCACCACTTCGGAGGTACGGCGCGACCCGCTGCTCGGCGATTCCGTCGCCATCGCCTCGCACCGGCAGGGGCGGACCTACCACCCGCCGGCCGACGAGTGCCCGCTGTGCCCCTCGCAGGGCGACCGGCTCAGCGAGATCCCGGACTCGTCCTACGACGCCGTCGTGTTCGAGAATCGTTTCCCCTCCCTGGCCGGCGACTCCGGGCGCTGCGAGGTGGTCTGCTTCACCTCCGACCACAACGCGTCCTTCGCAGACCTCACCGAGGAGCAGGCGCGACTCGTCCTGGAGGCGTGGACGGACCGGACGTCCGAGCTGTCGCATCTGCCCTCCGTGGAACAGGTGTTCTGCTTCGAGAACCGCGGCGCCGAGATCGGTGTGACGCTGGGTCACCCGCACGGGCAGATCTACGCCTACCCGTTCACCACGCCCCGCACCGCGCTGATGCTGCGTTCGGCGGCGGCGCACAAAGAGGCGACCGGCGGGGAGAACCTCTTCGACGCCGTCCTGGAACGGGAACTCGCCGACGAACGCGTCGTCCTGGAGGGTGAGCACTGGGTCGCGTTCGTGCCGTACGCGGCGCACTGGCCCTACGAGGTGCACCTCTACCCGAAGAAGCGGGTCCCCGACCTGCTCGGGCTCGACGAGGACGCGCGCACAGAGTTCCCCCAGGTGTATCTGGAACTCTTGAGGCGCTTCGACCGGATCTTCGGGGAAGGTGAGCCCCCCACGCCGTACATCGCCGCCTGGCACCAGGCGCCGTTCGGCGCGCTGGAGGAGTTCGAGGGCGTCAACCGCGACGACTTCGCGCTGCACCTCGAGCTTTTCACCATCCGCCGTACTTCCGGCAAGCTGAAGTTCCTCGCGGGCTCCGAATCGGGCATGAACGTCTTCATCAACGACGTGCCGCCGGAGCGCGCGGCCGAGCGACTGCGAGAGGTAGCGAGTTCATGAGCAGCGGCAGCAGCAGCGGGAAGTACCTGGTCACCGGCGGCGCCGGATACGTCGGCAGCGTCGTCGCCCAGCATCTGCTGGAGGCGGGGCACGAGGTCGTCGTCCTGGACAACCTCTCCACCGGCTTCCGCGAGGGCGTGCCCGCGGACGCCGCCTTCATCGAGGGCGACATCCGCGACGCCGCCAAGCACCTCGACGCCTCCTTCGACGCCGTGCTCCACTTCGCCGCGTTCTCGCAGGTCGGCGAGTCCGTCGTCAAGCCGGAGAAGTACTGGGACAACAACGTCGGCGGCACCATGGCGCTGCTCGGCGCCATGCGCGAGGCGGGCGTGCGCAAGCTGGTCTTCTCGTCCACGGCGGCGACCTACGGCGAGCCCGAGCAGGTCCCGATCGTCGAGAGCGCGCCGACCCGGCCCACGAACCCCTACGGCGCATCCAAGCTCGCCGTCGACCACATGATCTCCGGCGAGGCCGCCGCCCACGGGCTCGGCGCCGTCTCGCTGCGCTACTTCAACGTGGCCGGCGCGTACGGCGCGCAGGGCGAGCGGCACGACCCCGAGTCGCACCTCATCCCGCTCGTCCTCCAGGTCGCGCAGGGCCGCCGCGAGGCCGTCTCCGTCTTCGGCGACGACTACCCGACCCCGGACGGCACCTGCATCCGCGACTACATCCACGTCGCCGACCTCGCCGAGGCGCACCTGCTCGCCGTCGCCGCCGCACAGCCCGGCGAGCACCTCATCTGCAACCTCGGCAACGGCAACGGCTTCTCCGTGCGCGAGGTCGTCGAGACCGTCCGCCAGGTCACCGGGCACCCGATCCCCGAGGTGGCCGCGCCGCGCCGGGCCGGCGACCCCGCCACCCTGGTGGCCTCCGCCGTCACCGCCCGTGAGCGGCTCGGCTGGAACCCGTCCCGCGCGGATCTCGCGGGTATCGTCGCGGACGCGTGGGAGTTCGCGCAGCACATCGCAAGGGAGCGGTAAATGGGGGCACACGACGTGCGCGACGGCTTCGTCGCGCTCTACGGCACGCAGCCCGAGGGCGTCTGGGCGGCCCCCGGCCGCGTCAACCTCATCGGCGAGCACACCGACTACAACGACGGCTTCGTGATGCCCTTCGCGCTGCCGCACACCAACGTCGCGGCCGTCTCCCGGCGCACGGACGGCGTGCTGCGGCTGCACTCGGCCGACCTCGACGCCGGCGTCGTCGAACTGCGGCTCGACGAGCTGACGCCCGGCTCCGACAAGAGCTGGACGGCGTACCCGGCCGGTGTGGTGTGGGCGCTGCGCGAGGCCGGCCACGAGATCACCGGGGCCGACGTCCACCTCGCCTCGACGGTCCCGTCGGGCGCGGGCCTGTCGTCCTCGGCGGCCCTGGAGGTCGTCGTGGCGCTCGCGCTCAACGACCTGTACGAGCTCGGGCTCCAGCGCTGGCAGCTCGCCCGGCTGTGCCAGCGCGCCGAGAACGTGTATGTCGGCGCGCCCACCGGGATCATGGACCAGACGGCGTCCGCGTGCTGCGAGGCCGGCCACGCGCTGTTCCTCGACACCCGCGACCTGTCCCAGAAGCAGATCCCCCTGGACCTGGCCGCCGAGGGCCTGCGCCTGCTGGTCGTCGACACCCAGGTCACGCACGCGCACAGCGGCGGCGAGTACGGCAAGCGCCGCGCGGGCTGCGAGAAGGGCGCCGCGCTGCTCGGCGTGGACGCCCTGCGGGACATCCCCTACGGCGACCTGGACGCGGCCCTGGCCCGGCTCGGCGACGAGGAGGAGGTCCGCCGTCTGGTGCGGCACGTGGTGACCGAGGACCAGCGCGTCGAGCGCGTCGTCTCCCTGCTGGAGGCGGGTGGCGACACCCGCGCCGTCGGCCCGATCCTGACCGAGGGCCATGCCTCCCTGCGGGACGACTTCCGGGTCTCCTGCGCCGAGCTGGACCTGGTCGTCGACACCGCTCTTAGCGGCGGCGCCCTCGGCGCGCGGATGACCGGCGGCGGCTTCGGCGGCTCGGCGATCGTGCTGGTCGAGGAGTCCGACGTGGAGACCGTCACCAAGGCGGTCGAGGACGCGTTCGCCGCGGCCGGCCTCAAGGCCCCGCGGGTGTTCGAGGCGGTGCCCGCGGCGGGCGCACGCCGGGTGAGCTGAGCGTTCCCGAGTACGTGCAGCTGACGGAGCGGCTCAGCCCAGCCGCTTCGTCAGCGTGTACTCCGTGAGGCCCGGCGGATAGTCCTCGATGACGCACACGACGTCGTAGCCCTGCCGCCGGTAGAACTCCGGCGCCTGGAAGTCCCAGGTCTCCAGGCGGACGCGGTCGCAGCCCCGTTCCTCGCGGGCGACGCGCTCGGCCCGCGCGAGCAGGCGGGCGCCGAGGCCCGCGCCCCGGTGGCGGGCGTCGACCCACAGATAGGTGACGTGCAGCCAGGTCGTCCAGGTGTGCCCCACCAGGCCCCCGGCCAGCTCGCCCGCCCGGTCCGAGGCCCAGACGTGCAGCGGGTGTTCGCGTTCGGCGGGGGTGCCGCGCAGGGCCCGCAGGACCGGCGACGCCTCCGTGTTGGTGGCCAGGAGCCGCGAACGAAGAAGATCGCGTCGAGTCCTGTCGACTTCTGTCTCAAGACGAAACATGCGGCACACCATAAACGCGCTGGCCAACCAGTTCTGCAATTTTCCTTCCGCTGTCAGCCGGCGGCCCTACGCTGATGAGCAGCATCGGTGGGGGCCGGTGCTGATCAGGGGGCGAGACAGTCGGGTACGACGCCCGCGGTGGGGGTAGCAGTCTCTGCACGGCGGCGGCCGTGCGGTCATGGCGCCCCCTCCGGGCGTCGTACCCGCGCCGGTCGCCGTTCTCCATCTCCGGACCTTGGGGTATCCCCTGCTCTGTCAAGGAGCTTGGGGGAGGGGGTTTCGTGGTTCGCATCCGAGTTCTGGTCGTCGACGACCACCGTATCTTCGCCGAGTCGCTCGCCGCGGCGCTGGCGGCCGAGCCCGACGTCGACGTGTCCGCGGCCGGCAGCGGCCCCGCGGCACTGCGCAGCCTGGAGCGCGCGGTCGCCGAGGGCCGCCGCTACGACGTGCTGCTGGTCGACGCCGACCTGGGCGGCAGCCTGCCCGACATACGACCGGCCGTGCCCGTGCAGGAGGTGAGGGAGAACGGCCTCGTCGACGGGATCTCGCTGGTCGCCGGCGTCCGCGGCAGCCAGCCCCATGTCCGCACGGTCGTCCTCGCCGAGAAGGACGACCCGCGCCGCGCGGCCCTCGCCCTGCAGGCCGGGGCGTCCGGCTGGGTGGCCAAGGACTGCTCGCTGTCCCGGCTGCTGACCGTCATCCGCGGGGTGTTGCGCGAGGAGACCCATCTGCCTCCGGCCCTGCTCACGGGCGTCCTGCGGGAGCTGACGGCCGCGCGCAAGCACCGCACCGAGAGCGAGCGGCTGGTGGAGTCCCTCACGCCGCGCGAGCGCGAGGTGCTGCGCTGCATGGTCGCCGGGCTCGGCCGCAAGGCCGTCGCCGACCGGCTGTTCCTCTCACCGCACACCGTCCGCACCCATATGCAGAACGTCCTCGGCAAACTGGGCGTCCACTCCACCCTCGCCGCAGTCGCCCTCGCCCGCCGCGCAGGCGTGGGGCCGGTGGATCTAGCCGGGGATGTTGTCGAACGGGGCGGTCAGTTGGCGTAGGAGGCCGGCCAGGTCGCCGCGCTGGACGCTGGAGAGCTCGGCCAGGATCGCCCGCTCCTGGTCGAGCAGTCCGGCGAGCGCCTGATCGGCGCGGTCCTTGCCGTCGTCCGTGAGCCGCACCAGCACACCGCGCCGGTCGTTGGGGTCCGGCAGCCGCTCCACCAGGCCCTTCTTCGTGAGCCGGTCGATCCGGTTCGTCATCGTGCCCGACGTCACCAGCGTCTGCGTCAGCAACTGCCCCGGCGACAGCTGGTAGGGGCCGCCCGCGCGCCGAAGCGCCGTCAGGACGTCGAACTCCCAGGGCTCCAGCTGATGCTCCGCGAACGCCAGCCGACGTGCCCGGTCCAGATGCCGGGCCAGTCTGCTCACCCGGCTCAGCACTTCCAGCGGCTCCACGTCGAGGTCCGGGCGCTCCCGGCGCCACGCTGCGACCAGCCGATCGACCTCGTCCTCCATGACGATCAGTGTAGTGGTTGTGTCGATGTGAAGTCTCTTGATATCAAGTCTCTTGACGTCGAGAGATGTGGAGGGGGAAAGTGGGGACACATGACGACCAACCCCTCCTGGGACCCCGCCCAGTACCTGCGGCACGCCGACCACCGCGCCCGCCCCTTCGCCGACCTCCTCGCCCGCGTCCCCGCCCTGCCCGGCGACCCGCCCCGCATCGCCGACCTCGGCTGCGGCCCCGGCAACGTCACCGCCCGCCTCGCCGACCGCTGGCCCACCGCCCGCATCACCGGCTACGACAACTCGCCCCGGATGCTCGCCGACGCCGCCGCGCACGCCCGCGCACACCTCGACTTCGCCTACGCCGACCTGACCACCTGGACGCCCGCGCAGACGGCGCAGACCTACGACCTGATCGTCTCCAACGCCGCCCTCCAGTGGGTCCCCGGCCACCTCGACGCCTTCCCCGACTGGCTGGACGGCCTCGCCCCCGGCGGCGTCCTCGCCTTCCAGGTCCCCCACAACATCGACGCGCCCCTGCACGCCCTGATGCGAGAACTCGGCGACGCGCCCCGCTGGAAGAGCCGGCTCGGCGACGTGCTGCGCCGCCGGACCTCCGTCCACGCGCCCGCCGTCTACCTCGACCGCCTGGCCCGCCTCGGCTGCACCCCCGACGTCTGGACCACCACGTACTTCCACGTCCTGACCGGCGAGGACCCCGTCCTCGACTGGGTCAAGGGCACCGGACTGCGCCCCGTCCTCGACGCCCTCGCGGACGACCCCGAAGCCCGCGACGCCTTCCTCACCGCCTACCGCGACCTGCTCCGCGAGGCCTACCCGAGCACCGAGCACGGCACGGTCCTGCCGTTCCGCCGCCTCTTCGCGGTGGCCAGGAAGCGCGTGATCGGGTGACAGGGAAGGGCGCGTGAGTCAGCTCTTCCTGCGCCCTATCAGATGCGGCTTCGCCTCCAGGCCGTCCAGACCGTGCCAGGAGAGGTTCACCAGATGGGCGGCGACCTCCGCCTTCCGCGGACGGCGCACGTCCAGCCACCACTGACCCGTCAGCGCCACCATCCCGACCAGAGCCTGGGCGTACAGCGGGGCCAGCTTCGGGTCGAAACCGCGGTTCTTGAACTCACGGCCCAGGATGTCCTCCACCTGGGTGGCGATGTCCGAGATCAGCGAGGCGAAGGAACCCGTCGACTGCGGGATGGGGGAGTCGCGGACCAGGATGCGGAAGCCGTCCGTGTACTCCTCGATGTAGTCCAGGAGTGCGAAGGCCGCCTGTTCGAGCAGCTCGCGGGGATGGCCCGCCGTCAACGACGACGTGACCATGTCCAGCAGACGGCGCATCTCCCGGTCCACCACCACCGCGTACAGCCCCTCCTTGCCGCCGAAGTGCTCGTACACCACCGGCTTGGACACCCCGGCCTTCGCCGCGATCTCCTCCACCGACGTGCCCTCGAAACCCTTCGCCGCGAACAGGGTGCGCCCGATCTCCAGCAGCTGCTGCCGGCGCTCCGCCCCCGTCATCCGGGTACGTCGCGCGCGCCGCGGCTTCGCTTCACCGCTGGGACTGGAGGTACTGCTGGGATCGGTCGCCACGCCGTCAATCATGCCGTCTCGGCGGTCGCCTTCCCCTGCCGGGAGCCGTCCTCACCCGTGTTACGACGCGAATCGATACGCGAGCGTGACGGCCAGCGCACGTCGTACGCCCACCCGAGCATCTCGAACCAGCGGATGAACCGCGCCGACGAGTCCAGCTGACCGCGCTCCACACCGTGCCGCGCCGACGTCGGATCCGCGTGGTGCAGGTTGTGCCAGGACTCCCCGCACGACAGGACCGCCAGCCACCAGACGTTCCCGGACCGGTCCCGCGATTTGAACGGACGCTTGCCCACCGCATGACAGATGGAGTTGATCGACCACGTCACGTGATGCAGCAACGCCACCCGTACCAGCGAACCCCAGAAGAACGCCGTGAACGCACCCCACCACGACATCGTCACCAGCCCGCCCACCAGCGGCGGAATGGCCAGCGACACCACCGTGAACAGGATGAACTGCCGCGAGATCACCCGGATCGCGCCGTCCTTGATCAGATCCGGCGCGTACTTCTCCTGCGGAGTCCGCTCCTCGTCGAACATCCAGCCGATATGCGCCCACCACAGGCCCTTCATCAGCGCCGGAACCGTCTCCCCGTACCGCCACGGCGAGTGCGGGTCGCCCTCCGCGTCCGAGAACTTGTGGTGCTTGCGATGGTCCGCCACCCAGCGCACCAGCGGACCCTCCACCGCCAGCGACCCCATGACCGCCAGCGCGATCCGCAACGGACGCTTCGCCTTGAACGAGCCATGGGTGAAATACCGGTGGTAACCGATCGTGACACCGTGACAGCCCACGTAGTACATGAGCACCAGCAGGCCGATGTCCAGCCAGCTCACACCCCATCCCCAGGCCAGCGGCACCGCCGCCAGCAGGGCCAGGAACGGGACGACGATGAACAACAGAAGGGCGAGCTGCTCCAGCGAACCTTTGCGTTCGCCGCCGAGCGTCGCGGGGGGAAGTGCAGAGCCGTCGGCTCGCTGCGGGACATCGTCGATCACGTCGGAGCTCGAGGTCATGGGGCGTCCCCTGTGGGGTTCGAGGGTTTTGTGTCAGTTTGCCGGGTCGCGGCGAACACGAGGAGAAGTCGGCTCGTACGACCTCGTACGGCTTCCCGCAGGTTCCTACGGTTCCGTAACCTACGGCATCGTAAGTATGGCAGTGCACTGCCCGGCGGCAAGAGCCCGCCAACCTGCGCGTCTCCCCGGACACCTATCCTTGGAGACGGTCGGACAGCGCGGTCCGCTCTGTTTAGTTCCCTCCCGGACGAGCTTCAACACTGCAAGGAGCCGCACCTGTGAGCAGTGCCGACGACCATGGCCAGGCCACCACGACGACCAGCCCCGAGCTGCGCGCCGACATCCGCCGACTGGGTGACCTTCTGGGCGAGACCCTGGTCCGGCAGGAAGGCCCCGAACTCCTCGACCTCGTCGAGAAGGTCCGCCGCCTGACCCGAGAGGACGGCGAAGCCGCCGCCGAACTGCTGCGCGGCATCGAACCGGAGACCGCGGCCAAGCTGGTCCGCGCCTTCTCCACCTACTTCCACCTGGCCAACGTCACCGAACAGGTGCACCGCGGCCGCGAACTGCGCGAGCGCCGCGCCGCCGAAGGCGGGCTCCTCGCCCGCACCGCCGACCGCCTCAAGGACGCCGACCCCGAACACGTCCAGCAGACGGTCCGCCACCTCAACGTCCGCCCCGTGTTCACGGCCCACCCCACCGAAGCCGCACGCCGGTCGGTACTCAACAAGCTCCGGCGCATCGCCGCGCTCCTGGAGACCCCGGTCATCGCCTCCGACCGCCGCCGCTACGACACCCGTCTGGCGGAGAACATCGACCTCGTATGGCAGACGGACGAACTCCGCGTCGTGCGTCCCGAACCCGCCGACGAGGCCCGCAACGCCATCTACTACCTCGACGAACTCCACGCGGGCGCCGTCGGAGACGTCCTGGAGGACCTCACCGCCGAACTGGAGCGCGTCGGCGTACAGCTCCCCGAGGACACCCGCCCCCTCACCTTCGGCACCTGGATCGGCGGCGACCGCGACGGCAACCCCAACGTCACCCCCCAGGTGACCTGGGACGTCCTCATCCTCCAGCACGAACACGGCATCAACGACGCCCTCGAGACCATCGACGAGCTGCGCGGCTTCCTCTCCAACTCCATCCGCTACTCCGGCGCGACCGACGAACTCCTGGCCTCCCTCGACGGCGACCTCGAACGACTCCCCGAGATCAGCCCCCGCTACAAGCGCCTCAACGCCGAAGAGCCCTACCGCCTCAAGGCCACCTGCATCCGGCAGAAGCTCGAGAACACCAAGCAGCGCCTCGCCAAGGGCACCCCGCACGAACCCGGCCGCGACTACCTCGGCACCAGCCAGCTGCTGGCCGACCTCACGCTCATCCAGACCTCCCTGCGCGAACACCGCGGCGGCCTCTTCGCCGACGGCCGGATGAACCGCACCATCCGCACCCTCGCCGCCTTCGGCCTCCAGCTCGCCACCATGGACGTCCGCGAACACGCCGACGCCCACCACCACGCCCTCGGTCAACTGTTCGACCGCCTCGGTGAAGAGTCCTGGCGCTACGCCGACATGCCCCGCGACTACCGCACCAAGCTCCTCGCCAAGGAACTCCGCTCCCGCAGGCCGCTCGCCCCCACCCCCGCACCCGTCGACGCCGCCGGCGAGAAGACCCTCGGCGTCTTCGGCACCATCAAGCGAGCCCTCGCCGTCTTCGGACCCGAAGTCATCGAGTCCTACATCATCTCCATGTGCCAGGGCGCCGACGACGTCTTCGCCGCAGCCGTCCTCGCCCGCGAAGCCGGACTCATCGACCTCCACGCCGGCTGGGCCAAGATCGGCATCGTCCCGCTCCTGGAGACCACCGACGAGCTCAAGGCCGCCGACACCATCCTCGAAGACATGCTCTCCGACCCGTCCTACCGGCGCCTCGTCGCGCTGCGCGGCGACGTCCAGGAAGTCATGCTCGGCTACTCCGACTCCTCCAAGTTCGGCGGCATCACCACCAGCCAATGGGAGATCCACCGCGCCCAGCGCCGCCTGCGCGACGTCGCCCACCGCTACGGCGTACGCCTGCGCCTCTTCCACGGCCGCGGCGGCACCGTCGGCCGCGGCGGCGGCCCCTCCCACGACGCCATCCTCGCCCAGCCCTGGGGCACCCTCGAAGGCGAGATCAAGGTCACCGAACAGGGCGAGGTCATCTCCGACAAGTACCTCATCCCCTCCCTCGCCAGGGAAAACCTGGAACTCACCGTCGCCGCCACCCTCCAGGCCTCCGCCCTGCACACCGCACCCCGCCAGTCCGACGACGCCCTCGCCCGCTGGGACGCCGCCATGGACGTCGTATCGGACGCGGCACACGCCGCCTACCGCGAACTGGTCGAGGACCCCGACCTGCCGACGTACTTCCTCGCCTCCACACCGGTCGACCAGCTCGCCGACCTGCACCTGGGCTCGCGACCCTCCCGCCGCCCCGGCTCGGGCGTCTCACTCGACGGACTGCGCGCCATCCCCTGGGTCTTCGGCTGGACCCAGTCCCGCCAGATCGTCCCCGGCTGGTACGGCGTCGGCTCCGGCCTCAAGGCACTGCGCGAAGCCGGCCTGCGCCAGGAAGGCGCCACCGTCCTCGACGAGATGCACAGCCAGTGGCACTTCTTCCGCAACTTCATCTCCAACGTCGAGATGACCCTCGCCAAGACCGACCTGCGGATCGCCCAGCACTACGTCGACACCCTCGTCCCCGACCACCTCAAGCACGTCTTCGACGCGATCAAGGCCGAACACGCCCTCACCGTCGCCGAAGTCCTCAAGATCACCCGCGAGAAGGACCTGCTCGACGCCACCCCCGTCCTCAAGCAGACCTTCACCATCCGCGACGCCTACCTCGACCCCATCTCCTACCTCCAGGTCACCCTCCTCAAGCGCCAACGCGACGCAGCCGCCGCCGGCGCCGAACCCGACCCCCTCCTCGCCCGCGCCCTCCTCCTCACCGTCAACGGCGTCGCGGCAGGCCTGCGCAACACCGGCTGACCCGCACACACCCACCACGAAGGGCGCCCCCGAGCTCGAAAGAACCCGGAGGCGCCCTTCGCCGTCCCCGCCCTCAGATCGCCACGAACGCCGCCGTCAACAACGCCACCCCCGACCCCGCCAACACCCACCCCCACCGCACCCGGCCCAGACCACCCGCCACCACCACCGACGCCAACAACAACGCACCACCGAACGGCACCCACGCGTACAGCACCCCCGCCGGCCCCGACCGCACCGCCTCCACGCCGCCCGGCTTCAGCACCACCGTGTACGTCCGCCCCTTCCGCACCGCCACCGACTTCTCGATCTCCACACGCGCGCGTGCCGTGGACCCCGCCGACAACGGCGCATACGGCCCCGTACACACCCGCGCACCGCACCGCGTCACCTCGACCGTGCCCCGCTCCCGCCCCTTCGTCAGCATCACGTGCTGCGCCGCACCCCACGAACCCCACACCCCGGCGACCAGAATCAGCACCGCCAACGCACCCATCGCCGCAAGCCGCCCATAACGCAACACGACGACCGACGCCGAGCCCTTCCGGGAAGTCACCCGACGGCGATGGGAACGGACAGCAGTCGCAGGCATGGCCGGGATCATTGGCCATGCCCGAACGACCCGTCAACCTCAGCCGGGCCCCGAGCCGGACAAATCAGGAGTTGTACGTGCTTTGCGCCCGCTCCAACCCCTCCAGCACCAACGCCTCCGCCGCATCCGCCGCCCGGTCCACGAAGTAGTCCAACTCCTTGCGCTCCGCCGCAGCGAAGTCCTTCAGCACGAAATCCGCCACCTGCATCCGACCCGGCGGCCGCCCGATCCCGAACCGCACCCGGTGATACTCCGCACCCATCGCCTTCGTCATCGACTTCAGACCGTTGTGCCCGTTGTCCCCACCGCCCAGCTTCAACCGCAGCACCCCGTAATCGATGTCCAGCTCGTCATGCACCGCCACGATGTTCGCCACCGGCACCTTGTAGAACTCCCGCAACGCGTTCACCGGACCACCCGACAGGTTCATGAACGACATCGGCTTCGCCAGCACCACCCGCCGACTCCCCGCCCCCGGCGGACCGATCCGCCCCTCGACGACCTGCGCCTGCGCCTTCCCCGCCCGCTTGAACCTGCCGCCCATCCGCTCCGCCAGCAGATCGGCCACCATGAAACCCACGTTGTGCCGGTTCATCGCGTACTCCGGGCCGGGATTGCCCAGGCCCACGATCAGCCAGGGCTCGTTGGCATCGGTCGTCACGTCCATCTCTCCTTGACTGCACGCAAGCCGCCGCCTCCCGGAGGAAGCGGCGGCCGACGGAACTTGAGGTGCCGGAAAATCAGGCCTCGGTGGTCTCGGCCTCGGACTCGGCCGGAGCCTCCTCCGCCTGAGCGGCCAGAACCTGAAGGACGACCGCGTCCTCGTCGATCGCCAGCGTGGTGCCCTTGGGCAGCGGGATGTCCTTGGCCAGGATGGAGGCGCCGGCCTCCAGACCCGCGATGGAGACCGTGACCGACTCGGGGATGTGCGTGGCCTCGGCCTCGACCGTCAGCGTGCTGAGCACGTGCTCCAGCAGGTACGCACCCGGGGCCAGCTCACCCTCGGTGTGGACGTAGACCTCGACGTTGACCTTCTCGCCGCGCTTCACCAGAAGCAGGTCGACGTGGTCCAGGAAGCCCTTGATCGCGTCGCGCTGCACGGCCTTCGGGATCGCCAGCTGGGACTTGCCCTCGATCTCCAGGCTGATCAGCACGTTCGGCGTGCGCAGGGCGAGCTGCAGCTCGTGACCCGGCAGCGTGATGTGCAGCGGGTCGACACCGTGGCCGTACACCACCGCGGGAACCTTGCTGTCACGACGGATACGACGGGCAGCGCCCTTGCCGAACTCGGTACGGGTCTCGGCGGCGAGCTTGACCTCAGCCATTGTTCACTCCTCGTAGAACGGGGGAAAGGTGGTCACCCGGCCAAACCATCGGCCTGCTACGAAGAGCGCGTCGATAACGGACCGCCGTACACACACGTGTACGGCCTCCCTCGCCGAGCAACTGTGGCAGTTTACGCAGCGGGAAGGCCGTACCGGAAATCGATCTAGACGAGAACCATGACGACGACCGTCACCGGACGGCCGTCATGGGACGATCCCGTCACTGCTCGTCGAACAGGCTCGTCACCGAACCGTCCTCGAACACCTCACGCACCGCGTTCGCGATCGTCGGCGCGATCGACAACACCGTGATCTTGTCCACCTCCAGCTCACCCGGGGTGGGCAACGTGTTCGTGAACACGAACTCGCTCACCCGCGACGCCTTCAGCCGATCCGCCGCCGGACCCGACAGCACACCGTGCGTCGCCGTCACGATCACGTCCTCCGCACCATGCGCGAACAACGCATCCGCAGCGGCACAGATCGTGCCACCCGTGTCGATCATGTCGTCCACCAGGACACAGACCCGACCCTTGACCTCGCCCACCACCTCGTGGACCGTCACCTGGTTCGCCACGTCCTTGTCACGCCGCTTGTGCACGATCGCCAGCGGCGCGCCCAACCGGTCGCACCAACGGTCGGCGACCCGCACCCGGCCCGCGTCCGGCGACACGACCGTCAGCTTCTCCCGGTCCACCTTCGCACCCACGTAGTCCGCCAGCAGCGGCAACGCGAACAGATGATCCACCGGACCGTCGAAGAAACCCTGGATCTGATCCGTGTGCAGATCCACGGTCAGGATCCGGTGCGCACCCGCCGTCTTCATCAGGTCCGCGATCAGCCGCGCCGAGATCGGCTCACGACCACGGTGCTTCTTGTCCTGCCGCGCATAACCGTAGAACGGCACGATCACCGTGATCGAACGCGCCGAAGCCCGCTTCAGCGCATCGATCATGATCAACTGCTCCATGATCCACTGATTGATCGGAGCCGTGTGGCTCTGGATCACGAAACAGTCGGCACCACGCGCCGACTCCTGATAACGAACGTAGATCTCACCATTGGCGAAGTCGAAGGCCTTCGTCGGGACGACCCCGACACCCAGCTGGTGGGCGACCTCCTCGGCAAGCTCGGGGTGGGCGCGGCCGGAGAAGAACATCATCTTCTTCTCGCCGGTCGTCTTGATCCCGGTCACAGCACTGTCTCCTCAGAGGGTGTCTCAGCTGGGTGTCGAGCGACCGCTCGCCGCTGGGCGCGACAGAACCGTCTCAGCTGGTGGGGTGCGGGTGTGCACTTATCACGGTACGCCGTCTCTGCCGCACCTGTTTTCGGTCAGCCTTCGCTTTGCGCCTGGCCGGAGGCCGTTTCGGCAGCCTTCGCCGCCGCACTGCCCGGACGCTTACGAGCCACCCAACCCTCGATATTCCGCTGCTGACCACGGGCCACGGCCAGCGAACCGGGCGGCACATCCTTGGTGATCACGGACCCGGCAGCGGTGTAAGCGCCGTCCCCGACCGTGACAGGAGCCACAAACATATTGTCCGAACCCGTCCGGCAATGCGACCCGACGGTCGTGTGGTGCTTGTCCTGACCGTCGTAGTTCACGAACACGCTCGCCGCACCGATGTTGGTGTACTCACCGATCGTCGCGTCACCGACATACGAGAGATGCGGCACCTTCGTGCCCTCCCCGATCGCGGCGTTCTTCGTCTCCACGTACGTGCCGATCTTGCCCTTCGCGCCGAGCCGCGTCCCCGGACGCAGATACGCGTACGGCCCGACCGTCGCCTGCGCACCGATCTGCGCACCGTCCGACACCGTGTTGTCGACCCGGGCCCCCGCACCGACCTTCGTGTCCTTCAGCCGGCTGTTGGGACCCACCTCCGCGCCCTCCCCGAGGTGCGTGGCGCCGTGCAGCTGCGTGCCCGGGTGGACGACGGCGTCCTGCTCGAACGTGACCGTGACATCCACCCACGTCGTCGCCGGGTCGATCACCGTCACCCCCGACAGCATCGCGGCGGTCAGCAGCCGGTCGTTCAGAATCCGACGGGCCTCGCTCAGCTGCACCCGGTTGTTGATGCCGGCGATCTCACGGTGATCGCCCGCCACCGAGGCGCCGACGCGGTGACCGGCCTCACGCAGGATGCCGAGCACATCCGTGAGGTACTCCTCACCCTGGCTGTTGTCCGTCCGCACCTTCTTCAACGCGTCCGCCAGCAGCTGCCCGTCGAACGCGAACACCCCGGAGTTGATCTCCCGGATCGCCCGCTCGGCGTCGGTCGCGTCCTTGTGCTCGACGATCGCCGTCACGGCGCCCGTCGCCCCGTCCCGCACGATCCGGCCGTACCCGGTCGCGTCCGGCACCTCGGCGGTCAGCACGGTGACGGCGTTCCCGTCGCCGTGGTGCGTGGCGGCGAGCTGCGCGAGGGTCGCACCGGTGAGCAGGGGGGTGTCGCCGCAGACGACGACCACGGTCCCGTCCACGCTCCCGCCGAGCGCCTCCAGCCCCATCCGGACGGCGTGCCCGGTGCCGTTCTGCTCCGCCTGCACGGCGGTGGTGACGTGCGGGTCGATCTCGTTCAGATGCGCGGTGACCTTCTCCCGCGCGTGCCCGACGACGACGACCAGGTTCTCGGGGTCCAACTCGCCGGCTGCGGCCAGCACATGACCCACGAGGGAGCGGCCGGAGATCTCGTGCAGGACCTTCGGTATGGCCGACTTCATACGGGTTCCCTCACCCGCTGCGAGTACGACGACGGCTGCCGGGCGATTGGCGCTCACGGAAGTTGCCCTTCGGCTGTGGAGAGGTGGGGACATCCGAAGGATACCGGGGCGTTTCTCGGGGGACATGAGAGTGGGCCCTGACAGTGCTGTCAGGGCCCACCTTCACTTGGGCTCCCGGGGAAGGATTCGAACCTCCATAAGTGACACCAAAAGACACTGTCCTGCCCTTAGACGACCCGGGATCGCCCTTATGTCCGGTTCGATAGATCGTCCGGACGGACAGCCCCTACTATGCCGTACCAGGCCCCCTCAATGCGACGGTGTAGGTCGGCGCTTTGGAGTACGGCCACTCGAAGGCAACCGTGGTAGTCCTCGCCGACATTGGTGCGGTTCGTCTTGGGGTTGTGCTTCTTGAGGCTCGTTTTCAGGAGCTCGTCGACCTTGATGCCGACCTGGTCCGCCCAGTAGGCCTCGGCTCCTGGGACGTCGGCCGATTCGTGAATGCTGACGGAGAAGCGTCGGCGCTCCGGTTCCACGCCGAGCAGGTCGAGCCAGGCCAGGAACACCGTGATCATGTTGGCGTCGCTGTTCACGAAGATGACCCGCCGGTTGGACCCTGGCTTGGCTTTCGATCCCTCGGACCAGTAGAGCCCGATGCCGACCAGGAACAGTTCGCGCGGGGTGATTGCCCCGATCTCGGCGGACGCCTTGCTCTGCAGCTCCGCTCGCGCCGCAGCGCGGTTTTCGGCAGCGCGTTGCGCGCCGCGTCGGGCTGGTCCCGTATCGGGGTGCGGTCGCGCGGGTGAGGGCAGATCTCGCACCCAGAGCGACACCGAACTCTTCGAGCACCCCAGTTCCGCCTGGATCCGGTTGTACGTCCAGCCCTGCCGGCGTAGCTCCCGCGCCCTCTCCCGGAGGTCGTCCTTCGCTCGCGGGCGCTTTGTCCATTCCGGGGGCGGCTCGCCCTCGACGAGGCGCTGCAGCGTCTCCTTGTTGTGGACCTGAAGCTCGTCGCGGATCTGCCGAAGGCTGTAGCCCTGGCGTCGCAGTGCGACCGCCTGGTCGCGGAGTGTTTCGAAGTCTGCGTACTTGCCACGGGGATGTGTCATACGCATACCGTCCGGGCGGAATGCTTGGTTCCGCGGTCGAACGGTCCTTGTTCACCAGTTCGAGTGATATCGGCGGTATTCGGTCGGTGAAAGTCGCCGGAAAAGGCGGGCCCCGCGCCCGTAGGCTGGAGGCATGACCACGACGGGGGAAGAGCACACGACGGCCCGGGGAGGGCCGCTGTGGTGGGCCAGATGGCGTAGCGCGGCGTTCGACTGGACTCTGGGGTTCGTGTCCGCCGTGGAGTGCGCGGTGGAGGGGGTTCAGTTCGCGCGGGACGCCGGGGTGCCGGTGGCGGCGGGGGTCGTGTTCGGTTTGGTCGCCGGTTCCGTGTTGGTGGTGCGGCGGCAGTGGCCCATCGCTGTGGTACTGGTGGCGATCGCGATCACGCCGGCCCAGATGGGGTTCCTGATGGGCATCGTCGGGCTGTACACGCTGGCGGCGTCGGAGCTGCCGCGGCGGATCATCGCGTCGTTGGCGGCGATGCAGCTGGTGGGGACGTTGATCGTGACGTTCGTGCAGGTGCGGCAGAGCATGAACCGGGGGACTTTGACGCTGGGGGACTGGTTCGTCCCGTTTGCCGCGATCACGACGTCGTTGGGGCTGACCGCGCCTCCGCTGCTGCTCGGGATGTATGTCGGCGCCCGGCGGCGGCTCATGGAGAGCTTGCGGGAGCGGGCGGACAGTCTGGAGCGGGAGCTGCAGTTGCTCGCGGAGCGGGCGGAGGAGCGTGCGGAGTGGGCGCGCAGCGAGGAGCGGACGCGGATCGCGCGGGAGATGCATGACGTGGTCGCGCATCGGGTGAGTCTGATGGTGGTGCATGCGGCGGCGTTGCAGGCGGTTGCGCGGAAGGATCCTGAGAAGGCTGTGCGGAATGCGGTGTTGGTGGGGGACATGGGGCGGCAGGCGTTGACGGAGTTGCGGGAGATGCTCGGGGTGTTGCGCAGTGGTGGTGCGCGGGAGCGGGCGGCGATGGCTACGGTGCCGCTCGCGGCGGTGGCTGCGGTGGTGGTGGAGGAGGGTGAGGGGCCTTGTCTGGCGGATCTGGACGAGTTGGTGGGGCAGTCGGCGGCTGCGGGGATGGTGGTGGAGTTGTCGGTGGACGGTGAGGTGCGGGCGTATGTGGCGGAGATCGAGCAGACGGCGTATCGGGTGGTGCAGGAGGCGTTGACGAACGTCCACAAGCATGCGGCGGGGGCGAAGGCGCAGGTGCGGTTGGCGCATCGGGTGGGGGAGATCGCGATGCAGGTGGAGAACGGGCCGCCGGCGGAGATGGGGTCGGCGTCGTCGGCGGGGTTGCCGTCGGGGGGGAATGGTTTGGTGGGGATGCGGGAGCGGGTGCTGGCGCTGGGTGGGGTTTTTGTGTCGGGGCCGACGGAGGCGGGGGGTTTTCGGGTGTCGGCGGTGATTCCGGCGTCGTAGCCGGCGCGTGTGGGGGTCCTGGTCCCGGTCCCGTGGGGGAGGAGGCCTGTACGCGGGCGGTGGGGGTGGCTCAGCTTGCGGTGAGGCGTATGGGTTCGATGCCGGAGGTGAGGGCGCCGAGGGCTTGGTCGATGTCGGGGCCGAGGTACCAGTCGCCGGTGTGGTCGAGGGCGTAGACGCGGCCTTCGGCGTCGACGGCGAGGAGGGAGTGGGTGTCGGTCTCGGTGCCGAGGGGGGCGACGTCGGTGTCGAGGGCGCGGCCGAGGTCGGCGAGGGTGCGGGCCATGTGGAGGCCGTGGAGGGGGTCGAGGTGGACGGTGGTGGGGGCGACCTGGCGGCCGGGGCCGGTGGGGGTGATGGTGAGTCCGCCGAATTCGGCCCATGCCTCGACGGCGGCGGGGAAGACGGCGTGGCGGTGGCCGGCGGGTGAGGTGTGTTCGCGGAGGGTGTCGGCCCAGATCTCGGCTTGTTTGATGTCCCAGCGTCCGGGTTGCCAGCCGGCGGCGCGCAGGGCGGCGTCGACGGGTGCGGGGAAGCGCGTGGAGGAGGTGCGGTCGGTGTGCATCTGCCCTTCGTTCGTCGTGCTGCGTGCGTGTGGCGCTGTGTGGCTGGGGTGCTGTGTGCCTGGGGTGGTGCGGGTCAGTCGGTGTTGGTGGTCGGGTCGACGATGCGGACGCCGAAGTGGTCGCTGAGGGCGGTGCAGGCGCGGCAGGGGGTGGCGAAGCTGCCGTGGAGGGGGTCGCCGTCCTCTCGGATGCGGCGGGTGGTGAGTTTGGCTTGTTTGAGGGTTTTGCGGGCTTCGCCGTTGGTCATGGGGCGGCGGGCGGCGCGTCTGCTGCGGTCGGCGTCGGCGGCGGCGATGTGGCGGGAGATGAGGAGTGCTTCGGCGCAGCGGCCGGTGAAGCGGTCGCGTTGGGCGCTGCCGAGGGTGTCGAGGAAGTCCTGGACGAGGGGGTGCAGCGGCGGGGGTTGGTCGCCTCGGGCGGCGGTGCCGGTGAGGGTGGCGCCGCGGACGGAGAGGGCGGCGGCGACGGTGGGCAGTATGCCGTCGCGGCGGTGGCGGAGGGTGGGGGTGTGGGGGGCTTCGGCGGTGGACCAGCCGATGCGGGGGTCGCCGGATCGGCCGGTGCCGTGTTCTGCGGTGCTGTGGGCTGTGGTGCCGTGTTCTGCGGTGGCGTGGGCGTGGTGGTCGCCTGTGTGGTGGGCGCCCGGGTGGGCGTTGTACAGGCCGTCGGACCTGCCGGTGTGTGGCCCCGTCTGCGTCGCGTTCATGATCGTTTTCCCCTCCCGTGCATCCCCCGGAGGTCACAGGGTGCCAAACGGCGTGGCGGGTGCGGAAGCTGGGGCGGTGCGACACGCCCGGGTTTGGGCGGGCTGTCACGGCGGGGTGACGGCTGGTCACGGAACCGGAGGCCCGGTGACCGTCGTCGTCGTACCGCATAGGCTGTCGGCACCGTGGGCGCGCGGTTGACGCGCGTTGGAGATTGTTGGAGACAGTCGATACGGGCGTGGTGGGTCGGGACCGGAAGCGGAACCGGCCGCTGCGGGCCGTACAGAGTGCCGCAGGGGGCAACCGCCATGACGACGAGTCGGCTCGGGCACCAGGCCGCGCCGCCGAACGCGGCCTACGCCGGGCAGGTCGTGCATTTCCCGGATCCGGTCCGGGCGGCACGGCACCCGAGAGGCGTGCGGGTGGACGAGCGGGGCTACCCGGTTTTCTCGCCGTACGCGCGTGCGGTCGCGGAGATCGCGGATCCGCCGGAGGGTTTCGGCGTGGACGAGTTGCGGTTGACGGACTACGTGTCGGCGAACGCGGCGCTCGCGGCTACGGGTCACGAGTTGTGGGACACGGTGCCGGCGGTGGCGACTCCGCATGGCTGGACGTGGCATCACGTGGTGGGTTCGCGGCGGCTGGAGCTGGTTCCGGTCGAGGTGAAGGCGTTGTTGCGGCATCACGGTGGGGTGTCGACGGCTGTGGTGGATCAGTCGAAGCGCGGGACGCGGCCGTTGCAGGAGACGCGTCCGGCGCATTTCGGGCTGCCGAAGTCGGGTGTGGCGGTGACGGAGCAGCAGGTGCAGGGGGTCGAGGAGGACCTCGGGTACCGGTTGCCGGGCGCGTATCGGTCGTTCGTGAAGGCGGCGGGCGGTTGTGCGCCGGTGGGTGCGGCGTTGGTCGCGGAGCGGGGGCTGCTGGTGGACCAGCCGTTCTTCACGGTGCGGGACGAGGCCGCTGTGAACGATCTGGTGTATGTGAACAAATGCCTGCGTGATCATCTGACGAAGGACTATCTGGGCGTCGCGTTCGTGCAGGGCGGGCTGCTGGCGGTGAAGGTGCGTGGTGAGCGCACCGGTTCGGTGTGGTTCTGCTCGTACGACGATGTACGGGACGTGGACCCGGGCTGGTCGCCGGCCGAGCGCATGGAGCGGCTGTTGCTGCCGTGCGGTGAGGATTTCGACGTCTTCCTGTCGCGGTTGGCCGGTAATCCGCCGGAGTTGGAGACGGTGGCGAATCTGATGGTGGACGGCGGTTTCGCGCGGTCGGTTCCGGTGTCGTCCGGGTCGTCCGCGGGCGCGGGGGAGTGAGCTGACCGATGGTGACGTTCGCGCAGGCGCAGGAGCGCGCCGAAGAGTGGATCAACGGGGATGTGCCGGCGTACCAGCATCGTGAGGTGCGGGTGCGGGAGTTCGGCCTCGGGTTCGTGGTGTGGGCCGAGGATCGTGCGGAGGGGCCGCGGTCGGACGGCGGTGCGCAGCGGCTGGTGATCGCGCGGGACAGCGGGGAGGCCACGCTGTGGCCTTCGGTGCCGGTGGGCGAGGTGATCCGCCGGTACGAGGAGGAGTACGGCCGTCCGGACGTCCCGGCCGACGCGGTGCCGGCGCCTGCGGCGCGGGTGGACCTGAATCAGACGTCGTTCCTGTTGTCGCCGCCGGAGTGGTTGCAGGAGGCGGCGGACCGGTTGGGCATCGAGGGCCGGCCGGGGGCTGCTTCGGGGAACGGGGCGGCCGCGGCCGGTACGGGTGCGGGTGCGGGTGCAGGTTCGCGTACGGGTGCCGGTTCGGGCGTGGGTGCGGGTTCGGGTTCGGGCGTGGGTTCCGCTGCCGGTGGGGGCGTGCCCGGTGGTGATCCTTCGCTGCCTCGGACGCAGGCCGGGGTGCCGGGGAGCGGGTTGCCCGAGACGCGGGGCGGGGTGCCGGCCGCGCCCGCGGTGCCGCTGGGGGCGACCCCGTGGGCGGGGACGGACACCAACGGCGACTCCGGTGACGACCGTTCCGTGCCGCTGCCCGCGACGGTGTTCGCGCCGCCGCTGAGCGGCTCCGACGACGAGTCGGGACCGCCGACGTCGCCGCCGGACGCCAAGACGGCGCTGATGTCCGGCGGCAGCCGGCTTCCGCCGACCGCGGTCGCGCCCGTGCTCGACGAGACGGGTGCGCCCGCTGTGCAGGGGGCGCGGCCTCAGCCGACTCCGCCGCCCGCGCCGTCGCCCGCGCAGGCGCCGACGCCCACGCCTGCTCCGACTTCGCCGCCGTCCGGTCCGGTCGGTCCGCCCGGGGCTGTCGGGGCGTCGTACGGCTATCCGCAGGGTGCCGCTGTTTCCGCGCCTGCGGCCGGTCCGGGGGCGCCGGCGCGGCCGCTCGCGGCGAACGCCGGGGACATCGCCGATGCCGCGACCAGCAAGGCCGCGCCGCCTCCGCGGCGTAACCGAGGGGGCGGGGCCGTGCCGCCGCCTCCGCCGGGTGCGCCGGGAACTCCGGGCGCGCGGCCGGGCGGTACGCCTCCGCCGCCGCCTTCCGGGCCGGGGGCGCCGGGCACTCCGGCGGGCGGTTACGTGCCTACGCAGCTTGTGTCGGCCCTGGGGCCCGACGGGTCGGGTGCTCCGGCCGGTCCGGCCGGTCCGGGGGGTTCGGCGGGTCCGGGTGCGCCTGGCGGGCCGAATCCGCCCGGGGGCATGCCTCCCGGGGGCGTTCACCACGCCGCGACGATGTTCGCCGAGCCCGGTCCGGGTGCGGGCGGCGGGCCGCAGCCTCCGGGTGTTCCGGGAACTCCGGGAGCTCCGGGTGCTCCGAGCGCTCCTGGTGTGCCTCACGCGCCGGGCGCTCCGGGGATGCCGGGCGCTCCTGGTGCACCCCAAGCGCCGGGTGTCCCTGGCGTTCCGGGAGCCCCGGGCGGGCCTGGCGCGCCCGGCGTGCACGGCGTGCACGGCTCGGCGGGGGGCGCGCAGGGCGCCGTCCACCATGCGCAGACGATGCTGGCCGGGTCCCCGACGGGCGGCCCGGGCGCACCTCCGCCGCCGCAGGCTCCCGGTGTGCCCGGCGCTCCCGGTTTCCCGGGTGCGCCCGGGATGGCTCCGGGCGCTCCCCGGCCGCCGATGCCGCCGGGTGGGCCCGTGCCGGGGCAGCCGCCGGCGTACGGGTATCCGCAGCAGCAGGGGTTGCCGACGGTCGGCCCGGGCTATCAGGCCGTGTTGCGCTATCGGGCGCAGGACGGCTCGGAGCAGCAGCTGATCCGGCGTTCGGCGCCGGGGACGCCGCATCCGGAGTGGCAGATCTTCCATGAGCTGCGGGCGATGAACGTGCCGCCGGACCAGGTGCTGGAGCTGCACACGGAGCTGGAGTCGTGTGAGCTGCCGGGTGCGTACTGTGCGCGGATGATCCGGGAGCAGTGGCCGCAGGCGCGGATCACGAGCATCGCGCCGTACGGCACGGATCACGCGAGCCGGCAGCAGGGCATGCAGCAGTTGCTGGCGCACCAGGGCGAGTTGCATCAGGTGGCGGACGGGCCGGCGCGTCCGGCTCCGGTTCGGGCGCCGTTGCCGCAGGTGCAGTCGGCGCCGCCGGTTCCGCCGGAGGCGATCGCGCAGGAGCTGGCCGCGGTGTTCGGGCCGTCGGTGTTCCGGTTCGAGCAGGCGGCGGTGTCGCGGCAGGGTGTGCCGCCGGTGGTGGCGCACACGCTGGTGGTGGCGGGTCTGCCTGCGGACATGGGGCCGTTCTTCTGGGCGCAGGCCCAGCCGGGGCGGCCGGTGCCGACGTTGGCCGAGCTGGCGGCGGAGCGGGGTGTGCAGCCGGCTTCGGACGCGGGGTCGTACCTCGTCATGGGCAGCGATTTCGGCAAGGCGATCTGTGTGCAGTACGGGACGGCGAACATCGTCGCCGTGCCGGTGGAGGCGGGGCCGGGCGGTGCGCCCGTTCCGCCGCAGTTCGTGAACACGGGGCTGCCGGAGTTCGCGCGCTGTCTGGCGCTGCTGGGGCGGATGTGGCGGCTGCGGTTCGGTCTGAACCAGGAGCAGGCGGGGCGCTGGACCGTCGACTTCCAGGCGCAGTTGGTCTCGCTCGACCCGGCGGCGCTCGGTTCGCCGGAGAGCTGGTGGTCGGTGCTGCTGGAGCAGATGTGGGACGGGCTGCTGTGACGGGCGGTCGCTGAGATAGCTGTCGCTCAGGCGTGAGGGGCGGGCCGGGCCGGGTCGGAAGACCGGGCCCGGCCCTTTTCTGTGTTCGCCCCTGTGTTCGCCCCTGTGTTCGTCTCTGTGTTTGTTTCTGTGTTCGTTCAGGGTGCGATCAGGTCTTGTTCTGAGCTGACCGTGTCCTGCGCGCGGAGTGTCGCGTTATGAACACTTACACCCGATCCATCAAGATATGCGCGAAATCATCATGTCGTGTCCGTCGGGTGGCGAGGGGTTTTCAAGGATGAGCAGCGCAAGCGCATCGGTGTCACCGCCGGGGTTCGTGACCGTTCGCCGCCGCGGCTACCGGCCTGAACAGGTCGAGGCGTACACCGCCGCGCTCTGCGCCGACCGGGACGCCGCGTGGGAGCGGGCCGCCCGGCTCACCGTCCTCGCCAAGCGGATGGAGGCGGAGGCCGAGCGGTTGCGCGAGGTCGTGACGCGGCTCGCGCCGCAGACGTACGAGTGTCTGGGGGAGCGCGCACGGCGCGTTCTCCAGCTCGCGCTGGAGGAGGCGGCGGACGTGTGCGAGAACGCGCGGGGTGATGCGCGAGAGCAGGTCGCGCAGGCGGAGACATGTGCTCTCGGCGTGCGCCGGGAGGCGCAGGAGGAGGCGGACGCGCTCCGCGCGGAGGCCGAGGAACGCGCCCGTCAGCGGCTGCTCGCGGCGCGCGCCGAGGCCGACGAGGTCCGGGTCGGGGCCCGCCGCGAGGTGAAGGAGTATCGCGGCGAGGCGCTGGCCGCCCTGCGCGAGGTGCGCCAGCGCACCACCGGCATGCTCGCCGAGCAGGACAAGGAGCACGCCGAGCGGTGGACGTCGGCGGAGCGCGAGGCGGCCGAACGGGCCGCGGCCCTCGACGCGCAGCACGCCCGCTCGGTGACCCGGGCCGAGGCGGCGCTGTCCGAGGCGAAGCAGGCCTTCGCCGAGGCCGAGGAGTCGGCCCGCCGCGGCCAGGAGGCCGCACACGCGCGTGCCGCCGAGATCCTGGCCGAGGCCCGCACCCACGAGGAGCAGGCCGCCCGGGAGACGGAACAGATGCTGCGGGAACACGGCGAGCGCTGGGACGACGTCCAGGCCCACATGGACCACGTCCGCAACAGCCTGACCACACTGACGGGCCGAACGGTGGAGTAACCGTGCGGGCGGCGGAGCAACCGGCACGGCCGGGTGCTCCCGGCGCCCTGGCGGGCCCTCCGGCCCTGGCGGGCCCTCCGGCCCTGGCGGGCCCTCCGGCCCTGGCGGGCCCTCCGGCCCTGGCGGGCCCTCCGGCCCTGGCGGGCCCTCCGGCCCTCG